>CAYULN010000063.1:0-9464 GCA_964445605.1 uncultured Caulobacteraceae bacterium | reverse complement strand
AAGTCGGTCCAGGTTGGGTTGTTGACCCAGTGGAACTCGACGTGCGGCGTCTTCTTGACCGGGTCGAACCAGGCGACCTTGAGGTCGAAATCGAGCGGGAAGGGGCCGGGGCCCTTCCAGTCTGGATCGCCGTCGTTGATGGCGATGATCACCATGCCGGGATGGGAGCCGTTATTCCTCAGCTCCCAGGGGTTCCGGTCTTCCGCCAGGGCGGGCCGGACACTCATGAAGGCAGCGATAACGACCACGAAGACGGCGATGAAAGTGCGCATGGTTCCCCCCAGGCAATGTTTCCTGGCTGACATAGTGCGCGATCCCTGGTCGCAAGTAAAGCGGCGGCCGTGCGGCGGGAACCCTATCACAGAGCCGGGTTCGGGATATATTCAATGACCGCCGGTTTTGAAGGATCGGGCCGGTTCCGTTCCGCGCCGGGCGACCAGGGACTGCAGATGGATCGGCCCAACGGGTTGGCGGACGTATTGTAGTTCGTCTTTCCCATAGCCGGTGTCAGGACTTCGACCGGGTGGCCAAGCGCAGTGGCGATCATCTGTCCGACTTCGCTCTTGGTCTCCGGCAGGCTCTCGCCCGGGGTAAAGCCTTCAAGTTTCCGCCCGATGATCGGATAGTCACGGGCATATTGCTCTTTCCCTATGATGCCGATACTGCCGGAACTCAAAGCTTCAACGATGTATTGTTGCGACGGTCCATCGTCAAAATGACCGAGGAAATTGTATGAGCCGGCCTTGACGTAGAAATGATAGGTTTCAGCGTCGAAGCACATGCCGTAGATGTTGAAGTAATAGGAAACGATCACGCCTTCGCCTTCGCTGATCGAGCCGACCAGGAATTGATGCCCCTGGGTGTCGGTGAAGCGCTTGAACGCGGGCGCGTCCGGATTGCTTACCCACTGAAGCTTGACAAAGGGCTTTTTCGCGATCGGGTCGAAGTGCTGGACATCGAGGTCGAAACCCGGGCGATCAACGGCGATGACCAGCAGGCCGCGATGGTACTTGTCCGACGGAATCTCGAACGGGTTCTTTTCAGCGGCCGCAGTGGACTGCGCGCTCAAGACGGCGGCGACAACCGCGAAAGCGCCGGCAATAAGTCTACGCATGGTTCCCCCCCCCGGAAATACGCCTATGCCGTCACGCGGCTGGCCTCCCGCATATATTGCGCAAATCGCTCGAACAAGTAAAGGGAATCAACCGGGCCGGGAGAGGCTTCCGGGTGATGCTGGACGCTGAACACTGGCTTGCCGGCCATGGCGATGCCGCAGTTCGAGCCGTCGAACAGCGACACATGCGTCTCGATTACGCCGTCGGGCAGGCTGTCACGATCGACCGCGAAGCCATGGTTCATCGACACGATCTCGACCTTGCCGGTCGTCACGTCCTGGACTGGGTGGTTGGCGCCGTGGTGACCCTGGTCCATCTTGATCGTCTTGGCGCCGAGCGCCAGGGCCAGCATCTGGTGGCCCAGGCAAATGCCGAACACCGGCACGCCGGCCACAATCAGTTCCTGGATCACCGGTACGGCATATTCGCCGGTCGCCGCCGGATCGCCGGGGCCGTTCGACAGCAGCACGCCGTCCGGCTTGCGCGCCAGGATGTCGGCCGCCGGGGTCTTGGCGGGAACGATCTGCACTTCGGCGCCGAGATGGATCAGGGCGCGCAGGATGTTCTGCTTGACGCCGTAATCGATGACCACGACCTTGAATTTCTTTTGTTTTCCGTCCTGATAGCCTTCCGGCCAGTGCCACAGGTCGGTGGTGTAGTTCGACGACTGCACCGAGGTGGCGTCCTTGGCCAGGTCCAGCCCGACCAGGCCGGCCCAGTCCTGCGCCGTCTTGACCAGGGCCGGGATGTCGAAGCGCTCGCTCGGCGAGTGGCAGATGACGCCGTGCGGCATGCCCTTTTCGCGGATGCGCTTGGTCAGGGCACGGGTGTCGATGCCGGCCAGGCCCACGACGCCGCGCGCCGTCAGCCAGTCGAGGAAGCTCAGATCGGCGCGCCAGTTGGCCGGCGGCGTCGGCATGTCGCGGAAGATGGCGCCCTTGGCGGCGCGCTTCGGGTCGTCGCCCAGCTGTTCGATGTCGTCGGTGTTGACGCCGACATTGCCGATGTGCGGGAAGGTGAAGGCGACGATCTGGTCCATGTAGGACGGATCGGTCAGGATCTCCTGATAGCCGGTCATGGCGGTGTTGAAGCAGACCTCGCCCAGCGCCGCGCCGACCGCGCCGCAGCCATAGCCCTGGAAGACCGTGCCATCGGCCAGAACCAGCACCCCCGTGCAGCCGGGGAGAAGTTCGGTCGTCTTGGGATCGGGCATGGTTTTGGGACTCACTGTGAGGGGCGATTCAAGGGCTTTGGGCAAACGGCCGCACACATAGGGATAAAGGGCAGGGGGGTCAATTGTTAATCGGGGTAAATATTTGTTTCGCGAGGCAGGGAAGGCGAGCCGGCTTGAAACCTGCGGCCGGCTCAACCTAATGGAGTGATATTGGTTATTGCCAGTCGTGCAAATTTGGCGTTAACCTTTCCAAGCCATCGGAAGGTTACCAGGGCAGGGGGGACGAATGCGCTTGCAACTGAACCTGTTTGAAACGTTCATGGCGCGTGCGGCTGAAAAGGCCGAGCTTTGTGACTTCACCACTTCCGAATTCCAGGAGATCAGCCGGGTCGAAATCAGTGGTGAAGCTATCCGCGCCGTGCTTATGGGGGAACCGGTCGTCTATCACGGCGAGTCCGAAGCAAAGGTCGTGAAGTTACCCGGTTCCGGTATTCGCGTTAAAAAGAAGAAGCCTGAGGAGCCCGGCGTCCGCGTGTTGCAGGCGCATATTACCGGTGCTCTCGATCTCGAATACGGCGGAATGCCGGACGGTTCTCCGCTACCGCACCTGTCGTTGCTCGCCTGCGCCTTCGACGAGCCGATCAAGCTGTCCCATGCGCGCCTGAAGGGGCTTTCGCTGGCGGGCTCATACCTTAAACACATCGACGCCAGGCAGGCTGTTTTCGAAGGGGATGTCGATCTTGCCGGCATCATGACCTCGGAGGATAAAGCGCCGTTTTCCGGCGCCGGAGGGACCGGCCGGTGCTGGGCTGAATTCCGCGGGGCGAAAATACGGGGGTCCTTCTTTGCGCCGGGGTCCAGACTGGTTGCGCCGGAAAAGCGCTCAGAGGACCAGCTGAGTATCGAAGGCAGAAGAAACGCGCTTGATCTTGGCCATTGCCACGTCGACAGCGTTATCCTCAATCAAGAATTTTCCGCCTTTGGCGGCGTTTCATTGGGTCTGGCGCATGTCGACGGGACATTGCGGCTGGACGGAGCGCATCTGACCTGCGTCGAAGGAGCGGCGCTTTATGCGCCGAATATCGACGTGCGCGGTGATGTCAAATTGCGGACTTGCCGCCGGGGGCATCAGGACAATATCGCCTTTCACGCCTCGGGAGAGGTCAATTTGTCGTCCTCCAAAATCGGCGGCGACTTGGAGATAATGGGCGCCCGTATTGAAGGCGATTTGAACTTAAAGTGCACGGAGATCAACGGAATTACGACTATTGCCGCCGTTGAGGGATTTAGAGACGGGAAACGGGAAATCTTCCCGATGCTTGTCGATGGAGACATTGATCTGTCCGCCTCGAAAATGCATGGCAGCTTCGGAGCCGGAGGGGCGCGGATAAAGGGCCAGTTGAACTTGGCGACGGCCGAAATCAACGGGCTTGTCAACCTTACGCACTTTGAATCAGGCAGCGGCGAAAATCATGAAATTGTCATGTTTTCGGCAAGAGCCATAAATATCGTTGCCTCCAAGATACATGGCAGCTTTACTATTGTCGGCGCGGAAATTTCGAATGAATTCGTTGCGATAACGGCGGAAGTCAGCGGGTTTTTCGCCGTCAGTTCTTTTGCCGCGATGGTGGACGGAAAGGCGAAGTTTTATCCTTTTTCCGCCAAAGCCTTACACTTGGATGCCGCAAAAATACATGGTTCGTTCGGCATTTCAGGCGCCCATATTGATGGCCCAGTCAGTGCGGCGACGGCGGAAATTGACGGCCTTTTCGCAATCGGACCCAATTTTCTACCTAATGGGGATAAATTTGAAGTCTTTCCCTTTTCAATTCAATCTCTTATTATTGCCGCGGCTAAGATACGCGGCACCTTGGGGATCGGAGGCGGGCGGATTGACGGCCCTCTTAGCGCCCAAACGGCTGAAATAGGCGGCGGTCTTACCATAATGCCGGTTAGCGGCATGAGTGAAGGCGAGCCGACCACCCTGGACTGCACGATTACCGGCTCGGTGGATCTGAACGATATCAAGGTCGGAGGGCAGTTCGAGATGTCCGGGACGCAGCTCAAAGGGGGATTTTCCGCGCCCAACGCCGTTATCGGCAATGACATGAATTTGGCGACGTGCGACGGCTGGGAGAAAGGCGAGGCGAAACTTTTCCGCTTTACTTCCGACAAGGGAATCAATCTTTCAGGCGCGCACATTGGCGGCGACCTCAAGATGGCGGGCGCGCAACTCGACGAAGGGCTTGCCGCGCCGAATTGCCTAGTGGGCGGAACGTTGAGCATGGGCGCCTTCAAGTCGGAAGCCTCCAAAGGCCAGTCGGCGCCTTTCCAATCGAAAAAGGATATCAATCTTCAGGGCGCGCAAGTCGGCGCCGATTTCGACATGCGCAAAGCCGTTCTGGGCAGATGGCCGCACATCAATCCCTTCAGGTGCCTGCGCCTAAAGAACGTCAATATTGGCGGTAACTTCCATAGGGACCTTGGCGCGGGATTCCTCTCAATGTTTACCTATGGAAGACGGGGAGAATACCTGAGGGCCATCTTCAGGAGCTTGGTTATCGCCGCCTTTGCGTGGATGATCGGATGGGTTCTTGTGTCCGTCGCCGACCACAGCCCGCTTCCCGGGCAACTCGGGCCGTTGGAAGATCGCTTCGATAAAAGGAGCGTCATGGTTTTGGATACCGGCACGGTCCAAACCCGCGATGCCTCCACGCCATATCCCGGTTCCGTCTTGCTGGCCCAGGAGGAAAGGCCTTGCGGGGATCAGATCGACCCGTTGGTGTATGCCCTGGACATATTCATTCCGCTTCTGGATCTACGCCAGGAATCGCGATGCGAGGTAAGCGCCGCCCCGGGCGCACAGGGCTGGCGGATTATTTTCATGTTCTATTCCTTGCTGGGTTGGGGGCTGATGTCGTGGTTGCTGTTTGACATCGCCCGCATCGCCGCCAGCGGTCCGGGCCGCACACGATAGCCACTCATCGGTGAGACCCGCAAACGCGACGAAACTGTTAACAATGCATTAAAATGGCGTGCCGGAGCGAATCGGAGGCTCTATATATGCCTTGTGCGTTTTGACGATCATTTCCTTGAGGAGCTGAAATCTCGCCTGCGGCCGTCGGAGGTCATCGGCAAGACCGTCAACCTGCGCCGCAACGGCAAGGAATTCGTCGGCCTGTCGCCCTTTACCAAGGAAAAGACGCCGTCCTTCTATGTCAACGACCAGAAGGGCCAGTTCTTCGACTTTTCCTCCGGCAAGAACGGCGACATCATCTCCTTCCTGCAGGAAACCGAGCGCCTGAGCTTCAACGAAGCCGTGGAAAAGCTCGCCGGCATGGCCGGGATGGCCCTGCCGGCCGTCACCCCCCAGGCCATCGCCGCCGAACAGAAACGGCGCGGCCTCAACGACTGGATGGAACTGGCGCAGAAGTGGTTCGCCGCCCGCCTCCAGGACAAGACGCCGGGCGCCCAGGCCGCCCGCGACTACCTGGTCAAGCGCGGCCTGTCGCCGGAAGACGTCGCCACTTTCGGCCTCGGCTATGCGCCGAAGGACCACACCGCCCTGAAAGACTCCCTTGTGCAGAAAGGCGCCAAGGTGTCGGAATTGGTCGAATGCGGCCTGCTCATCGAGGTCGAGGGCAAGGCGCCCTATGACCGTTTCCGCGATCGGCTGATGTTCCCGATCGAGGACCAGCGCAACCACGTCGTCTCCTTCGGCGGCCGGGCGCTCAATCCCGACGAGAAGGCCAAATATCTCAACGGCCCGGAAACGCCGCTGTTCCACAAGGGGCACATGCTGTTCGGCCTGCCGCGCGCCCTGAAGATCCTCGGCGCCGAGGAACACCACGGTGAACTGGTGGTGGTCGAAGGCTATATGGACGTCCTGGCCTGCCAGCGCGCCAAGGTCGCCGCCGTGGCCCCGCTCGGCACCGCCCTGACCGAGGAGCAGATCGACATCCTGTGGCGCCGCCACCCGGAGCCGACCCTGTGCTTCGACAGCGACAAGGCTGGCCAGCGCGCCGCCTATCGCGCCTTGGACCGCGCCCTGCCGAAGCTGAAACCTGGCCGCTCGTTTAAGGTCTGCCTGCTCGACGGCGGCAAGGACCCGGACGATGTGTTGCGCGAGAAGGGCGCCCTGGCCCTGCGCGAGGCCCTGACCGTCACCAAGCCGTTCGTGGAGGTGCTGTTCCAGCGCGAGGCCGAGGCCGAACCGCTCGACACGCCGGAAAAGAAGGCCGGCTTCAAGAAGCGCCTGCGCGCCCTGGCCGCCCAGATCGAGGACAAGGACCTGGCCGACAGTTACCGCCAGGACCTGCTCAGCCGCTACGACGCCATGCTGGCGCCGAAAGGGGTGACGCCTTACCCCGAAGTCCGCCCCGATTTCCGCCCACATCCCGGCGGCGGACGCTTCGCCAAAAGCAATCTGCCGCTGCATCGGCTGCGCTCCGACAAGACCCCGGAACTGGGCGCCTTCCAGTCCGCCAAGGCCGCCATGACCTTCCTGCTGGCCGCCGCGGTGGCTCAGGCCGCCATCGACCATCCCGACTGGCTGTTCGACCAGATCGAAGGCCTGGAAGCCTATGGTTTCGGCGAAGACGCCCTCGAACCGCTGGCCCGCGCCGTGGTTTCGTTAAGTTTTCAGCACGAGGGGCTTGACAGCGCTGGATTAACTCGCCATCTGCACAAATCAGGACTTGGCGCATTGTTAAGCGAGATTCAGAAGGCGGCCTCAAAGTCAGGCGCGCCATTCCTCTCGGAGGACCTATCTCAAGCGGATGCCCACGCCCGGTGGTTACAGGCGTTCAACGCGATCTCGCGTTTGACGGCGTTGGATCGTGCATTGAATTCCGCCAAGGAACAGGTCGGTACGGAATTTTTTTCACGGCTGAAGCTGGAACGCGATTCCCTCCGGCGGTCCTTGCGTAGCGGACATATCTGGCAGGATGAGGCAACGAAGGCGTGAGCGGCGCCATAGCTTTCTTAAAGCTTCATTGACCATCCTCCTGAAATAACAGCCGGGCCAGTGCGCCCACCGGCCTTTTGGGGAGGCCGAAATGCGGAGAGCTAAATGCGTTTATTGAACCGGGCCCGAATGTGTGCGGCCAAGCTGTCGGCGGGGGGATGCCGATGAGCACCACGACGGAAAAACCCGAAGCCGAGACGACGTCCGACGGTCCGTTGCTCGACCTCACCGACTCGGCGGTCAAGAAATTCATCAAGGCGGCCAAGGCGCGCGGCTACGTCACCATGGACGAGCTGAATAAAGTCCTGCCGTCGGAAGAATTCACCTCCGAACAGATCGAAGACACCCTGGCCATGCTCACCGAGATGGGCGTGAACGTCATCGAGTCCGAGGAAGAAGCCGCCGAAGGCGGCGAGATCGCCGTCCGCGAAGAAGCCGGCGCGCTGACCGAAACCGCCAAGACCTCGTCCTACGACCGCACCGATGACCCGGTGCGCATGTACCTGCGCGAAATGGGCTCGGTCGAGCTGCTGTCGCGCGAGGGCGAAATCGCCATCGCCAAGCGCATCGAAGCCGGCCGCGACACCATGATCCGCGGCCTGTGCGAGAGCGCCCTGACTTTCGAAGCCATCATGGTGTGGCGCGAGGAACTGAGCTCCGGCCGCATCCTGCTGCGCGAAATCATCGACCTGGAAGGCACCTATGGCGGCGGCCCGTCGGAAGGTCCGCCTCCGGGCGCGCTCGACGGTGAAGGCGAAGAGGGCGACGAAGGCGACGGCGCCATCGCGCTGCGCGTCCCGCCGGCGCCGGTGGTGAAGGCGCCTGAGCCTCCCAAACCGGAGCCTAAACCCGAGCCCAAGCCGGAACCGGTGGTCGAGGCCAAGAAGCCGGAACCGAAAAAGAAATCGTCCGACGATGACGACGACGATGACGACGACTACGTCCCGATGGACGAGGACGAAAAGAAGCCCGAGCCCGAGGAAGAAGAGGAAGACGACTTCGACGACGGCGCCGGCCCTTCGGTGTCGGCCATGGAATCGGAACTGCGCGACGGCGTGATGGCCACGCTCGACGCCATCGCCGGCGAGTTCGAGACCTATCGCCGCGTCCAGGACCGCATGCTCAGCGCCAAGCTGGAGGGCCAGCCGGTCGATCCGGCCGACAAGACGGCCTATGACGAAGTCACCTCGACCATCACCGGCCACCTCAAGACGCTGAAGCTCAACAACCAGCGGATCGAGGCCCTGGTCGAGCAGCTCTATGCCATCAACAAGCGGTTGATGTCGCTCGAAGGCCGCCTGCTGCGCCTGGCCGACTCTTACGGCATTTCGCGTTCGGAATTCCTTAACGCCTATTATTCGCGCGAACTCGACCCGCAATGGGGCGACAAGGTGCGCGACATGGGCATCCGCTGGCAGAAGTTCGTCGATAATGACAGCCCGGCCATCGCCCGTATTCGCGGCGATGTCACCCAGCTGGCCACCGACATGGGCGTGGCGGTCGATGACTTCCGCCGCATCGTCCAGACGGTGCAGAAGGGCGAACGCGAGGCCCGCCAGGCCAAGACCGAAATGGTCGAGGCCAACCTGCGCCTCGTCATCTCGATTGCCAAGAAATACACCAATCGCGGCCTGCAGTTCCTCGACCTGATCCAGGAAGGCAATATCGGCCTGATGAAGGCGGTCGACAAGTTCGAGTACCGCCGAGGCTACAAGTTCTCGACCTACGCCACCTGGTGGATCCGTCAGGCGATCACGCGCAGCATCGCCGATCAGGCCCGCACCATCCGCATCCCGGTGCACATGATCGAGACGATCAACAAGATCGTCCGCACTTCGCGCCAGATGCTGCACGAAATCGGCCGCGAGCCGACGCCGGAAGAACTGGCCGAAAAGCTGGCCATGCCGCTGGAAAAGGTGCGCAAGGTGCTGAAGATCGCCAAGGAGCCGATCTCGCTCGAAACGCCGATCGGCGACGAAGAGGACAGCCACCTCGGCGACTTTATCGAGGACAAGAACGCCGTCCTGCCGATCGACGCCGCCATCCAGTCGAACCTGCGCGAAACCACGACCCGCGTGCTGGCGTCGCTGACGCCGCGCGAAGAGCGCGTTCTGCGCATGCGCTTCGGCATCGGCATGAACACCGACCACACGCTCGAAGAAGTCGGCCAGCAGTTCTCGGTGACCCGCGAACGCATCCGCCAGATCGA
>CAYULN010000062.1:0-13200 GCA_964445605.1 uncultured Caulobacteraceae bacterium | reverse complement strand
GATGGGCCTTCGTTGAAGAATGCTCCGGCGCAGTAAGCAAGAGCCTCCGGCGGCCAGGGTCCAGGGTCCGTGGACCCTGGCCGCCGGAGGCCCGACACGTCCTTCCGCCCGAACCCAAGCAAAGCCCCCCACGACAGCCGCACCCCGGTGAGTGCCCCATGCCGGAAAGCCTTGCCGCCCATGCGCATCATGAACACGGCGACGATCCCCATACCCCCCAGCGTCCCGGCGATCTCATACCACGGCAAGGGCTGCCCCAGCCGCAGCGGCATCAGGAACGGCGTGAAGAACGGCACCCACGACAAGTACCGGATCAAAGGCACATCACCCGACACGAAGGCGGTCTGCATGCATAGCATCGGGATCATCAGCACGACCATGATCGGCCCCATCACCGCCTGCGCATCCTTCTGCGTCTCGCAAAACGCCCCGATGGCCGCGAAAAACACACCGAACATCAGATAACCGGTCAGGAAATACGCCAGCAGAAGCAGTACATGTATCGGTGAGAACAAGGCATTCACGGCCATGCCCACCGCCTGCACCACCTGCGGGCCGGCCAGGCTCAGACCATAAGAGCCAAGGGCCAGGACCGTCGCCACCCAGATCGCCGTCACCGTCAGCAGCACCATCGCCACCCCCAGGACCTTGCCGACCAGCAGGCTGGTCGTCGACACCGACGCCAATAGCACTTCCAGAACCTTGCTCGCCTTTTCCTCGATGACCGACCCGAGCAGGATCATCGACGACGAGAAAATCGCCATCCAGCTCAGATAGCCGGCCACCGCGCCAATGGCGCGCGGCGCATTGTCCCTGACCCTGGCCTCCAACCCGCCCCCTTTACGCGCGCTGTTGGGTGTCAGGCTGACGATATCGGCCTTGACCGCCTGCAACCGGGCCATCAGCTGCGGATCGAGGCCGTTGGCCCGCGCCAAACGCTCGAATTCCAACGCATTCAGATCGGATTGCAGCCGTCCGGCCAGATCGCCCTTGCGGCTCGACTCCGACCAGATATGAAAATGCAGCCCACCGTCGTCCTTATAGGCGATCAGAACCGTGGGCGGATCATTGGAAGACCTCAGCAATGCCGGCAGCTTCGCCTCGGCCGCCGCCAGCGGTATATCCGGCGACAGACCGGCGGGCAAGGCCGCCAGCCGCAGTCCGGCATCGTGATACGAGCCCGAGGCGCGCGATCGGATCAGGTCGCGCAACCGGCTGTCGAGATGCTCCCCGCTCAGGTCGAGCACGGCCACCGATTGCGGCGTGGCCGTCCGGTTGAGCATGAGCGGCAGGAACGCCGCCGCCCCAATCAGCAAGGGCACGGTCAGGATCGACAACCAGAACCCGACCGTCCGGACAAAGGCCAGATACTCGCGGCGCGCGATCAGCAAGGTTTTATACATGTTCGCCCCCCGTCAAAACAATGAATGCCTCGTGCAGGCTCGGCTCACGCGCCTCGAAACGGCTGATGTCCAGGCCTTTCAAAAAGGCCGCCTTGAGTGCGGCGTGCGGACTGGCGTCCTTGGCCAGGTCGCAATGCCACAGCGGCACGCCCTCCTCGGACACGCCCGCCGCCTGAACCCGCGCGACGCCGGGCAAGGCGGCCAGGTCCTCGGGCGTCACCCGCCCTTCCAGCTCCAGACTCCGCGGCACGGCGGCGCGCGCCTGCTTCAGGGTGCCGTCGAACACCTTCTGCCCCTTCGACAGCATGACCACGTCCTGACACAGTCGCTCAGCATGCGCCATGACGTGCGTGGAAAACAATACCGTACCGCCGCGCCCGGCGATCTCGCGGATGACCTCTTCCAGGCTCTGCTGATTGACCGGGTCGAGGCCGGAAAACGGCTCGTCGAGGATGACCAGTTCCGGATCGTGGACCAGGCTGGCGATCAGTTGCACCTTCTGTGACATACCCTTGCTGAGGGCGCGGATCTGCTTCTTGGCGGCGTCGCCCAGGCCGTGGCGCTCCAGCATCTCCAGGCCGCGCCGCCGCGCCACCGATGCCTTGACGCCCTTCAACCCGGCCAGGAAGACGATGGTGTCGATCGCCGTCATCTTGCGGTACAGCCCGCGCTCCTCGGGCAGGAAGCCGATGCGGTCCAGCACCTTGACGCCGGTCGAGCCGAGCACGGTGATCTGGCCGGCCGAAGGCTGTGACAGCCCCAGGATCATGCGCACGGTCGAGGTCTTGCCGGCGCCGTTGGGCCCCAGGAAGCCGCAGATGCCGCCCGGCTTGACGGCGAAACTGAGATCCCGCACCGCGGTGAAATCGCCGTACTGCTTGGAAACACCGCTTAGGCTTAGTGCCGCTTGCATAGTCACCCCCTGCTCATCCCGCTGGAGAAACTCTTACACTGTCCGGCCTTCGTTGAGAAATCGTATCGGCGAAAAACGCCAATTCAGCGAATGAAACGGTATAACAGCCCCGCAAATTCGCCCAATTGTGGCAAAAACGGCGGCGATTTTGGCTTGCTGCGCCGCAATATGACCGCATTTCGCGTAACGCGAGATTATGTCGCTGAAATCCTTACTGAATAAGGAAAATAAAAATCCGATGCGTTTCTGGGAAAAACCCAATCTCCGCCGCCTTTTCGCCGCGAAAGGCCTAATTATTAACGGCAGCGTAATCTTGGTTAATTTTGCTGCGGTTGCGCATTCAGTCGCCGGGTTTTCAGGCAACGCATAAGAGGCGGTCACGGTCGTCTCACCTCCCCTTAGCCATAGGATATTTAAAATGAAGTCCATCCTCCAAATCGCCGCTTCGGCCGCTGTCATCGCCGCCCTCGCCGCCATCCCCGCCATCTCGGCGCCGAAGAAGAAGGCTGAAACGCCGGCTCCGGCCGCCGCCTCGGCCGCCGCTGCCGAAGCCGCCGCTTCGGAAGCCGCCGCCAGCGCGTCCTGGTCGGCCAGCGCCAGCATGTAAGGTCCCCCAGCCTTCGGATCTCCCTCCGAAGGCACGCACCCCCGGCGGCCCCCCAGACCGCCGGGGGTGTTTTTATTTGCGCAGTTTCCACGAGCCACACGGATGTCCGAGCTTAAGTTGCGGCTTTCTTTGTAATCGCGCGGGAGAATTTTAACACGAACGGCACGAAAAGCCGCGCAAGCGCGGCCACACGAAAAGACACGAACGCTGGGTCTCCGCGCGAAGCGCATTCTGAATTCAGAGAACACTCGGACAAAGTTTTTCAGCACTTAGATATCCACCCGCACGCGTTCGTGTTTTTCGTGTTGACGCGCAAAGCGCGTCGTTCGTGCCGTTCGTGTTAAAAATCCTTCGGCGCCGTATTTCCAAAAAAAGTGTGCCAGAGCTACGCCTTCCGTGCGGTTCGTCTTATAGTAGCGTCGGTCCGAACCACGCGATTAGCGCCTCCGTAAGGCCTTGGATTGAACCTTCGCCGACCCAGGCGACATAGCCATCCGGCCGGATCAGCACGGCGGTCGGGGCCGCGACCGCGCCGATGACCGGAAGCTCCCACTGACCGCTATAAACGGCATCCACCCGCTCAACCCGATCCACCCACGGCGCGATGTCGACATCGCCGAGCTCTCCAAAGGCAAGCAGAACCGGCCGAGCCTGATGCAGAAGGGTGAACACCCGCGCCGGGCCATCCGCCGTGACCAGGTCGAGGTCCGGCATGCGCCGGCCAAGCAACGGGTGCCCTTCACCAAGATCATAACGGATATCCAGCCCGGACATCATGCCGGCGAAACGCCTGCGCGGCTCGTCCATGCCCAGCAGTTCGGCCACGGTGTCACGCAGGGCCTTGGTGCGGGCGTCCTCGCGACGCAGGGCCACCGACGCCATGGTCTTCTGCAGAACCCGGGCGGCGACCGGATGGCGTTCGGCCTGGTAGGTGTCGAGCAGGCTATCCGGCGCTGCCCCCTTGACCAGCTGGGCCAGCTTCCAGCCGAGATTGACGGCGTCGTGCACGCCGATCTGCAGCCCCTGGCCGCCATCCGGCGCGTGGATATGCGCCGCATCGCCAGCCAGCAGGACCCGGCCCTGGCGATAGGTCGCGGCCTGGCGGGTCATGTCGGTAAAGCGGGAGATGGACGTCGGGCTATGGACACCGTAGTCGGTGCCATAGATGCCGACCAGCGCTACGCTGAGGTCGGCCAAAGTCGGCTCGGCGGTATTGCCGACCTCCTTTTCCGTCACCATGACGCGAAAAGGCCCGACGTCCTTGTAGATCACCTCGCCGTCGCGGATCTCGTATTCCCGCCGGCTGATGCCGTGAATGCCGACGGCGTCGTGGCGGATGCCCAGGTCCGGCTGTCCGGTCATCTCGACCTCGGCGATCAGGTTGCTGGTGGTCGGGTCCCAGCCGGGGAAGTCGATGCCGGCAGTCTTGCGGACGAGGCTGCGGCCACCATCGCAGCCGACCAGATAGGCCGCCCGCAGGGTCCTGCCATCGGACAGATGGACGTCGACGCCGGTCTCGTCCTGGGTGAAACCGACCACCTCCACGCCGCGATGCACCGGCACGGCGAATTCGGCCACCCAGCCGGCCAGCAGGCGCTCGATATCGGCCTGCCATAGCCCGAGCCCGTAAGGATGGCGGGTGGGAAAATCACAGATGTCGAGCCGGGTCCCGGCGAACCCAGCCACCTGGGCCTTCTGCCCTTCGGCCAGGAAGCGATCGACAATGCCGCGCTGGTCAAGGATTTCGAGCGTACGGGCGTGCAACCCGCCGGCGCGCGAGCCGACAACGTCCTGATTGGCGCGACGTTCGATAATGGCGACAGCGACGCCCGCCAGGGCCAGCTCACCGGCCAGCATCAAGCCGGTCGGCCCGCCGCCGGCGATAACGACAGCCTGTTCCGTCATGGCAATACTCCGTTTCAATGGATTGGGAGCCGCTCTTTTACGCCAGGGCCGGGGTCTTGACGCAAGAGGGTTGGCGTCCATATGTAAGGTTGGGGGAGGATGTCGGCGGAATGGGCCGCTTCGACCCGGGTTCAAACCGGGCTCCAACGCCAGACGGCTCTCCGGATCGCCTTAAGACTCGCGGTTACCGGCTGCTTTTGCGTGCGTACGTCGATGCGCCGACGGTATGCGCATGCCAAATGACAAGCCATTGGCGATTGCAAATCATACCGTTTCGCCTTATTTCTATGCATTGCAAGCCACCGACTTAGGCGGTGCGTGCGCACAGGTATTCCGTTCCCGATCAAGTCAGAGACCACTCGGTCAAACGCCGCATATCGCGCAAAACGAACGGGTGGATGTTCAGTATTTGAACAGCGTATTGAGTGAAATCCCAAATCCTCATGCTTACGGAGCTGCAAATGTCTCAACCGATGAACAAGTCCATGTCCGTCCTTCCGCTCGCCATGGCCGGCGCCTTGCTGGCCGCGGGTTTGCCAAATATCGCCCATGCCGACCACAGCCAGCAGGAAGTGGATGCCCTGTGGGCGACCTATGAACAGGCCGAGACGCGGGCGGACCAAGCCGCGGCCGCCGAAGACGCCGCCTACAGTGCCTTCGCCCAGGCGGAAGCGGATGCCTCGGCTTGTGACTGGTCGAGCGATCCTGATCCTTGCGACGCTTTGGACGAGGCCAAGGCGCGGGCCTATGACGCCTGGTTCGCCGCTTATGGGGCCGCGGAAGCGGCCGCAACCGATGCGGACAATGCATGGTTCGATTGGTATGCGGCCTTTTAACTGAGCCGAAGCCCGTTCGTTCGCCGTTCGCCTCTGGCGGCGGGACGACGGACAAGGATGCCTTCAACCCCGGCGGCCCTTGGCCCGCCGGGGTGTTTTTATGTCCCCGGCGCGTTTGCGCCTTCGTTTGAACCGAAAGCCCGCTCCGCCGGATTAAGGCTATTCTCAGGGGGCTTTCCGGCATGAAAACGCAGCAACGTCTGACCCGGCTGTTCACATCGCGCGGCCGCGTCGATCGCCGGCTGTGGCTGGACATCGGCGCCACGCGCCAGGAAATCCGGCTGGTGGGCCGCAAGGCCACCACGCCGCCCCTGCTGATCGTCCAGGGCGGGCCGGGATTGCCGCTTCTGAACGAAGTACCGCGGTTCGGGCCGCTCGATCTGGAGAGCGACTTTACGGTCTGCTACTGGGATCAACGCGGTTGCGGACGCGCTGCGGCGAGCGACGTCAAGGACCTGTCCGTCGCCACCCAGATCGAGGATCTCCGTCACATCGTCGCGCTGCTGTACGAAGGCAGCGGCCAGAAGGTGCATGTCCTGGGCATTTCCATGGGCGCGACCTATTCGCTGATAGCGGCCCAGTCGGTCGGCGAACTGATAGCGTCGCTGACGGTGGTTTCGCCGGACATCAATATTCGCATCGGCGACATCGCCGCGGCGGAGCACATGCAGCAGGCCATTGAACGGCGCGGTGACAAAGCCCTCGGCAAGCGCCTGGCCAAGCTGGGGCCTCCCCCCTACTTGACATCCGGGCAATTTCAGGCCCGCGCACAGATCCTGACGGACCTTGGGTTCATCGAATACGGCAAGCGCTTTTCGGACAGCGCCATGACGCTGCTGCTTTCCCTGCTGCGGACCTACGGATTGGGCGGCGCGTTGCGCGCCATCGGCAATCTCAGCCGGGTCGCGGATCGTCTCATCCCGCCGACCAATGACATCAACCTGATCGGTAAGCTCGACTGGCTCAAGGTGCCTGTCCATTTCGTCTTCGGCGACCACGATCCCTTTCTGTCTGACGAAGCCATGGCCTATGTCGGGACGCTGACGGCTTCGGGCATGCACCGCGTCAGCGTTCTGAAAAACGCCGCCCATTTCCTGCAGTTCGACACGCCGGCCGAACTCGGCGCCATCGTCCGCGCCATGGCGCGGCCCTAGATTCCAGTGGAGAGTAACATGCAGAAAATCGGTTCCGTCGCCCTCGTGGCCATGGCTGTAAGCGTCCTTGCCCTGGCGGCGTGCGGCGGCGGCTACGGCGGCGGCGGTTACAATGGCGGCGGGGGCGGCACGTCCAGTTCGTCGTCGAGTTCCGTGTCGATGACGGCCTACAGCGCCAGCCAGGTCGCCGGCGACCAGGCGGCGGCGGGCGTCAATGTCGATGCCAACCTGATCAACGGCTGGGGCCTGGCCATCCATCCGCCGGGCTTCATCTGGGTGGCCGACAACGGCACCAGCAAGGCCAGCCTCTATGATGGCAACGGCATCGCGCAATCGGCGGTCATTTCGATCTCGCCGGGCCTGGCCGGCACCGCCCATCCGACGGGTATCGTCTACAACGACTCGACGACCAGTTTCAAACTGAGCGGCGGCGGTATCACCGCCCCCGCCCCGATGATCTTCGCCAGCGAGGCCGGAACGATCAGCGCCTGGTCGCCGGCGATCAACCCGCCGCTGGCGCTGACAGTCTTCGACGGCAACACGCTGCATGCGGTGTATAAGGGCCTGGCCATCCTGACCGGCTCGGTCAACCGCCTGTACGCCGCCGATTTCCACAATAACCGCATCGACGTGTTCGACGGCGCTTTCAACCGCATCGCCGTCTCGGGCAGTTTTACTGACGCCTCGGTTCCGGCCGGCTATGCCCCGTTCAACGTCCAGGCCTTCGGCGGCCAGCTCTATGTCACCTACGCCAAGACGACCGCCGGCAGCGATATCGAAACCACCGGCGCCGGCCTGGGCTATGTCGCGGTGTTCGACAGCAACGGCAACCTGGTCAAGCACCTGGCCAGCGGCGGGGCGCTCAACGCGCCGTGGGGCCTGGCGATGGCGCCGGCCAATTTCGGTTCGTTCAGCAATGCCCTGCTGGTCGGCAATTTCGGCGACGGCAAGATCAACGCCTACGACCCAACGACAGGCGCCCTGCTCGGCACCCTCAGCAAGGGCGACGGCACGGCCATCGTCGTTCCGGGCCTGTGGGGCCTGGCCTTCGGCGATGGCGCCGCCACGCGTCCGGCCAATACGCTGTTCTACGCCGCCGGCCCGGGCAACGCCGCCCACGGCGCCTTCGGCCGGATCGAGATGCACTAAAGTCGGATTCATTCTGGCGAGACCTTTCCAAACCCTCTAAACAGACCCAAAAACGGGTTTGGAGGCCTGGAATGGATAGCTCACGGCGGCAGATTTTCGCATTGGCCCCGGCCCTGGCGGCCGGATTGGCGGCGCCGGCCCTGGCGGCCACTAAGGCCAGCGACCGGGCCTATTGGCTGGCCACTCTCGATCGGATCGCGAAGCCCGTGCTGACACATCTGGCGGCGGGGACGCTGAAAGTCGCCATGCCGGTCGAGCAGAAGCTCGGCGCCGGGCGCGAGGCCTTCTCACACCTGGAAGCGTTTGGCCGGACCCTGTGCGGTATCGCCCCGTGGCTGGGTGTGGCTGGCTTGACCGGCACCGAAGCCGCGTTGCAGGCGGAATACCGGCAAATGACCTTGGCCGCGCTCGACAAGGCCACCGACCCGCAGTCGCCGGACTTCCTCAATTTTGCGGCCGGTAGCCAGGCCCTGGTCGACACCGCTTTCCTGGCGCAGGGCCTGCTGCGGGCGCCCGGCGCCTTGTGGACGCCCCTGCCCGACCGCGTCAAAGCCAATGTCATCGCCGCTTTGAAGGCCTCACGCGGCTCCAATACGCCCGACCACAACAACTGGGTAATGTTCGCCGCCATGGTCGAGGCCGCCCTGTGGACCTTCGGCGAAACGCCGCAGCCCAACCGGTTGCAGGACAATGTCAAGCGCATGCTCGGCTGGTATGCCGGCGACGGGGCCTATGGCGACGGCGCCTTCTTCCATTTCGACTATTACAACAGCCTGGTCATCCATCCGATGCTGGTCGATGTGCTGGGCGTGCTGGCCAAACGCGATCCGGCCTTCGCGCCCACCCTGGCCGCCGAGATGACCCGCGCCACGCGCTATGCCGCCGTATTGGAGCGGCTGATCGCCCAGGACGGCACCTTCCCGTCGATCGGCCGGTCGCAGGCCTATCGCTTCGGGGCGTTCCAGCTCCTCGGACAGATGGCGCTGCTGAAGGCCTTGCCGGACCACGTCGCCCCGGCTCAGGTGCGCAGCGCCCTGACCGCCGTCATCCACCGCGTCAGCGAAGCGCCCGGCACGTTCGACAAGGCTGGTTGGCTGACCATCGGCTTCTGCGGCCACCAGCCAGCCATCGGCGAGGACTATATCTCGACCGGCAGCCTGTACATGTGCACGGCGGCCTTCCTGCCGCTGGGCCTGCCTTCGTTGGACCCATTCTGGAGCACGCCCGCCGCGCCGTGGACGCAGAAAAAGCTGTGGGCGGGGGAAAACCTGCCCGCCGACCACGCAATTGCCGATGTGCGCCTGTAACCGCTGACCCGCCCGCCGCGTATATCTAGGCGACAGCACAGCCGAAGCGGGGGCCCACGCCGCAGCATGCGCTGTCTCAAACCTCAATCAGAGAAAGAGACACCCATGAGCAATGTACTTCCCAAGCTGGGCCTAGGCGCCCTGTTGCTGACCGCCGCCGTCGTCGCTTCGGCCAGCGGCGCGAAACCGGCGAAAACGGACAAGATGTCGTCCGGTTCGTCGTCGTCCTCGATGATGATGTCGTCGTCGATGAGCGACAGCATGATGGATAAACACGCCGATACAGGCATGGGCATGGGCGGCGGCATGTCGTCCAGCTCCTCCATGTCGGCCATGGCGAGTTCATCGATGTCGAGCATGTCGTCGTCCGGCATGGGCAAGATGTCCCACTAACCGGCGCTGGTCTTCCCCGGTTCCGGGCCGGGGAAGACGATCACAGCCCCAGCTTGGCCTTCAGCAGGTCGTTGACCGTGGCCGGATTGGCCTTGCCTTGCGTCGCCTTCATCACCTGGCCGACGAACCAGCCCAAAGCCTGCGGTTTCGCCGCGACCTCGGCCGCCTTGTCCGGGTTGGCGGCGATGATCTCGTCGACGGCCTTTTCGATGGCGCCGGTGTCGGTCACCTGCCTAAGGCCGTGCTTGTCGACGATCTCGGCCGGGGTCATGATCCCCTTCTCGTCCCACATGTGCTCGAACACCGTCTTGGCGATCTTCGACGAGATGGTGCCGTTTTCGATCAGTTCCACCAAACCAGAAATATGCTCCGGCGGCAGCGGCGATGCATCGATCTCCAGGTCGTCTTTCGTGAGCCGCGCCAGCAACTCATTGGTCACCCAGTTGGCCACCAGCTTGGCGTCGCGCTTGTTCGCGGCTTTCTCGAAATAATCGGCCCGCGCCTGGTCGGAGATAAGCACGCCGGCATCATAGGACGACAGCCCATACTGCGTCATGAAGCGGCCCTTCTTGTCGTCGGGCAGCTCGACGAGGTGCTTGCGGATATCCTCGATCCACGCTTCTTCCAGCTCGAGCGGCAGCAGGTCCGGATCAGGGAAGTACCTGTAATCGTGGGCTTCTTCCTTCGAGCGCATGGAGCGCGTCTCGACCTTGACGGCGTCGAACAGGCGGGTCTCCTGGTCGATCTTGCCGCCGTCTTCGAGGATTTCGATCTGGCGGCGCGCCTCGAACTCGATGCCCTGCTGCATGAAGCGGAACGAGTTGACGTTCTTGATCTCGCAGCGCGTGCCCAAAGGCTCGCCCGGGCGGCGGACCGAGACGTTGCAGTCGGCGCGCATGTTGCCTTTTTCCATGTCGCCGTCGCAGGTGCCGAGGTAAACCAGTATGGTTCTGAGTTTCTTGAAATAAGCGACCGCCTCGTCCGAAGAACGCATGTCGGGCTTCGAAACGATTTCCATCAACGCCGTGCCGGCCCGGTTGAGGTCGACATAGGTGGCGGCCGGATCGAGGTCGTGGATCGACTTGCCGGCGTCCTGCTCCAGGTGCAGCCGCTCGATGCGCACGGTGATCGGCTCGACGGCCTTGTCGAGCTCGACCAGCACCTCGCCCTCGCCGACGATCGGGAAGAACAGCTGGCTGATCTGATAGCCCTGCGGCAGGTCAGGATAGAAGTAGTTCTTGCGGTCGAAACGCGAATGGCGGTTGATCTGCGCCTTGAGCCCGAGACCGGTCTTGACGGCCTGCTCGACGCAGAACCGGTTCAGCACGGGCAACATGCCGGGCATGGCGGCGTCGACCAGCGACACCTGCTCATTGGGGCCGGCGCCGAAGCCGACCTTGGCGCCGGAAAACAGCTTGGTATTGGAAGCGACCTGGGCATGGACTTCCAAGCCGATGATCAGCTCCCAAGGCCCGGTCCGGCCTTGGATGAATTTGGAAGGGTCAGGGGTGCGGACATCGAGATTGCTCATGGGAGGGATATAGCCATCAGGAGCAAGGACGGGAAGAAATTTTTATTTGTTTGATTGTCACCCGGTTCTAAAAAACATCTTGTCGATAGCCATGAACAGGCCCGACGCCACGAGTGATAAGTAGAAAAAGATCATCGCCAGTTTGATATCGCGACTGGGGTGGCTGAGGGTAATCGCCGAGGTAAGCGTGTCCAAAATATTTTCATTCAGGTCGATTTTGATGATACCTCGTTGGAGTTCACTCAAATCCACTTGTTTTTCGAATTTTTCCTTCACCTGTTCGCCAAACGCTATTTTTTGGCAATCATTGGCCTCCCAAGCGCCTCCCTTTACGTTATTCTTTCTCAGCACATAGGCTGTGAAATTTACCATTTTGAACCTACTGGCATCACCGTTTTCCCGGTACTTCACGGATACGCGTACCTTGGCCCCGTTTTGCGGCGCTTTTCCATTTGCCATAAGGCTATTGCTGGACACCGCTACGACCATGTTGTCACTGACCAGAGAATTGTCCTGAACGACTTGATAACCAGAAAAACCCCTTCCTTCGCCGTCATATGAGCCGCTCATTGACCTCAATTTGCGAGCGGAATAATCGACTGCCCTGGCAATCAAATAACCAATCAGAAACACCGCCACAGCAAACACGGTTATGTGGAAAAACGGCCGGTTCTGCATGAAAACCCAGTCGACGGCGTTTTCCCAGCGATGCCAAAGGCCGGATATCTGATCCACGATTGTCATGATTTCGCCTCCCCAAAAGACACGTTAACTAAATCCGGAAATCGCGAAATGTCAATCTGAGGTAGAATTTGCCCGGCGGTGAGTTGCAGGCGTCCTTTCCTCATTGCTCTTACACCGGAAGGCGCAGGGTCGGTGCTTGGCTGTTCGGGGGCGCCTGGCCCGTGGAGATATAAAAAACGCGGGGATTTTCATCCCCGCGTTCATCCGTTTCCGGCCATGCGCGCTTACGCTACGCCGTGCTGGCCGTTCTGGTCGTTGGCAACCGTGTCGCGCCAGGCGATGGCCGCGTCCAGAGCGGGCTGATCCGTATCCAGGATTTGGAAGTAAAGCACGGCGGTCTGATTGTTGATCGATTGCGTCGTCGCCCGCCACCAATCCTCGACGTCGTACATGCACTGGCTATAGCCTTCAGGCCAGTAAGGGCAGAAGCTTGGCGCCGATGCATAATAGGCGTCGGCGTCCGCCTGCTGCCACGCCAGGTAGTCCATCTGGCTCTGGTCGTAATCGACCTGATCCTGGGCGGTGGTGACCGCGGCTTCGGCGTCGCTGAGATCGGCGGCGTCATAGGCGAAGGCGTGGCCGGCCAGGGCCAGTCCGCCGGCAAGGGTAAGCGAAAGAACAGACACACGGACAATTTGATTGAACTTGATCATTTCCATTCCCCTTTCGAGCATTTTCGCCGGAATGGCGAAAAACACCGGCAAAATACAACCGTGCAGTGACGCGTCAATGACGCTAACGCGAACATTTTTGCTCAAAATCGACGTTTTGGCGAAAATTAATCATATTCAATCATCAACGGCTGGCGCGGGTTCGAAGGCTGTTTGTGCGGGTTAACCCTGCCGGGCGATCAAAACAAATTGACATTAACTTGCCTATTAACCGGCACCGAATGTGCATTCACGCGCGGTCGTGGGCCCTTTCCTAATCCCCGCTGTTCGGCGCCCGATCGCGCACGTTCAGAGAGTCGACCGTGAGCGTTCCCACCGATAGCTTGTCAATGCGCGCTTCCAGAATGCGCAGCCGCCCGATGGCCAGGGCGCCAATGGCGATAGCGCCGATCGCCGTCGCCCCGAGGGCAAGCGCGCCAAGGGCCAGCGCGCCCGCGGCGGCTTTCTTGGTTACGGCCGCGTCGGCGCCTCTTTTCACCAGTGTCATGTGATGTCCTTTCTGTCGGCCCTTGGGCGCTGAACCTAGTCCACCCCCACATTTGGATGCAATGCGGGCCGCAGTAATTCCCACCATTTCCGACGCCCCT
>CAYULN010000061.1:0-9574 GCA_964445605.1 uncultured Caulobacteraceae bacterium | reverse complement strand
TGGGCATGGTTTAAGAACCCTCAATCTGGCATTAACTGTCTTAACCGTAACGCGATGAGGTTTAAGAAGCCCTAATTTTGGACGTTTTCGACTCTCGGAAAGCTATTTTGGCTGCCACAATTCGATCTTGTTGCCGCCGGGATCGAGGATCCAGGCGAATTTCCCGTTCGAATCGTCGTCGCTGCGCCCAAGAATCTCCACGCCCTTGGTCGTCAACATGGCGCAAAAAGCATCGAGATCGTCGATCGCGAAGTTGAGCATGAAGGCGCCGGTCGACGGTGCGAAATAGGTCGTATCCGCCGAGAAGGGCGACCAGATGGTGTAGGGCAGGGCGTCCGTGTCCGGCTTGATCATCGCGCCACCCCAGTCCTGCACCGCCAGGCCCAGCGTGTCGCGATACCAGGCCGCCAGTCCCTTCGGATCGGCGGATTTGAAGAAGACTCCACCCAATCCTATGATCTTCGCCATGCGATGCTCCGTTCCGCGTCCTAATTGGCAAACTGTTCGGCCAACACCCGCTCATCATAGCCGTTGCCCGCGTCGAACAACAGGGTTGCCTTCAGGTTTTCCGCTTCGGAAATGTCGACGGCGATGACATCGCGCACTTCGAAGGTGTCGGCCGTGGCGCTGATCGGGCGCTTGTCGAACTCCAGCGCCTCGAAGCGGACCTCGGCGGTGTGCGGCAGAATAGCGCCGCGCCAGCGCCGCGGCCGGAAGGCGCTGATCGGCGTCAGCGCCAAGGCCTTGGCCGTCAACGGAATGATCGGTCCGTGCGCCGACAGGTTATAGGCGGTCGAGCCGGCGGGCGTCGCCACCATGCAGCCGTCGCAGATCAATTCGTCGAGTCGCACCTTGCCGTCGATATAGATGCGCAGCTTCGCGCCCTGGTGCGATTGCCGGACCAATGACACTTCATTGAACGCCAGTGACTGGTGTTCCTTGCCATCGCGCCCCTTGGCGCGCATGCTCAACGGGCTGATCAGCGTGCTCTCGCTCTTCAGAATGCGTTCCATCAGGTTGTGCTCGGAAAAATCGTTGAGCAAAAAGCCGACGGAGCCGCGATTCATGCCGAAGATCGGAATCTGGCGGTGAAGGTATTTGTGCACGGTCTGAAGCAGAAAGCCGTCGCCACCCAGGGCCACCACCACATCGGGTGTACTCGACGAGCCGTAGAGGCTTTTCAGCCGCGCGCAGGCGGCCTGGGCTTCGGGCCGGTCGGAGGCGGTGAAGTCGAGGCGTAAAGACATGTCATCCCCTCAGGATCGAGGTGGATATGTAGCGCGAACCGGCGATAAAAGTCTAAACAAATCAGACTGGATCAGGAATTCGCGATGGCCGAAAGCTTTTGCAGTGCGGCATCGGGTTTGAGGTTGAACACCGACAGCAGAAACGGCTGATGCGCCGGTGTGACCAGCGGCTGGCCATCGTGCGCCGCTTGCCAGGCGGCGATCAGGTTGACGAAAACGATGCGGTCGAGCCCCAGGGCGCACAGCAGCAGGGCGAGCGGCGCTGCGGAGTTGCCGATCAACACCCGTTGCAGGCGCGTCGGTTCCCAGTCCAGCCGCCGCGCCGCCTCGAGTACGAAGGCATTGCTTTGGCCGGCGCGCAACAGCTTGACCAGCTTGAGGTTTTTATGGCTCAAGCCGTCGTCTATGTTCAGCTTGACGTGGGCGCCGGCCTTGGCCAGGGCCGGATTGGCCAGGATGGCGGCGCGCAGCATGACGCGGTCTCCCGCCATGCGCGCCAGCAGGGCCTGATCTTCATCGTCGAAATCGAGGCCATGATTTTCGGCCAGGGCCAGCAAGACCTCGTCGGAATTCGACCGGAGCAACGCCTTGATCACCCGCCAGTCAAGGCCGGGGCGCTGCGCCACCAGGCGGTGGTGCGGCTCGCCGGTGGCGGCGATCAGGGCCAGTAGCGCCTGGGTATCAAGTGCAGGCAGAGACGCGCGCAACAGGTGCGCCGCCATGTGCACAGGCATTTGGCACAGCCGCACAACCAAATCGCGATCGGTGCGGATCAAGGCTTCGGCTTCGGCCGGCTGTGGCGACTGGGCGTGGGTCCGTTGCGTCTGGAAACTCGCTGTGGAGTTGTGAAAATCGAGTTCCGCCGGCAGCTTCGGACGCACCGCGCTCAAGGCGGGCGCGGGACGGGTTTGCGGGGCGGGCGAGGGCGCTGGGGCGTGCTGGAGAGCCGGCAAGGCTTTGATCCGTCAATATATAAAAGGAATCGCCTGTCAACTGTGCCGCGACAGGGTGAACAGTTGTTTAATGCGTTAAGCAACGGACGGCCGAACCGCCGTCTGTGAGCGGTAAAATGAAAATGCCGGATGTTAATCTTGTTTCAATCGACGCCCGTTATGGTGGCGAAATCGTACCGTGTAATCGCTTAAATGAGACAAGGGCAGTTCATGTCCGGTTCCGAACAGGAAGCCCAGGAGGGCTTGGGAAATGCCGCATCACCGGCGGGCCAGGCGCCCGACGACGGATTGGCGCTGCCTGTCCTGACCGAGTCAGGGCGTGAGCAACTGCCGCTGCAACACGAAGACGCGGTCATCATCGTCGAGCGGTTGCGCGAAACCCATGTCGATATTACCGGCCACGCCTTCCTGCTCAAGCTGGATACGCTGATTGTCCGGCTTGGCACCAAGTGGGAGCAGAAGGCCGAGTTCGTTTTCGAGCACCTGAAAGCCGGCTTCGAGAAGGCGTTCGAGGAGCCGAACTGGTGCATCAAGATCAATGATGACGCCTGGATGGCCATGCTGCCGGTGGTGGGCTCGCGCAAGGGCGCCCTGGCTGTGGCCGACATGTGGCGCGACCTGTGCGGTTTCTTCGTCGGCGACATGTCGGCGCTGGAAGTGCCGATCTATGAGGTGCTGGTCGAAAACGTCGACCTGTTCTCGCTGAAGAAAATTGATCTCAACACCTGGTACGGGCCGCCCGACGCCGAGCAGGGGCCGCTCAAGACCCGCGCCGGTGGCCTGCAGGGCGAAGGCGCCCAGGGCGACGCCGCGTCCGGCGGCCAGGGTCAGCAGGTTAACCGCCCGGTCATCGTCGCCGCCACGGTCAACTATGCCGGCCGTACGCTGAAGGTCGCCAGCGCCGTCGAGCCGTTGTTCGAGATGAAGAAGATGGTCATGATCGGCCACCGTCTCGAAGCCATGGTCATGGAGAATCTCGACAACACGCTCCTCGATCGCAAGGCGCTGGCCAATCTCGACTGGAACCTGCGCGAGCAGGTCGACCTGGTCAATATCGACCAGGGCCTGAAGCTGATGCGCCTCAAGACGCCGGAACAGCGCAAGATGATGATGGTGGTGCCCGCCGCCTTCTCGACCTTTGCCTCGGCGCGCGCCCGTCACCGGATCACCACCGAAGTCGCCAAGGTGGCCGCCGAACTGGGCCTCAAGGTGCTGTTCGAAGTGCGCGGCCTCGACGGCGTGCCGCCGCACCGGATTCTGGAAATCGTCAGCCTGATCAAGCCGTTCTGCATGACGGTGGTCGGCTCCGTCAGTCCGGACCGCAAGGTCATTACCTCCCTCAACAAGTGCGGCCTGTCCGGCGTCTGTATCGAATATGACGGCGCCAAACGCGACGAGGAAGCGCTCAAGGATTATCTGCTGGCGCTCAGCACCGCCGCCAAGGCGTCGGCCGGCGCCTGCATGGTGCAGGGTTTCGACAACTACCGCCAGATGGCGGTGGCGCGCCTGGCCGGGGTCACCCACGCCAGCATGAAGACGGCCGCCCTGATGTCGCCCAAGGGCGCGGCGCACATGGCCAAAGCCGCCGCCGACGCCCTCAAGGACACGACCACGCCGTTGTCGTCGGCCTTGCCGGAAAGCTGAAATTCAAGCTAAAAATTCAGGCTAGATCGCGCCGTTAAACGTGTCGCAGGCGCCCGGCTGGCCCGTATCGAAGCCGGCCTTGAACCAGCGCATGCGCTGCGCCGACGTGCCGTGGGTGAAGCTGTCGGGGATCACCACGCCCTGCGTCGCCTTTTCCAGCGTGTCGTCCCCGACCGATGACGCCGCGCCCAGGGCTTCCTCGATATCCCCGGCCTCCAGCCAGTTCATCTTCAGGTTCGACTGCTTGGCCCACACGCCGGCATAGCAATCGGCCTGCAATTCCAGTTTGACGGACAAGGCATTCGCTCCGGATTGCGACAGCCGTTGTTCGCGCGCCGTCACCGCATCGCTGATGCCTTGCAGCTTTTGGATATGGTGGCCGACTTCGTGGGCGATGACATAGGCCCGGGCGAAATCGCCCTTGGCGCCGAGCTGCTGTTCCAGCGTGTTGAAGAAGTCGAGGTCGAGATAGACGCGCTCGTCTTCCGGGCAGTAGAACGGTCCCATCTGGGCATCGCCGCCCCCGCAGCCGGTTTGCGTCATGCCGTTGTACAGCACGATGGTTGACGGTCGATACGACTTGCCTTCGGCCTTGAAAATCGCCGCCCAGGTGTCGTTGGCCGAGGTATGGATGACGTCGGCGAAGTGGCAGGTTTCGTCACCTTGCGGACAGGATGTCCCCGGCGTCTGGCTGTCGGAAAGCGCCGCCGGCTGGTTCTGGCTGGAATCCAGGATCTGGCGCGGATCGATGCCGAAGACGAAATAGCCGATCAGGGCGATGACCACGACGGCGATGCCGCCGCCGCCGGCATAATGGCCCGCGCTTAGTCCCCGACGGTCCTCGACGCCGCCGCTGCGGCCTTCTTCCCATTTCATGCTGCGCTCTCCTGCGACGGTGACGTCTCTGGTGTTAACTATCGCGCGGATAAGGCGGTTGCGCAAGGCGAGGCAGCAATCCCACACCGGAACGTAAAATTTGAAACCTTTCCATTTGTTAATTTTCTTCCGTGAGTAGCGCGTGCTATTTCGCGAATGCAAAATCGCTTAAATCAGATCTGACACGGTAATCCCTGCAGGCATGCTGACAGAAATGCGTCAGCGCTGTCTCTATTGCCTATAAGGCGATGCCGGTTGAAAATGGGGGCTATTTAGCCTCAAATTAAGGTCTTTCAGGCAAAAGGCCGAAGGTTTGTACAGGCGTCGGGCCCCGTTGCGGCCAGGCTGCCGGCGTAAAACAGCAATGGGAAGCGGTTGTCGTGTGCGGCCGCGAACCCTATTTGGACGAAGACACTTGAGGAAAATGGGCATGGTATCGGCGTTTCAACAAGGCAAGGTTCCGGGTCTGGCGGTAGCGCTCATGCTGGGCGTGGCGGTCTTCGGGCTCGACGGCTGCGCCAAGAAGGGCGCGAAAGAGGCGAAGGCGGCGACGCCCGCTCACGCCGCCACCCTGGTCAACTACGCCGTGGTTTCCCAGGTAGCGGCGCCGGTGGCCATCACCGGCTCCGGTACGGTCAGCGCCTGGCAGGAAGTGCCGGTCGGCGCCGAAACCGGCGGCCTGAACGCGGTCGCCCTGCTGGTCGATGAAGGCCAGACCGTCAAGCAAGGCCAGCCGCTGCTGCGCATGGACGATGTTCTGCTGCGCGCGCAATTGAAGCAGGCCCAGGCTTCGGCGACCAAGGCCCAGAAGGCCTACGACCGCGCCAAAGAGCTTTACGACAAGGGTTATCTGTCATCCGCCGGCCTCGAACAATCCGAGGCGGACCAGCAGACGACGGCCGCGGCGCTGGCGACGGCCCAGACGCAAGTAAACCTGGCGACCATTCGCGCTCCCGTGGCGGGCGTCGTGGTGTCGCGCAAGGCCGTGCTCGGCCAGATCGTCCAGCAGGGCGCCGAACTGTTCCGCATCGTTCGCGACGGCAAGGTCGAACTGAACATGCAGGTGGTCGAAAGCGACCTGCACGTCATTCAGCCCGGCATGGCGGCGACGGTGACCAGCGAGTCGACCGGCGCGGTGGCCGGCACCGTCCGCATTGTCACGCCGATGGTCGATCCGGCCACGCGCCTGGGCTTTGCCCGCATCACCGTGCCGTGGTCGTCGGGCCTGCGTCCGGGCATGTTCGCCTCGGGCCGTATCGACGCCGGACAACAAAACGTATTGACTATACCGCAAAGCGCGGTCGTTTATTCGCAGAACGCGCCGGGTATCTATGTCGTCGGCCCGGACAACAAAGTGCATTTCCGCAAGATTGTCCTGGGCGATCACCTCGACAAGAACGTCGTGGTCAAGGAAGGCGCCGCCGCAGGCGACAAGGTCGTGACCACCGGGGCGGGCTTCCTCAACGACGGCGATCCGGTCAAACTTTCAGGCGCAGCCCAGAACGGCGGAGAGTAACATGTCAGCCGACGCATCCGGTCCATCCGTTCCTCAGACCGAGCCCCGGCCCGGCTTCCAGATTTCGTCGTGGTCGATCCGCAACCCGATCCCGACCGTGCTTTTCTTCATCGTGATGACCATCGCCGGTCTGATGGGCTTCCAGTCGTTGCGCGTCAACAACTGGCCGGACATCGACTTCCCGATTGTCGTCGTCACCGTCATCCGTTCCGGCGCGGCGCCGGTGGAGCTGCAGAACCAGGTCACGCGTATCGTCGAAGATTCCGTGGCCGGCCTCGGCGGTGTGCGCCATACACAATCCTACGTCAATGAAGGCGCTTCGACGACCACGGTCACCTTCCAACTCGACGTCGACCTGGAAAAAGCAACGAACGATGTGCGCAATGCGGTCGCCGGCGTCCGCGGCAACCTGCCATCCGACGTGCAAGACCCGATCGTGTCGCGCGTCGACAACGCCCAGGGCCAGGCCCTGCTCACCTATATCATCCGCTCCGACAGCATGACGCCGGAGCAACTGAGCTGGTATGTCGACAACGACGTCGCCAAGCGCGTTCTGGCGGTAAAGGGCGTCTCGCAGGTCAACCGCGACGGCGGCGTCAATCGCGAGATCCGTGTCGAGCTCGATGCCGCCAAGCTGGCCGCCCAGGGCGTGACCGCCGCCGATATCTCCAACCAGCTGCGCAGCTTCAACGTCAACATGCCCGGCGGCCGTTTCAATTCCGGCACTTCGGAGCAGAACATCCGTACCGTCGGCGGCGCCAACAGCATCCAGCAGCTGTCCGACATGCGCATCACTTTGTCGAACGGCGGCAGCGTCCGCCTGGGCGATCTGGGTACGGTCAGCGACACCTGGTCGGAACCGCGCGCCCGCGCCCGCTTCAACAATAACGAAGTCGTCGGCTTCAACATCCAGCGCACGCGCGGCACCTCGGAAGCCAAGGTCGCCAAGGAAGTCCGCGCCTCGATAGACAAGCTGAAGGCGGAAAACCCGCACATCCGCATCGAACAGGTCGCTTCGTCGGTTGACGACGTCAACCGCAGCTTCGATTCATCGATGGAAGCCCTGCTGATCGGCGCGGCGCTGGCCGTGTTCGTCGTCTGGCTCTTCCTGCGCGATGGCCGGGCGACCTTTGTTTCGGCCATGGCCATGCCGATGTCGCTGCTGCCAAGCTTCTTTGTCATGTACGTCATGAACCAGTCATTCAACGTCGTGACCTTGCTGGCCCTGTCCCTGACCATCGGTATCCTGGTCGACGACGCCATCGTGGAAATCGAAAACATCGTCCGCCACATGCGGGAAGGCAAGAAGCCGTACGAGGCCGCCATCGAGGCCGCCGACGAGATCGGCCTGGCCGTCGTCGCCACCACCGCGACCCTGATCGCCGTATTTGCGCCGACCGGTTTCATGCCGGGCATCGTCGGCCAGTTCTTCAAGAGCTTCGCCATCGCCACCTGCGTAAGCGTGTTCTTCTCGCTGGTCGTCGCCCGGACCCTGACGCCGCTGATGGGCGCCTATCTGCTGCGCGACAAGGGCAAGCACGAAGACAAGCCGTTCTGGATGGACACCTATCTGAAGCTGCTGCGCTTCAGCCTGCGCCACAAGCTGCTAGTGGTCATCGGCAGCATCCTGTTCTTTGTCGGCTCGATCGTGCTGCTGACCACCATTCCGCAGGACAACATTCCGGCCGGCGACGTGTCGATGTCGGTGATGAACGTCTCCCTGCCGCCGGGCTCGACGCTCGACCAGGACGACGCCGTTACCCAACGCATCACCAATGACCTGCGCAAGCAGCCGGAAGTCGTCAGTGTTTATGCCGTCGAAAACATGGAAAAGGCGACGATCGTCGTCAACCTGGTGCCGAAGTCGAAGCGCAAGCTGAGCCAGGCCCAGTTCGAGCAGGAATTCTCCAAGACGCTCAGCACCTATCCCGGTGTGCGCGCCAGCTTCGGCCAGCAGGGCGGCGGCGGCACCGGCGTTGCCTACATCCTGGTGTCGGACAATGGCGATGCCCTGATGAACGCGGCCGTTGAGTTGCAGCGTGAAATGGCGGGCCTGCCGGAGCTGGCCAATGTCAGCTCGGCCGACAACCTGACCCGTCCGGAGATCGAGATCACGCCGAAGACCGACCAGGCCGCCCTGATGGGGGTGTCGACCGCCTCCATTTCTTCGGCGGCGCGCGTTGCCACCATGGGCGACATCGACCAGATCCTGGCCAAGTATAATGACGGCGACCGCCAGATCCCGATCCGCGTTCTGCTCAACACCGGCGCCCGTAACGATGTTGCGAACCTGTCGGACCTGATGGTCCCGACCAAGTTCGGCACATCGGTGCCGCTGTCGGCGGTGGCTGACATCAGCTTCGGCGCCGGTCCGATCCAGATCAACCGTCTTGACCGGACGCGCATGGCCACCGTTTCCGCCGACCTCAACGGCGTGCCCAATGGTATCGCCGACGCCAAGGTCAAGGAATTGCCGATTATGAAGCAGATCGTCGCCGGCAAGGTACCGGGCGTGCGCACCGTGCCCAACCCGCAGACCGAAGACTTTCAGGAAATGGGCATCAACTTCATGATCGCCATCCTGACCGGTATCGGCCTGATGTACGTGGTGCTGGTCCTGCTATTCGGCAGCTTCTCGCATCCGCTGACCATCCTGCTGGCCCTGCCGTTGTGTTTTGGTGGTGCCTTCATCGCCTTGATCCTGTGCCACATGAGCGTGTCGATGCCGGCCTATATCGGCCTGATCATGCTCGTCGGCATCGCCGCCAAGAACTCGATCCTGCTGGTCGAATACGCCATGGTGTCGATCAAGGGCGGCATGGCGCGCCACGAAGCGCTGCTGGAGTCCGCCCGCAAGCGCGCCCGGCCGATCGTCATGACCACGGTCGCCATGGGCGCGGGCATGATCCCGGTGGCGGTCGGCAACGACAGCTTCCGCCAGCCGATGGCGGTGGCGGTGATCGGCGGTCTGATGACCTCGACCCTGCTGTCGCTGTTGTTCGTGCCGGTGGCCTACGTCCTGGTCGACAAGCTGTCCAACTTTATCGGCAAGCCGTTCAAGAAGGTCCTGCAGGCCGAAGGCAAGGAAGAGGCCAAGCAACACCACATGGCGGAGTAGGCGCCTTAGTCCCGAAATAAAAACCCCCGGTTTTGGCCGGGGGTTTTTTATTCCTCGTTGTCGTCGCGCTTGGGCACAGGCGTGATCTTGATCGCCGTGATCTGATTGCGCTGCTTGCGCATGATCTGGAACTTGCGGTCGTAGAAGATGAAGGTCTGGCCAGGTTCCGGGATGGTCCGCGCCTCATGGATCACCAGGCCCGCCACCGTGACAGCGTTCT
>CAYULN010000060.1:0-8725 GCA_964445605.1 uncultured Caulobacteraceae bacterium | reverse complement strand
CGTAACGCAGGCGGCGGCTGAAGAAGCTGCGGTCACCGCTGATCTCGACGAACGCGCCTTCCACCTTTTCACGGATGAACGAGCGCGGCGAACTGATGTTCGAGCTGCCGGCGATCGGAGCGGCCGCCAGGAAGGCATCGTACTTCGAATCGGCGGCGAACTTGGCCCAGTTGACGTTGATGTAGCCGAACGGCCCAGGTGTCAGGTAGTTGGCCAGGCTGGCCTGCGGGATGAGCGAACCGGCCCAGGTCACGCCACCGGTCTGGCCGGCAGTGTAGCCGGTACCAAAGCCCGCGTAGGCCGGATAGCCTGCCGCGATCGCCGCCGCCGTGTTGGTGATGACTTCACCCTTACAGGCCGGTTGCGAGTTCGGCCCCGGCAGGTTGCCGCTCGGATTGTTGCCGCACGCCGCGTTCTGCCAGGCCTGCGAATTGTCGTACGGCGTGATTTCACGCTGGGTATCGTCGTAGGCGAAGCCGACCTGGATGGTGAATTCCGGCGAGCCCCACTTCAGGTCGGTATGGACGCCGCGCGTTTGGGTTTCACGGGCTTCCGACTGCATGTTGACGCGGCCGCCGTTCCATTGGAAGTTGGCCGGGTTGTTCAGGTCGACGTTCGACTTGAAGTTCGGATGACCGTCCGTGTTGGTATAGGTCGCCGTCACGCCGGAGCTCGGCGCCGTGATGACCAGGACGGTCGGCGAGTCGCGACGGAATTGGCTGATGGTGTAGTTGGCGTCGAAGGACCATTTCAGGTCATCGCGAATTTTCCAGCTGAAGCCGGGGTTGATCGAGGCGAACTTGTTCTTCTCGATGAACGGACGATATTCCAGGAAGAACTGCGCGTTGGCGAGGGTGGCGGACGTAACGACACAGCCGTTGGAGCAGTCGGAGCGGTCGACCTTCAGATTGATCGGGATCGCTGAGCCGTTACGACCGACGAAGTTCATGTCCGTGCGTTGCTGATCGTTGTCCTTCTTCGCCACCATGGTGTCGAGGTAGAAACGCAGATCGTCGGACGGCCGGTATTCGAAGCTCAGGATGGCGCTGGTCCGGTCGCGGGTGCCGTAATAATGCATCGGACGGCCGAGGCGCGGGATGATGCCATTATCGATGGCGTCAATGCTGGTCCCGGGATTCAGCGACAGCAACAGCGCCTGGTCGATGGTCGCGCCGGTGATCAGACCATTGCCGGCATTGGCCGGAACCGTGGTGGGAATGGTCCAGTTGCCACCGCCTGTGCTGTTGCGGGTAGCCGCCGGGTTCATGGCCGCGTTCAGGTTGGCATTGGTCCAGCCGACCGTTTCATAACCCTCGACATTGATGACGTTGTGCTGCTTGGCGACGCCCGCCAGGATGCCGAAATTGCCGAACTTCTTCGACCACATCAGCGAGCCCTTGTAGCCGCTGTCGCTGGCCAAGCTGTTCTTATTGCTTTCCAGAGAGAACTGGATGCGGTCGCCCTTGACGTCGAACGGCCGGGCCTGACGCATGTTGACGACGCCGGCGGCGCCGCCTTCGATCTGGCTGGCCGAGGCCGATTTGGTGACGGTCAATTGCGTGAACAGTTCCGGCGGGAACATGTCGAGGTCGACTTCGCGGTTGGTGTCGCTGGTGTTGACGTCGCCGGTCGAGGCGATGGCCACCGGCGCGCCGTTCAGCAGCACGCGGGTGAAGCTCGAGCCCAGGCCGCGGATGGCGATGGTCGTGCCCTCACCGGTGATTTCACGAGCGAGCGTGATGCCGGGGAGGCGGTTGAACGATTCGGCGAGGTTGGTGTCCGGGAACTTGCCCATGTCTTCGGAAAAGATGGAGTCCTCGAAGTCGGTGGCGCGTTTCTTGGCCACCGCGGAACTCTGCAAGCTGCCGCGATAGCCGGACACGATGACGACCGTTTCGTCATTGTTGGCGGCCGCCGGCGCCGCGGCCGGCGCGTTCTGGGCATAGGCGCCGGCGGCCATGGCCCCGGCCAGGAATGTCGCGCAAAGGAGCGTGCTCTTGAGAATTCTGGCGCGTTTCGGTTGTGATTTCATCTCGGTGTTCCTCTCTGTCGACAGTCTGTTCTTGTTAAGGCGCTGTCTCATAATCGAAGCGCCTTATGATAGCGCTCACATTATTATCGTTATTAAGTCTGACACGGTATGTCAATTAGGTCAGACCAAAGAACCCAACCATGTGATGTTTATGTCACCAATTCGCCATATTTTATCGTATTTTTGTCCCATGGAAAGGCTCAATCAGCAAATTTTAATTTGCTAATTTATACAAATAATACAGATAGATATTCATTTTTCGCGCACACGGGAGCGGCCGCAGCGCCGGACGTCTGGCCTTGTCATACGCCGCTTCCGGAATTGAGAAGCGTTTTCAGGTGAAAGCATATTTTGAACAGACCAATGTGATGAAGACATCTGATATCGACACGTGGAGTTTTGCTAAAGATCAAAGTCGTGACATTAAATAATTTTTAATGTTAGACGACTGGCGCATCTTGTCACGGACACCGATAGACATTCAGCCAAAGCAGATAAACAGGCCACCCTCAGCCATTCACCTTGACTAGTTTTTCGCCGGCGCAAGCCATTCGGCTTTTTACCATGGCGCGAACGCCTAAAAAAGGCGCGCCCTGGCGTTGCGGACTTTCGCCGCTTCGCCGCCACCATCCTCCGCAATGGTCTGACACGCAGCAGGCATAAACCTGCCGCACCTATTCAGGTAACGGTCAGTACCGCCGATTTCAGCTCGGCGCTGTTCGAGCCGGCGAACAGGGTGAAGGTGCCCGGCTCGACCACCCGCTTCATGTCGGCATTGTAGAACTGCAGATCGGCTGGCGCGACCTGGAATTCGACGGTCTGCCTCTGACCTGGATCCAGGCTTATCCGCTTGAAATGCTTGAGTTCCAGCAGCGGTCGAGTAACCGACGACACATCGTCGCGGATATAAAGCTGCACCACTTCGTCACCCTTGACCTTGCCGGTATTGGTGACGTCGATGCTGACCGTGATACTGTCGGTCGTGGCGATGCTTGGTTTGGCCAGGCGCGGCGCCGAGATATCGAAGGTGGTGTAGCTCAGGCCGAAACCGAAGGGATACAACGGCTTGGTCGAGCCGTCGATATAGCCGCGGCGGGCGGTCGGCTTGTAATTGTAATAGATCGGCAACTGGCCGACCGTGCGCGCGATCGACACCGGCAGCTTGCCGCCCGGATTGGCGCGGCCGAACAGGATGTCGGCCGCCGCCCAGCCGGTTTCCTGGCCCATATACCAGCCTTCGATCAGGGCGTCGGCCTTTTCTGCCAGCAGATTGACCGATAGGGGCCGGCCATTGAGCAGGAAAACAACGGTCGGCTTGCCAAGGGCAAAAATGGCCTTGGCCAGATCATTCTGGCGGCCGACCAAATCAAGCGAGTCGCGGTCGCCGAGGTGCGTGTCGGACCAGCCTTCGCGGCTGGTCTGCTCGTTGTCGCCCAGAACCATCAGAATGGTATCGGCCGATTTGGCAGCGGTAATGGCGTCATTGATCAGTCTGTCGTTGACGCTGTCGGGTGTCCAGACGATCTTGTCCTCGCCCCAGACATGGCCCTCGGTCAGGCGCACCCCCTCGGAATAGGCGACTTCGAAGCCGGATTTCCTGCCCTCGGCGGAGACGCCGTCGAGGATCGAAACGACATGGCGCGGCACGTCCGAATAGCCGCCGATCGGCGTGTCCTTGGCGTGGGTGCCGAGCACCAGCAGTTTGCCCACCTTCTTCGGGTCAAGTGGCAATAACCCCTTGTCGTTCTTCAGCAATACCACCGTCCGGGTGGCAGCTTCCCGGGCCAGGGCGACGGCATCGGGCGTCGCGGTCAGGCCGTCGGCCTTCTTGGCGTCGACATAGGGCGCCTCAAAGACACCGGAGAGGAACTTGAGTTCGAGAATGCGGCGGACCGGGGCGTTGATTTCGTCTTCCAAAACACGGCCGGCTTTGACCAGGTCGAGCAGCTTCGGATAGGCCTGGGCATCGGGGGTTTCGATATCGACTCCGGCCTTGACGGCGCGGAAGGCGGCCTCGGTGGTGTCCGCGACCAAATGGTGGCGGGTGATCATCTCGTTGATGGCGAAATAGTCGGACACCGTCACGCCCTTGAAGCCCCATTCGCCGCGCAGGATGGTGGTCAGCAGCCACTTGTTGGCGTGCGAAGGAATGCCGTCGATCTCGTTATAGGACGGCATGACGGCGCGGATGTTGGTTTCCTTGACGATCTTTTCGAACGGCGGGAAAAAGTCCTGGCGCAGCTCGCGTTCGCCGACATCGGCCGGGCCGACATTGGTGCCGTTTTCCGGCTGGCCATGACCAGTCATGTGCTTGAGCGTGGCGAACACCTTGTCCTTGGCGAGTGGCAGGGTATCGCCCATGAAGCCGAGCACGGCCGCCTTGCCCATGACGCCACACAGATGCGGGTCTTCGCCATAGGTTTCCTCGATGCGGCCCCAGCGCGGTTCGCGGGCCACGTCGACCACGGGGGCCAGCACGAAATTGGCGCCGCGCGCCCGCGCTTCGCGCGCCGCCACCGAGAAAATGCGCGTGGCCATGTCGGGATCGAAGCTCGAAGCCAGACCGATGGCCTGCGGGAAGGAGGTAGCGTCACGGGCCACATAGCCGTGCAGGCTTTCCTCGTGCATCAGCAGCGGGATACCGAGGCGGGTCTGTTCGACAGCCCATTTCTGCACGGCGTTGACGTAGTTGGCGGTTTCGATGGCGTTGCGATTGGGGACGGCGCCGGTATCGCCTGCGCCGGAGGCCGGCTTGACACCCTGGCGATCGGACGGTCGTGCCATCATGCCGAGGCCGTTGGGGTAGACCTTGGCCGCTTTGGCCGGGTCGAACTCACCCTTGGCGTCCTGGATGGCGTCCTTGGACAGCCAGACGCATTGCATCTGCATGACCTTTTCCTCGAGCGTCATGCGGCTCAGCAGGTCATCGATCCGGGTGGCGACGGATTGCGAAGCGTCCTTATACAGCGCCTTGTCGGACTTGGCCGGAGCCTTCGGCTTGGCGGCATTGGCGCTGGCGGCAGCAACGATCAGCGCCGCGGCGCCCGCCCCCATGAAGAACGAACGACGCGTATGACGGACGGGCTTGGTCGGTGTCATGTTGAATTCCCTGCAAAATCTGTCCGGCACCTCTTGCAAGGGCGCCTGGCGGTCTGACCGATGGGCGGTATTGATACCGCTATCAGGGGGAAAAGCAACAGCGAAGATTAATGGTCAGACCATGCGGAGCATCGAAAGGCATAGGCTCCGGCGCTCATTTTCCTTGCGTTGTGAGAAACAGCCCGGTACGGCGGACATGCCCGTGCCCAATTTTCATTCGTTTGCTCAGCGCAATCGTCCTTACGTGCTTGCCTTTATTGGTTATACCAATATAGAATGGCCGCACCCGACCGCACGTAAAGAATTCGCTTCCCTTTCCGCATTGTTAGCGCTAACACTAAGCGCAAGATCAAAAATAAACCAGGGTTCAACAGGAAACGCGGCCGCCGCCACATGCGGCCGGAGGGTGAAAACATGAAAACGACCTTAGCCACGATTATCGGGCTCACTATGGGCGTCGCCGCCCTGCCCGCCCTCGCCGCGACACCATCGGCCTGCGCCGACAAACCATGCGCCTTCCTCGACACCAAGCTGACACCGGAAGTGCGCGCCAAGGACCTGGTGGCGCGCATGACGCTGGAGGAAAAAGCCGCCCAGATACAGGACAACGCCCCGGCCATTCCGCGCCTGGGCCTGCCGCGCTACGGCTGGTGGAACGAGGTGCTGCACGGTGTCGCCCGAGCGGGGGATGCTACGGTCTATCCGCAGGCCATTGGCCTGGCGGCGACCTGGGACACCGACCTGATGGGCCAGATCGGCGACGCCATCGCCACGGAAGGCCGCGCCAACCACAACACCGCCATCGCGCGCGATCCGACGGGCACCGACCGCTATTTTGGTGTCAATTACTGGTCGCCCAACATCAACATCTTCCGCGATCCGCGTTGGGGCCGCGGCCAGGAAACCTATGGCGAAGACCCGACCCTGACCGGCCATATGGCGGTCGCCTTCATCCACGGCATCCAGGGCGATAACCCGCTGTATTTCAAGGGCGTGGCGACGCCGAAGCACTTCGTCGTCCATTCCGGCCCGGAAGCCACTCGGCACAAGGTCAATATCGATGTGTCGCCGTTCGACCTGGCCGACACCTATACGCCGGCCTTCCGCTCAGCCATCGTCGACGGCAAGGCCGATTCGCTTATGTGCGCTTACAATGCGGTCGACGGCGCGCCGATGTGCGGCAGCCCGTTGTTGAACGGCCTGCTGCGCAAAGACTGGGGCTTCAAAGGCTTTATCGTGTCGGACTGCGACGCGGTGGCCGACATCTATACCGGCCACAAGACCGAGCCCGACGCCGCCCATGCCTCAGCCGCCGCTGTCAAGGCAGGGACCGACCTCGACTGCGGCAGCGCCTACAAGGCGCTGCCCGACGCCGTCAAACAGGGCCTGATCAAGGAGAGCGAGATCGACGTGTCGCTGGAACGGCTGATGGCGGCGCGCATCCGCATGGGCCTGATCGACGGCGGTAAGTACGACCAGATCCCGGCCAGCGTCATTAACTCGCCGGAACACCGCGCCCTGACGCTGAAGGCCGCCGAGGAAGCCATCGTCCTGCTCGGCAACAGCAAGAATATCCTGCCGCTGAAGGGCTCGGAAAAGATCGCCGTGATCGGCCCAAATGCCGAGCTGCTGCAATCGATCGAGGGCAACTATACCGGTTCGCCGGTCGATCCGTCGTTCCCGCTGGTGGCGCTGGAAAAGGCGTTCAACACTGTCGCCTATGCACCGGGCGCGCCGCTGATCGACGGCATGCGCATGCCGGTGCCGCGTTCCTACCTGCATCCGGCAGCCGGCAGCGTCGAGTTCGGCCTGAAGGGCGAATATTTCGACAACACGACCTTCGACGGCACGCCGAAGCTGACCCGCCTCGATCCGGTGATCAATTTCGACTTCTATCACACCGCGCCGGAAGGCTTTAAGCCGCTCGGCTTCTCAGTGCGCTGGACCGGGGTTATCACGCCGCCGGCGCCGGGCACCTACAAGCTGAATTTCCGCATGGTGACGCCGAAGCCGGGCCAGCCCCTGCCGAATATCAATGTCTGGGTCGACGGCAAGCTGACCGTGACACCGGAGTTGGCGGGCGTCGTCAAGGGGCCGGTGGCGCCGTGCAATTCCGGCATGTGCGCCCAGCCGCCGGCCGCGCCGATCGAAGTCACCTTCGCCGACACCAAGCCGCACGACGTCCGCATCGACTATGTGCGGACGACCGATGACCGCGCGTCTTCGCTCGACTGGGTGGCGCCGGACCAGCCGCTGATCGACGATGCCGTCAAGGCCGCTCAGGCCAGCGACGTGGTCGTCGCGTTTGTCGGTCTGTCGCCCGACCTGGAAGGCGAGGAAATGGCGGTCAACTATCCGGGCTTCTCCGGCGGCGACCGGACCAGCCTCGCCCTGCCCGAGGCGCAGCGCAAAATGCTTGAAGCCGTCAAGGCGACCGGCAAGCCTCTGGTGGTGGTCTATATGACTGGCGGCGAGATTTCCGACCCGTGGGTCGAACGAAATGCCGATGCCCTGGTCCAGGCCTGGTATCCGGGCGAAATGGGCGGCCAGGCCATCGCCAACGTGCTGACCGGCAAGACCAACCCGAGCGGCCGCCTGCCCTACACCATCTATCAGGACGTCAGCCAGCTGCCGGCGTTCGAAGAATACAACATGAAGGGCCGCACCTACCGTTATTTCGACGGGCCGGTGCTGCATCCGTTCGGCCAGGGCCTGAGCTACACGACCTTCAGCTACGCCAAGCCGGTCCTGTCGGCGGCGACGGTCAAGGCGGGCGGCACGGTGACGGCGACCGTCAAGGTCAGCAATACCGGCAAGCGCGACGGCGACGAAGTGGTGCAGGCCTATCTGGTCAAGCCGAAGACCGCTCTGTCGGCGAAACACAGCCTGGCGGCGTTTACCCGCGTGCACCTGAAGGCCGGCGAGACCAAGGCGGTGACCGTCAAGCTCGACGCCCGCGCCCTGAGCCAGGTCGACGCCCAGGGTAATCGCAGCGTCCTGCCCGGCCAGTATACGGTCTATGTCGGCGGCGGCCAGCCCGGGACGACGGCCGTAACTGTCAACGCCAAGCTGACGGTCACCGGCAGCAAGGCATTGCCGAAGTAGCGGCTACTTCTTCCTGGCCTCGAACGACAGGTTCTGGCTGAAGAACGGCAGGACGTGGTTCTGGAAGCGGTCGGCGACGGCGCTGATGTGCGTGCCGCTGTAGATCTCGAAGCTGTTGGCGATGCCGTAGCTGTCGAGGATGCGGTGCAGCTCGCCGGCGTCGACCCTCAGGCCGTCCTGGTCGCCGACATCCATGGCGATGGCGTGGTACTGGCGCAGGTTGAAGATGTACTGGTCGACCATAGCCAGCGGCGCGTTGGCCGCCCAGCGCGCCAGGACCTTCGCCTTGTCGGCGTCGGAACCGATGGGCAGGTCGAAATAGAACGGCGGCTTCTGCGGGTTGGGCGACCAGGCAGCGGCCGAAGCGAAGGTGGCGCGATCGCCGAAGCTTAAGGATTTTGACTGGTCGATGGTCGTGATCTGGCTGAACTTGGCTTCGGTTTCCGGCGAGAACGCCTTGCGCGCCGACAGGCAGCACGGGCTCATGAT
>CAYULN010000059.1:0-4890 GCA_964445605.1 uncultured Caulobacteraceae bacterium | reverse complement strand
GATTTCTACGACCCGCGCCGTTTCGGTTTCATGCGCCTGCTGAAACCGGACGAGCTGTACGACAGCGGCTGGTTCAAGACTCTGGGCGTCGAACCCCTGTCCGCCGATCTTACGGCCGCGTATCTCCTGAGCAAGGCCAAGGGGCGTAACCTCAACCTGAAAGCCCTGCTGATGAGCCAGGCCGGCATCGCCGGTCTCGGTAATATTTACGTGTGCGAGGCGTTATGGCGCGCCCGCCTCAGCCCCGACCGCAAGGCGGCCGACCTGACCGCCAAACAGGCCGACACTTTGGTCGACGGCATCAAGACCGTGCTTGAAGACGCCATCGCGGCGGGCGGGTCGTCGATCAGCGATTTCGCGGCGGCGTCAGGGGAACTGGGCTATTTCCAGCACCGCTTCTGCGTCTACGACCGCAAGAGTCAACCCTGTCCGCGAAACGATGGCGGGACGATAGAACGCAAGGTTCACCAGGGCCGTTCAAGCTTTTTCTGTCCGGTGTGCCAGAAGTAAGGAAGTGATAAGGACTATCTTCGTTAAGGTATTCTATTTACTTTTCATTAAATTGTCGTTTTATATTGCCGTTATCCGAAACGAACCCGGAGGCTACCAGTGCCCTACCGTGCAGTTCTCGTTACCGGCGCCAACGGCTTTATCGCGCGCCAGCTTATCGTCCACCTGCTCAACAAGGGCTACCGCGTCCGCGGTACGCTGCGCACGATGGAGCGCGCCGCCGACCTGAAGCGCATCTTGGCGCCGCTGGCGCCGGTGCGCGCCTTGAGCTTCTGCGCGGCCGACCTGATGAATGACGAGGGCTGGGACGAGGCCATGAAGGACATGGACGCGGTCTTCCACCTGGCGTCGCCGTCGCCCTACGACACCGGCGACCGCGCCGAACTGATCAAGCCGGCGGTCGAAGGCTCGGTGCGCGTGCTCGACGCCGCCCGTCGCGCCGGCGTGACGCGCGCCATCGTCACCTCGTCGATCGCCGCCGTCGCCTATGGCCATGGCTCGGCCGACCGGGTGTCGCCGTTCTCGGAAAGCGACTGGACCAACCTGAAATCGCACGCCATCGGCGCTTTCCACGAATCCAAGACGCGCGCCGAACTGGCGGTCTGGGATTTCGCCATGAAGTATCCCGACATGCAGATCACCACCATCAATCCGGGCGCCGTGTTCGGCCCGCTGATCGGCGGCGACGTGTCGACCACGCCGGCGGTCATCAAGGAACTGATGAACGGCGAGATCACCGGCCTGCCGCAGGTCGGCTTCGAAGGGGTCGATGTGCGCGATGTCGCCGACCTGCACGAACGCTGCCTGCGCAACGACCTGTCGATCGGCAATCGCTACCTGGCGACGGCCGGCTTCATCTGGCTGCGCGACGTCGTCGAGGTGCTGCGCCGCGATTTCGCCAGCTATGCCACGCGCATCACGACGCGGCATATACCGGACTTCGCCGTGCGCCTGGCGGCCCTGTTCGACCGCAAGGCGTCGCTGGCGGTGCCGGAGCTCAATCTTTACACGCCATGCTCCATGGCGCGGGCCTGCGCCGACCTGGGCTGGCATCCGCGTCCGGCGGTCGAGGCGATCCGCGAAACGGCGCGCAGCCTGATCGCCGCCGGGGTGCTGACGCCTGAGCCCGAGATGGCGTAGGTTTTTTAAACCACGAACCACACGAACGGACACGAACAAGAGCTTAACCACGAATGACACGAATATGCCGCTCTGCGGCATTACACGAATGAAGATCTTACCTGGTCTCGCAACCGTGGGCATTAGCAGATCTTCTCGAAGCGCGAAGCGCTTCCTTTTGTCGTTTCCGCGCCGATATCCGAACTTGGCTATTCGTGTAATGTCGCCCTTGGCGGCATATCCGTGCCTTATTGACTGCGTCGAAACTGCGTTTTCGTGGTTAGACTTGAAGCGTTCGTGTCTGTTCGTGCCGTTCGTGGTTAAACCCCTTAAAACAGCGCCTTACCAACCGCTGTGCATAAAATCGACCAATGGGCGCGAAAACTATCCCCGAAGGCGTTGACCGGGGGGGCTGCATCGGTTATATCCCGCCCCCTTGAATTTCCGCGCTCCGCCTGACGGGGCATCTGTCTTAAGCAACTTTCGTCCAATCAGGTGATGAATGGCCAATAATCCCGGCGCCCGCAAGGCGATCCGCAAGATCGCCCGCCGTACCGAAGTCAACAAGGCGCGCCGTTCGCGCGTCCGTACCTATGTGCGCAAGTTCGAAGAAGCCGTGGTCGCCGGCGATGCCGCCGTTGCCAAGGCCGCCTTTATCGAGGCGCAGTCGGAACTGATGCGCGCGGTGTCGAAGGGCGTGGTCCACAAGAATACCGGGTCGCGCAAGGTGTCGCGCTTGGCCGCCCAGCTGAAGAAGCTCGGCGCCTGATTTTCCAAGGGTGAAAAAGGGCCTCGGCGCTTTTTCACCTGTACGATTCCGGCGCCGACTCAGTGGTGCTGGTCATATTTTTCAATAAAATCCAGTCTTTGAAATGTGTTTCTCGAAAAGGAACGCAGAGGGCTGGATTTTGTCTCTTTCGGGCAACCGAAAAATTCGCCAAACCAGCCGACTGAAAGGGTAAATTTTTTATTAATTTTCTCCTTTCGGGAGAACGGTTTGCCGGTGTCAACCCCTTATATCGGACGTGTTCGGTAATTAAGCGGATTGACGAGACAATGAAGAGAGATATGGTGTGCTCGCTCGCCTGTTTGATCCCAACACGGATTAATTCGGGTGGCGCCCGTCACACGCGCGCCGGAGCTTTTAAGCCGTCTTTGGTCCGGGATGGACCGGAGGGATACCCCTCCATTACATCCCGGAGTGGATTGACCGCGACTTGGGGGACGTAAACGCGTCTCGCAAGGGCAGGGATGGCTATTTCCGGCGCTTTCTCTTCGCGCGAGGAGAGAAAAACCGGCAGTTTCGATTGCCGGATGCGTGTGTGAGGCGTAAAGGCCGTTTTTGAGGAAGGACGGCTTTTGAGTGCGTGAACCTTCCGGCGTCGCAGGTCGAGCGGTCGCCGGGAGATTGTAGAGCTTAATCCACGCGGTCCGGGCTAGGGCCGCAGGATGGGGGCTTGAGAGGTCCGGTGAACCTGAGGGAAACTCTGGAAGCCGGGAAAGGTGGGTGTGCGTATGCGTAAAGAAAAAGGTATGGGGCAATTGATCGGGGCGATAAAAAAATGCCAAGCATGACAAGCTGGTCGCCGATCCAACCTGAGATGGTGTGGACCAAGGTGGCATCCGTCCTTCGCCGGGAGCTCGGTGAAGGACCGTATAATTCCTATGTAGCGCCTTCACATCTTAAACCGGGGCCGGGCGGCGGCGATCCGGTGCTTGTGACCCCCACGGCGTGGGCGCGCGACTGGTTTTCGCGCAACGCCATGAAACGGATCCAGGAGCTGTGGACGCTGAACGACCCCGAAGCCCGGGTGCTCGAGGTGCGGTCGCGTGTCGAATATGACGACATGATCCGCGCCTCCGGCGAGACCCTGGTGGCCGAAGCGCCAACCCCGGCGCCGTCCAAACCGCTGTCGGGCAGTGCTCCCGTCGCCAAGGTGGAAGCGCCGCAACCGGCGCCGTCGCATGGTCATCATCATGGCCGTGTCCATGGCCTGCAGGAGCGCCTGACCTTCGAAACCTTTGTCGCCGGTCGCGGCAACGAGTTCGCCTACACCATGTCGCGCCAGGTCGCTTCCTGGGCCGACGGCCACTTCAACCCGGTGTTCTTCCACGGGCCTTATGGCTATGGCAAGACGCACCTGCTGAACGCCATCGGCTGGGAGGCGCAGCGCCTGCGGCCCGACGCCAAGATCGTCTACCTCACCGCCGAGAAGTTCACCTCGACCTTCGTCAAGGCGCTGATGGACAAGTCGACGGCGGCGTTCAAGGACGAGATCCGTTCGGCCGACCTGCTGCTGGTCGATGACGTGCATTTCATCGGCGGCAAGACGTCGTCGCAGGAAGAGCTGTTCCATACGCTGACGGCGTTGATCGGCGCCAACCGGCGCATCGTGTTCACGGCGGACCGGCCGCCGTCGCAACTGACCGAGATCGAGGGGCGGCTGCGGTCGCACCTGTCGTCGGGCCTGGTGTGCGCGCTGGACGTGGCCGACCAGAATCTGCGCATGGGGATCATCGAGCGCAAGCTGACGCAATTGGCGGCCCATCAAAAGGGCGGTCCGGTGGCGCAGCCGCGTGGCGATGTCCTGCAATTCCTGGCCGAGCGCGTGCCGGGGTCGATCCGGGAACTGGAAGGGGCGGTCAATACCCTGGCGGCTTCGGCCGGCCAGCGTCTCAGCACCCTGACCCTGGAAGAAGCCATGGCCCTGCTGCAGCCGAACCTGAAGGTTTCGGTCGAGCGCCGTGTCACGGTCGACGAAATCCAAAAGCTGACGGCCGATCATTTCGGCCTGAAGCAGGCGGATTTGCTGTCGGAGCGGCGCACGCGGTCGGTGGCGCGTCCGCGTCAGGTGGCGATGTGGCTGTGCAAGCAGCATACGACGCGGTCCTATCCGGATATCGGCCGCCGCTTCGGCGGAAGGGACCATACCACGGTCCTGCATGCCGTGAAGAAGATCGAGGAGTTGCTGACTTCGGACGACCAGATCGCCCGGGATGTTGAGGCGCTCACGCGGAAACTCAGGAATAATAACTAATGGGGTTTGGGGCCCGTGGCCCCAAGTCTTCCCTATTTCCTTTCCCTCCTCCCGCCCCCCTAGAGGGGCGAGGAGAGGGAAAGGAATTAAGAAAGGTTTTGTGGGGTCACGGACCCCACACCCCATTCGCTATTCTTGCGTTTTCCCCGCGATCGTCTAATGTCCGCCCCCCGGCCTGAGTCCACAGCACGCCGGAATCCAATCCCGGTAGGATAAGAAGATG
>CAYULN010000058.1:0-4071 GCA_964445605.1 uncultured Caulobacteraceae bacterium | reverse complement strand
GCTATCGCCGACCATGTTCCACCTTGCCATCTCGCCGGTCAGGGTCACGGCGCGCCGGTCCGGAAAGGTCAGGTAGGAGCCGTGGCCGGTACCGCTCTTGCGCTGGCAGTCGCGGCACTGGCAATGATTGGAGAAGACCGGCTCGCCGGCGATTTCGTAGCGGACCGCTCCACAGGCGCAGCCGCCGGTCCACGGCCGGTTCATTTCGCCTCTCCCACGACGGCATTGCCAAGCTGCGGCACGATCTTGCGCCAGCCCTCGCCCATGTTCTTCAGAGCGCCTTCGTTGCGCGGCAGGACGAAGCCGGCGTGGACAAGCCGGACGCGCGTGCCGCTCCCGGCGGCTTCCAACGTCCAGGTCACCACCGTATCAAGCGGCGCACCATAGCCGACATTGCCCGCATCGCCGCCCTTCCAGCTATAAACCAGGCGCGTCCGCGGCACGACTTCGAGCACCTGACACTGGATGACGCCGTCCCAAGCTCCGGCGGGTTTGGTCGTGAAGGTGAAACGGTTGCCTTCGACGGCCTGAAAGCCCTTCGTCGGCATCAGCCAGCGCTGGATCATGTCGTCGCTGGTCAGGGCTTTCCAGATGATGTCCGGTGCGTGCGGCAAGAGCTCATCGACCACGATGTTCTGCGTATCGGTCATGTGTCTATTTCCTTCAAAAGTGAGCGCAGGGCGTCGAAGCGGTCGCGCCAGAAGACGCCGTAATGGCTCATCCAGTCGGCCAGCGGCGCCAGGCCCTCAGGCTGGGCGCGGTAATAGACCTTGCGGCCTTCCGGCCGTTCGGTGACCAGTCCGGCCAGTTTCAGCGACTTGAGATGTTGAGAAATGGCGCCCTGGGTGACGCCGCTGCCCTGGGTCAGTTCCAGGACAGTGATTTCCTTGGCGTCGATGACGCGTTCATAAACCGCCCGACGGGTCGGGTCGGCCAGGGCGCGCAACACGGTGTCGATGGTGACGGCTTCGATCATGGAATTGAATTAGCAAATACTAATATATTAGTCAATGCTAATTTATGCACTTATAATGACACCGGTTTCCCTTTTTGAGAGGAACAGACTTGACCCAGGGGAATAACGCTGTTTTGGTGAGGCGGAAGCCGCATCAGACGGCTCATAACGGGGAGCTTTAATCATGAAAAATGCAATTGCCGCCATAGCCCTGGCGGCTGCTTTGGTCGCTGCGCCGACTTTCGCCGAAGACCAGAACGGCCTCACCAGGGTTTGGTATCATCCGACGTTCAGCAAGCAGGAAAAAGAGGCGGCTGAAAAGGCCTGTCTGATCGAAGGCCAGGCCGTTGCCGCCAAGAAACGGGCGGAGTTTGCCGCCGCTGGAGAGCCGGCCACTACGGCCGAAGCCTTCAATCAAGGCAAAGCCATCGGGGAGGCGCTGGTTGACGGCATAATGGCTTGCCTGCCGACCAAGGGCTACCAATCCCTAGAGCTCACGCCCGAGGAAATGGCCACCTACAACAGGTTCATAAGGCAGGAGAAACAAACCGCTTGGCTGATCGAGCTGGCGAAGACAAAAAGCGCCCAGACGCCGGCGCCGGCGCCGTAGTCGTTCCACGCCTTCCGTTGACATCGGCCGCCGCCTGACGGACTATCGGCCGATGCCAATTGGGGGGACAAAGCCATGCCGCTGAAATTTGCCGCCGTCTTGATGGTTCTGGCGATCGCCACGCCGGCCGCTGCGGATACCGCCTGGGTCGCCACCGAAAAAGGCGTCGGACTGTTGACCATCGGCATGACGGTCGACCAGGCCGGCAAGGCCGTCGGCGCGCCCATCAAGCTCAACGGCGAAGCCTCGAACAATATCGAAACCTGTGCCACCGCCGCCGTGCCCGGCCATCCTTATGTCGAGCTCCTGTTCGAACATTACCGCCTGAGCAGCGTCTCCTTCGGCGGCCCCAGCGGCATCGCCACGTCGCGCGGCATCACCAACGGCGCCACCGAGGCGCAGGTGCACGCCAAGTACACGCCGCTTGAGGTCGCCTCGGCCGATTACGACGATCCGCCGGCGCACAATCTTACCTGGTGGGCGCAAAAGGACACGGCCGGCATCCGCTTCCGTACCAGCAAGGATGGTAAGGTCCGCTCGATCTCGGTCGGGGCGAAGGCGATCACCTACATGGAGGCGTGCCTGTGAAGCCGATGCTTGCGCAACTGGCTGCGCTTGTCCTGGGTGCGGTCGTGGCCACGGCCGCCTGGGCGGAGCCCCTGAGCAAGGCCGACAAGGACGCCTTCGACGCCATCGCCAAGAAGCATTTCCCGGTCCTGGCCAACTACGAAAGCCAGGCCTTGCACGTCGTGGCCGTCTGGCCCATCGACGATGCCAAGATGTGCACGATCAGGCAGGCGCTCCTGACCGAGGGGGAGGCATACCGAGCCGAAGAACTGGCGCTTCTGCATAGCTATGAAAAGGCCGGCAAGGATATCGAACCGCTGATCAGCGATTTCCTGGGCACTTCCGGCACGGCGGATCGGTATTTCTGGTCGATGGCCGACAGTTGCGCCGCCGCCCAGGCCGCCAAAGACGGACATGGCGCCGGCACGCTCGTCGAACGCCTTCGCTGGCAGGCCATCTACCGCGACGAAGTGGAGCTGGCGCGGCTGGACAAGGTCCGCGCGGCGCAGGCCAGGGCCGAAACCGGCAAGGACCGCCTGGAGTCCCTGAGCGACCTGCAATCGCTGGACGATCTGCTTTCCAGCCTCACCACGACCATCGGCGCCATCCGCGACCTGGGCGGCGACCCGGAGCCGCGCGCGGCGGCGCTGATCGCCCGGCTGCCGGCGCTGGAGGCCGAGCTGGCCCAGGTCCAGAAGCGTACCCTGGCCGAAGTCAAGCCTTATACGGACCCGCGCCACGGCAAGCCCTATGTCCACACGCCGCTCGTCATCCCGCCCGTGCCGGACAATGAAGATGATTTCATGAAAGCCGCGGGGCCTCTGTTCAGCCAGGCCAGCGAGCCGATGTTCGAAGCCTTCGAGCCGCTCATGAAGAACGACATGGCGACAGCCTGTCCCCTGCTCAAGGACGGCGACAACGACATGACCAAGCTGAAAGCCTTTATCGAAGCCTATGTCGCCAAACGAACGGCCGCCGGCGGCGACGTGACCAACCCGCGCAAGCTTCTGGGCTCCGTCACCACGATGCTTGATAGAAACCGCGAAATGCTCAAACAGAATTGCCAGAAATAGGCGCAGAACCGGCAGCCAGGCTGGCATGGAGTTTGAAAGCCTGGCTTGCCGACGCCGCAGAGGACACGCACCATGGCTTTCGAAACCGCCGCTGAACCGCTGATTTCCGCCTGGGATGGCTCCCCCTCGCGGGTGCATAGCGAGATTACCCGTTTCAATCACCGCCTGCGCGACACGGGCCTGTTCGAGGATGACGCCCTCGCCTGCCTGCTCGACAGCCATCCGCGCGACGAGCTGACCGTCTGCACCATGCGGCCCAATCCGCCGGCCGAGGAGCGCTGGATCGCCGGCGAGGCCTGGGACCTGAACGGCGCCGAGATCCTCCAGGCGGTCAGGACCGGCCATCTCTGGGTCAGTCCGCGCCATGTGATGACGGTCAATCCGGTCTATGGCGGCCTGTTCAAACGGCTGATGAGCGAATTCGCCGAGGCGACCGGCACCACCATCACCAACCAGGACGGCGCCATCATCCTGTCGAGCGCCAACATGGGCATCTTCTTCCATGTCGATCCGGCCGAAACCATGCTGTGGCACATTCGCGGCCACAAGACGATCCGCATCTATCCACCGCGCGAGGACTATGTCACCGAAACCGCCCTGGAAGCGATCCTGTTGAAGGAGAACCTGTCCGACCTGCCGTTCCGCGACGAGATGGAAGCCGAATGCGCCGCCGTCGCGGTCGCGCCCGGCGAAGGAGTCGCCTGGCCGATCCATTCGCCGCACCGCGTGCTCAACGGGCCGGACCTGAACGTGTCGATTTCGATCGAATATTCGACCCCGCGCTCGATCCTGATGAACGGCGTGTTTTACCTGAACGGCCGCCTGCGTCGCCAAAAAATCTTTAAAATGGCCGGCCTCAAGCCGAC
>CAYULN010000057.1:0-25165 GCA_964445605.1 uncultured Caulobacteraceae bacterium | reverse complement strand
GTAATGCGGCCGCTCGCGGGGGGATGCGAGCGGCCGACTTGGAGAACGCCAGGTTCCGAGGGGGGCAAGGGACCTGGCACCCCACCATAACCAATGAAAAGCCCTTGTGGGTGGAAAAATTGAACCGATCTGTTCAGATTTCGGTGATGACACCGCTTACATCGCCCTTCACTTGAAGACGATTTGCAGGTGCAGACATTTGGCTGTCATCGAAGCCGTGGTAGGCTCCCGACATGGCGAACAACACGGTCGATTTCGAGCACCTGCCGCAGATCGAACGCCTCAAGCAAACCTCTCGCGAGGCTGAATGCCTGCGACTGAGCTTCATCGTCCCTGACGAACGCGGCGTGATGTCGCTGTCACCGGTCGGCCTTGGGTATATTATCTATGTCGAGCTCGGCGTCACTAGCCTGGCCGAAGCCTTCGCGGCGGGCTTTCAATGCGCGACGGATATCTGAAACGACGACGACTGAACAGCGTCACTCCTTACGCGGGCCATTGCTCGCTATGCTATGACGCTTTTCCTCGTCCAAAACATTATCGTCCGTATCATGGACTTCGAGAACGCCGTCCGCCGGCATCCGGCCAGAATCGATGTCGACGCCGGCGCCGGATCGGACTTGCGGGTCAGCCTGTTCGGTCGTCGAGGTCGGCTGCTCGCCATGCCCTGTCGGATCGCCCTGGCTGATATCTCTTTGACCGGGATTGGCGCCTTGGATGCGGTTCACAAGATCCTGGTCGACGTCCTTCTTTTCCGCCGTTGTTTGATCGGTCATGGCAATATCCTCCAATTCAACAAAGCGCGCCAACGCAGGCGCACGGTTGAGTTAGAGTCGCCGCAACGAGCGTAAGGGCGCAATAGGGATCGATCTGACACCCGATCACCGCTCAAGGCCCGACTCGAATTTTTACGCTTCCAGCGCTTATTCTCAGCCATCTCTTCCTCGAAAAATGCGAGGCTACAATGGCAATACGCCCCTACTGGTCCGGCACCATACGTGTGTCGCTCGTCTCCCTGACCGTGGATATGTTCACTGCGATCGATGCCAAGGGCAAGATCGCCTTTCATCAGATCTATAAGCCGACCGGCGAGCGGGTGCGGCAAAAGCTGGTCGCTGGCGACGTCGAGGTTGAACGCGCTGATATCGTCAAGGGGTACGAGGTCGACAAGGGCGAATACGTCCTCTTCGAGCCCGACGAAATCAAGGACCTGAAGATTCCTTCCAGTAAAGCAATGGAACTGGTTCGCTTCGTGCCGTACGACGCCGTCGATGCCGTCTATTTCGACACCCCTTACTATCTGGCGCCTTCAGGCAAGGGCGATCTCGCTACCTTTGCCGTCATCCGTGACGCCATGCGCGAAGCCAAGGTCATGGGTCTTGGCCAGATCGTCATCTCCGGCAGCGAGCGTCTGTGCGCCGTCAAGCCGTGTGGGCCGGGCCTGTTGCTGGAAACGCTGCACTATGCCGACGAGATCAAAAAAAGCGGCTACGTCTTCGGCGACATCAAGGAAGCCAAGGTCGATGAAGACGAAAAGGACCTGGCCACTCAGTTGATCAAGCGAAAGATCGGTGAGTTCGTGCCGGAGGATTTTCATGATCGCTACACCGACGCCTTAAAGGAATTGGTCCAAGCACGCATCGAAAACCGTGAGCCGGTCGTGCCTGAAGAACGCCCCACCGCCAAGGTCGTCAACCTCATGGATGCGCTGCGCGCCAGTCTTAATTCCACCGGCCCGGGCACCGAGACCGCCAATGACGACGAACACCCCACTCGTAAGCCGGCCGCTGCCAAAACCGCGCCGAAGGCCACAGCACGCAAGAAGGCAGGCTGAGATGGACGATCGTTCCGACAATCTGTCAAAGTACCGGCAGAAACGCGATTTCACGAAGACGAAGGAACCGGAAGGCATTGTCGCCAAACCCGGCGGTAACCGCTACCTCATCCAGAAGCACAAGGCGACACGCCTGCATTACGACTTCCGGCTGGAGCTGGACGGTGTTTTGAAATCCTGGGCTGTGACACGCGGACCAAGTCCCAATGCCGACGACAAACGCCTGGCCGTCGAAACCGAGGACCATCCTGTGGCTTATGGCACCTTTGAAGGCACCATCCCCAAGGGCGAATATGGCGGCGGCACGGTGATGCTCTGGGATGAGGGCACGTGGGAACCGATCGGCGATCCGCGCGAAGGCCTGGAAAAGGGCGAACTCAAGTTCATTCTGCATGGCAAGCGGTTGCATGGCTCTTGGGTGCTGGCCCGGATGAAGCAACGTCCCGAGGACCACGGTCGCAACAACTGGCTCCTGATCAAGCACCGCGACCACGACGCCTTTGAGGAAGATGCAGAAACGTGGCTGGAGGCCAATGCCACCAGCGTTCTGTCCGCGCGTAGCATGGACGAGATCGCGGCCGACGCTGACAAGGTCTGGCACTCTGGACGCGCGGAGGACAGCCGGATGGCCGGAGGACCTGAAAACCCCAAGCCTAAATCTTCGGCAAAATCGCGCCCGAAACCCGCCAAGGCCTATAAGCCGTTGAAGTTCATGAAGCCCGAATTGGCGACCCTTGCCGACGCGGTACCGGAAGGGCCGAACTGGGTTCATGAGATCAAGTTCGATGGTTACCGCACCATGGCGTTGATCGACCAAGGGGAGGTCCACCTGCTAACTCGCTCCGGTCTCGATTGGACCCCGAAATATCAATCGATCGCCGATGAACTAAAATCACTTCATGTCGGGCAGGTCATGATCGATGGCGAAATCGTCGCCGTTAATGAAGCTGGCGCGTCCAGCTTTCAGAAACTGAAGGACGAACTTGGCGCCGGCCGAAGCGAGAACCTGCAATATTATGTTTTCGATCTGCTGGTCCTCGACGGCGACGACCTGACACGGTTGCCGTTACTGGAACGGAAAACCCGCCTCAAGGCGCTGCTCGAACGCCACGACCTACACAACAGGGTCATCTACAGCGAGCACTTCGCCGAAAACGCCGAGTTCCTGCCGAGGGTCTGCAGTTTGGAGATGGAGGGCATTATCTCTAAACGCGCCGATTCCATCTATTCCGGCCGGCGCGGTGAAGCCTGGCTGAAGGTCAAATGCCATAAGCGCCAGGAATTCGTCATCGTCGGCTTCACCGAATCCAGCCATGCCGAGCGCGGGTTCCGTTCGCTACTGCTGGGCTATTACGACGGCACAGAATTGAAGTTCGCCGGCAAGGTGGGCACGGGTTTCAATGGCGAGAGCCTGTTCGATATTCGCAAGAAGCTGGATGCGTTGAAGGTGGTGCCAAAGCCGTTCAGCAAACTACCGCCCGATGTCGGCCGGGGCATTTGGGTTGAGCCGAAACTGGTGTGCGAAGTCGAGTTCACCGAATGGACTGACGAAGGCCGTCTGCGCCACCCCTCATTCCAGGGCCTGCGCGAAGATAAGAAAGCCAAAGACGTGCACCGCGATTTGGAAAAGCCGGTGGCCCAGGCGGAACAGGAGGCGGAAGCCGAAGTGGCCGCTGCGCCCGCCAAGGACACGAAGGCTGCCAAACCCAAGACAGCCAAAGCCCCTGCCCGTCCGGCGCGAGGTGACAGCGAACGCGTGGACGTCGGCGGCGTCTCGGTGTCTCACCCGGACCGCGTCGTCTATCCGGACACCGGCGAGCGCAAGCTCGACCTGGTCCAGTACTATCAAGCGGTGGCCTCGCACATGTTGCCGCATGTCGGTAAGCGGCCCCTATCGGTGCTGCGTATCCCGGACAACATTACCGGCGAGCAGTTCTTCCAGCGCCACTTGCCGGCGCATGGCGGTCTGCACAATGTCGACGAAGTCGATGTGCCGGTAAAAACGCGCACCGAGCATTACATGGCCATCGAAGACGAACTGGGTCTTTTGTCCCTATCGCAGTGGGGCGTCATCGAATTCCATCCCTGGCAATGCCGAAACGATCAGCCCACCTTGCCCGATCGTATGATCTTCGACCTTGACCCCGACCCCGGTGCGCCATGGGAAAACGTCATCGATGGCGCTTCCGAAATCCGCGAGCGCATGCGCGAACTGGGCCTGGAGAGTTTTCTTAAGACCACGGGCGGCAAAGGATTGCACGTCGTAGTGCCGTTCGAGCGCCAATTCGGCTTCCCGACGATCAAGGCCTTTACCCGCGCCATAGCCGAGTCGATGGCGCACGACGATCCGAAGCGTTATGTCGCGACCATGTCAAAAGCCAAACGGACCGGAAAGATTTTCGTCGACTATTTGCGCAATGACATAACCTCGACCGCCGTGTCGGCCTATTCGGTCCGAGCACGCCCCGGCGCCACGGTCTCGACGCCACTGCAGTGGAGCGAGCTGCGTCCAGGTCTGAAGCCCGCCGAGTTCAACATCCACTCGGTGCCGGAGCGCTTGGCCAAGCAAAAGAGCGATCCCTGGACCGACTACTTCAACGTCAAACAAGGGATAAACCCCGAATACCTGAAGGCGTTGAAGATTGACCCGAAATGATGCCATGTCCCTGGCCGAACTGATCGAAGACGCGCGGACGACCTACCGCCGGCAAGTGCTGTTTAACGGTATCGATACCCCGGCCAGCCGGACCTATTATCGGCTTTTGACGTCACTCGATGCAGCCAGGCGCAATGGTATTGTCGACACCACCCTTTATCCGACACTTGAGGACTTTCATTTATTGTGCGCCGGTATGAATATCGATGCCGCTGAAGCCGCGCGAAAACAGTTGCAGCTGACCGACGATACGCCATTGGTCATGCCCGATACGTTGCCACCCTTCAGTATGCTCGTCGGCTTTGGCGCCGACGGCCGCCAAACACCCTTCTCCGTCATGACCGACGACGCCTTTGTCGAGTTTCTTCGGCAGAAGCCTTAGGACTTGGCGGCCTAGCACTCAGAGAAGTGCAGATGTGTCTCTCACTGGCTAGCGTTGGCGAGGAAAAAGCGGACCATTTCGCGGCTGGCATCCGGACCGGATGGATCCGTATAGCTGCCCGCCGGGCTGCCGCCGAACCAGGCATGACCGCCGCCCCGCACCGACCAGTTCTCGATGACCGGCTTGCCAGCTTCGTCATAGTGAATAGCGCAGCTATATTCGACGCCGGCGGCCGATCGGCCATTGCGCTCCAGGATGGTTTCGACGGGCGACGTGCCAACAATCCAATCGACATTGCAGGGATGAACGGTCGCATCGCTATCGCCATGAAAGACAATGGTAGGGAAGCGTTTGGTCTTGTGGTTCGGCGACGCGGGCGCGCCAGGCCCTTGCTTCATCGCGGCGAAAGCGGAGACCATGTCCTTGGCCGCGCCGCAAGCGAGACCGGAATGGATACCGACGGCACAATAAAGATCGGGATAGGTTTCAGCCATGATCGCTGCCGCCGCGCCGCCGGCTGACAGGCCTGCGATAAACACCTTGCCTGGATCGACCGAGTGCTGATGCATGATCGCTTCGGTTAGGCCGGCAATGATCGACGGCTCTCCGGTACCCCGCTGCTGCTCTGAGACGTTAAACCAGTTCCAGCACTTCGACGCATTGGCGCTCTTAGGCTGGCCGGGATAGGCAACCAGGAAGCCGAATTCCTCAGCCAGGGCATTCATCTGGGTGCCCGCGGCGAAATCGTCAGGCGACTGGGTGCAGCCGTGCAGCATGACGATCAGCGGCACGGCCCCTGCGGGCAGGTGTTTCGGGACATATAGTTTGTAGTTGCGCTGGCCGGCCGCGTTCGAGAAACTGTGCTCCGTAAACGGCCCTTCATAGGCAGGCGGTACGGACGCCTTTACCCGGTCTGTGAAAGGACTGGCAAATCCCTTTGGAGCTTCGCCCTTGAACCGAGGCGAGTTAGATTTGGAAGTGTTCGGCGACTTTGCATCATCTTGCACCGGCCTGGGCGATTTTCCAGTGAGGCCCCCAATAATGGCGTCAACCGCCTCATTGAGTTTACCCAAGCGGGTTAGACGCGTCGCCTCTTTGAGGTCGATCTTAAACGGTCCAGACATGGTTTGATCCTGACTCGCGACGGCGGAATATTCCGCAGCTTTCGCAATCGCACAAAAATGATGGGCCAAGGCATTTCCCAAACGGCCCGATGCCGTTGAGGTAAGCGCTTATCTCGATATTTTGCAACGCAACATAAAGTGACTATGCTCACGAGATTTATTTACCGCGGTCGCTCGCTTTGAGCTTTCGATCTTATCGCCTTCGGAAGGCTAGACCGCCACGCCAATAGTGAATGCGTTGTCGTCCCATGGCGTCAGCAGATCGATATCGTCCGATCCGTCCAGCCATGCCTGCCAGGTCTCGGGTTCGAGAACGACCGGCTCACGATCATGAATTGTCCGCATCCGGTCCCCCGGCGCACGGGTCAGCATAGCGACAGATAGAACAGGACCGTCCGCCGTCTTGGCGTAATCGTAGAGACCGGCAACGCCTAGCGGCTTGTCGTCGGTACGGGTGATGGCCACCCGTTGTTGACCGCGCTGGTTGCCCAGCAAATCAAGTGGCGCCGTGGTCTTTTCGAAATAGCGCTCCATCGGGAAGATGACGCGCTTCTTTTTGAACCAGGCAGTTCGAAAGGCCGGCTTGGTATGGATCTCTTCCAATTGGGCATTAAACGTGTGCCAGGTCCATTCCTTGATCGGCCCCGTATGACTCGACGGGATCAAGCCCCAGCGCATGTCCTGGAAGACGACTTTACCAATCGAATTTTTGGCTAAAACCTTTACCGTCCGCATCGGCCGAAACTCTTCTGTGTCCCGTTTCTGAAAAGGCGGCGGTACCTCAAAAAACCCCGCGAACACTTCCAGCTCCGCCGGACCGCCATACTTGCCGCACATACGCCACTCACTCGCTCGCCATTTTGACGACGGAACAAATATAGAACATTAACGAACGAGGTCAAGCCTCGGACTCAGCCAGTTCGATCCAGACCGGTGCATGGTCCGAGGTCTTCTCCCAACCGCGTACCTCGCGGTCTACCGTGGCGGCGGAAAGACGCGGCTTCAGCGCGGGGCTGATCAAAAGATGGTCTATGCGCAGACCGGAATTGCGTTCCCAGCGGTGGCGCAGATAATCCCAGAAGGTGAAGATCTGCTCGTCCGGATGAAAATGACGCAGACAATCCGTCCAGCCCTGCCCTACCAGTTCCTTATAGGCTTGCTTTGCCTCGGGCTGAAACAGAGCGTCGTCGACCCAGCTCTTCGGGTGCAGGGCGTCTAGATCGGTCGGGATGACGTTGTAGTCGCCAGCCAGAACGATCGGCAGCTCGGTCCCTAAAAGCTCGGCGGCGTGCATCTTCAATCGCTCGAACCAGGCAAGCTTGTAATCGAATTTCGGGCCAGGACACGGATTGCCGTTGGGCAGATATAAGCAGCCTATCAGGACGCCATTAACCGCAGCCTCGATGTAGCGGCTGTGCGTGTCGTCGGAATCGCCCGGCAACCCCCGGCGGGTCTCCTGTGGTTCCGCATCGCGCGCCAGGATCGCCACGCCGTTCCAGCTTTTCTGGCCGTGCCAGATGGCGCCATAGCCCGCGGCTTCAAGTTCCTTTTGCGGAAACTTGTCGTCGGGCGCCTTTAGTTCCTGGAGACAGACCACGTCCGGCGCAGCCGATTTCAGCCAGCGCAATAAAACAGGCAGCCGGCCATTGATGCCATTGACGTTATAGGTGGCGATTTTCATGCAGGACCCCGCAGCGCGACGTTCGCGACCCGAGGATCGACGTTCCGGGCGTAAAGGCGCAATCACGTTCTTTCCCAAAGAACAGTCTGGCGACCGGCCAAGATTCGGCTATAAGTGGTACCCGGAGCTGTACGCGCAGCTCTGGGGTCGTAGAAAACCCCGAGCATTACTGGTTGATGTCGGCCATTCCGGCACGCCCTCCTTTGACTATGAGGTCGGGGAGCCTGTGGCGCATGCAACAGGCCTCGGCTAAAGGTCACAGGGACCGAGTAATGCCGGTTTTCTAACTCCCCGATCACCAAAGAGATCCAGAGGAGGCTTGCGCGGGGGCGTACCGCTGGCAAGCTCCGGGGAGCCGGAACATGACCAAGAGTGCGAATGATAATGGCCGATCCTATTTGGCCCGAAGCGTAGACGAGTTTGTCGGCCAGCGTATTCGTGCGCAACGCGAACGATTGAGTCTGCCGACCAGTAACCTGGCGCAACAGCTTTGCATTCCCGAAAACGAACTCATCGATTATGAAGCGGGTCGGATTAGAGTCAGCGCGTCCCGGCTCTATGACCTGAGTGTCAAGTTGTCGGTTAGTGTTGCGTTTTTCTTCCAAGGCATCATCGCATCGAGCTGACCAATGCACGGATCACCCATTTTAGGTTTATTCGGTGTCGCCATTTTTATCGCTCTAGGGCTTGTATTGGCGATCTGGGAAAGCGAAATTCGACCGATCCTTGTCCCCAAGGCTGAAATTGCCCGGAGAGCGGACGAGCTGATCGCAAAGTTCGGTCATCGCGCGCGTAACGAGGCTCTCAACGCGGAATTTCTGGCATCGCAAAAATGCGACCTTTACCAGCAAGGTTACTGGCGACGCATACGCGAGGAACTGGCACGACGCGAAAGGAACTCAACAAACAGTTCCGCCAAATAGAATTTCCTTTAGCGACATCGTTGGTCTATGCAGATGGCAACAATTGCTGATTAGAGGATCACTGCAATGGAAGAGCAAAAGCGTTTGACCGACATGGTCGTTGATATTGTTTCGAGCTATGTCGGAAACAATTCTTTAGCACCAGCGGAATTACCGGCACTCATCTCGAATGTCTACAAGAGTGTCAATGGTCTTACGTCCACTGAGCCTGCCAAGTCCGAAGAACCACTTCAACCTGCCGTTTCGGTGAAAAAATCGATCAGCAATGACTTCATCATTTGCCTGGAAGATGGCCGCAAGTTCAAGTCCCTGAAGCGACACCTCCGAACAAAGCACAACATGTCGCCGGAAGACTACCGTACAAAATGGGGCCTACCCAAGGACTACCCCATGGTCGCCCCCTCCTATGCGCAAGCCCGCTCACAGCTGGCGAAGGATATGGGTTTGGGACAAGGCGGGCGTAAGGTCATCGGTTCTCGCAAACCCAGGACAACCAAGGCTTAAAAAAAGGGGCCGCGCTGAACAGCGCGGCCTTTAAGTCTACAGGGAGGAAACGCCCAGGAAGGGCAACGAACGCCAAAGCGCTCGAACCTCGTCAATATATGCCGCAATGCAGCAATTCGCAACTTTGCGGGCATGACGTTTCCGTCAACTTAGGTTACAGTCCGATTTGAATTTGTGACTATATTAGGGGTTCACATTTGCTCCGCCCAAACGTCCCTATCTCGACGCCGATTCAACCGCCGCGACGAGCGATGCCAACGCAACACCGTATTCCACGGCCTGTCCCGATGCCTGAAGTGTCTCGTCACCTATGTCCTTGCGCACCCAATCGGTATCTCGAAGAAATTGAACGGTCGACAACGCCCAATCAATTTCCAGATCATCCTTAGAGTTCGGTGCTCGACTCTCTGGTCCGTCGGCCAAGGTGGTAAGTGTGCGCCCCCGAGACCTGAGCGTCCCTACGACGCATGCCATACCCCTATTGCCAGAGATGGCGAGACTAGCCGCCGCAGAATCTGCAATCTCGTTCCACAGCTCAAGAACGGCCAGCAACTTTTCTCTATCCACGCCCAAGCACAGCACTCCCCTTGAGCGGCGAGGCTAAAGCTGATTCCAAGTTCCTGGACAAGACGTTACCGGGCGTACGCCGGCCTGGCGGCCGCTTGGAGAAAGAGGGTCGTGTCGTTTCCATGACGCGATGAAGCTGGAGAGCGACTTTCCGGCAGCGTCTGGAGCAAGCTATGAATACCTTTCCTACCGAACCCGCGTCACCAACCTGCGGCTACAAGGTCAATCCTCACCGCGGCCAACGGGTTGGCCGCGTTTCGTCCGAATGGTTCTCCCGACCAGCGGACGAACGCTACCTGTCGCTGTCAGATTTATATACCTCGGTCAGGCACCGAACAGATCGAAGCCAAACCCGGACTTTCGAAAGCGCCGCGCTGCGGATCGACGCGCGACGTGACGACACTGAGACATTGACGCTCCGTCTGCCGGGTTCAGACACGGAGGTCGCCCCCACCCACTGGAGCTTCGGCCAACTTTCCAATCTCGCCGGCGCGCCGCCGGCCTATTTGCGGCAACTGCCTGCGCCCCTGGCCGCAATCAATCTGCAATACGGCCTAACCTCGCACCGTGCCGAACAAATCAAGACGCTGGAATTCGACGACGGGCGTGTGGAACTCCGAGCCGTGACCGGTCCGGACTATGGGCGAATTTTCGACCATGAGCTGGTGGAGGCCGTGCAGCGAATTGCCGGGGACGGCATTGGCGATACGCGCTGGAAGGTGCCTGGGGTTCTCGACTGGGCGACCAATACCTATAACCCCTACGTCGACATTAGCAAGGAAACCACCACCCTCTATGCTTCCGACCGTGACACCTTCTTGTTCTTGGTCGACGATCTCAACCCGATCGAAGCCGGTCGTTTGCCGGACGGGTCGCCCGACGTCTATTTTCGCGGATTCTATTGCTGGAACTCCGAGGTCGGCGCCAAGACGCTCGGCATGGCAAGTTTCTATCTGCGCGCAGTTTGCGCCAATCGAAATCTGTGGGGTGTCGAAGATTTTCAAGAAATCTCGATACGCCACTCCAAATACGCCGCCAGCCGCTTTGCTCATGAGGCGGCCCCTGCCCTGGAGAATTTTGCAAACTCATCGCCTCAGCCGTTTATCAACGGCATCAAGGCGGCGCGGGCAAAGGTCGTCGCGTGTACCGACGACGACCGGCAGGACTTCCTGCGCAAGCGCGGCTTTTCCAAAGGCGAGACGACGAAGATCATCGAAACCGTGCTGAATGAAGAAGGGCACAAGCCCGAAAGTATCTTCGATTTCGTCCAGGGTATCACCGCGCTGGCCCGATCAAAGCCTCATCAGGATGCCCGCCTCGAACTTGAAGGTCGGGCCAAGAAACTGCTGGACGGCGTCAGCTGACGCCATCCAGCTCAAACGCCTCAAGCGTTGACGCGATCCTTCAACGCCTTCGCCGGCTGGAACGCCACTTTCTTCGACGCAGCGATCTGGACCGTGGCGCCCGTCGAAGGGTTACGGCCTTCACGAGCCGGACGGGCCTGAACCTTGAACTTGCCGAAGCCCGGTAGGTTGACTTCTTCGCCGGCGGCAGAGGCGTCAGCAATCGCCTTGAATACGCCGTCGACGATGCCCTTGGCGGCAGCCTTGGTAATACCAGCCTCGGCGGCGATCTTATCGATTAGGTCGGAACTGTTCATTTAAATCTCCTCACTTTAAATGCCTCCATCCTGGGAAGCGCTACACCGCAGCTTTATTTGGTGACTCGCAGGCCCGCGCAATTGCGCGGGCCTTTTCTCATGGTGGCAGGCTTCTGCTGGAAGGCCCGACCAAGGGGAGGAAGAGTGCGGCGTGTTGAGGGTGACGGTCAGGCGGGGAGAGAAGCTTCCCGCGCCGTCTGGAGAGACACCATGACCAAGCCTGTCAAAATCACCCTCAATGGCTCGAAAGACATCGCCTTTTCGGCCCTACGTTTGTCGCAAACCAACGTCCGGCGCGTCCAGGAAGGCCTGTCTATCGAAGAACTGGCGGAGGACATCGCCAATCGTGGCCTGCTACAAAGCCTAAGCGTGCGGCCTATGCTCGATGATTCCGGCCAGGAAACCGGCCTTTACGAAGTACCCGCTGGCGGCCGGCGTTTCCGTGCGCTGGAACGCCTCATTCAGCAAAAGCGTATGGCCAAGGACGCGCCGGTTCCGTGCATTGTAAAAACCGACGGGCTGGCCGAGGAAGATTCGCTGGCGGAGAACGTTCAACGGGTTCCGCTGCACGCTTTGGATCAGTTCCACGCCTTTAAAGCCCTGGTCGACAAGGGTATGAGCGAAGAAGACATCGCCGCTCGCTTCTTCGTAGGTGTCAACGTCGTCCGGCAACGGCTGAAGCTCGCCAATGTCGCACCGTCGATCCTGGACGCCTACCAGTCCGGCGACATTCCGCTCGAACTGGTCATGGCCTTCACCGTCAACCCGGATGCGGACCGCCAGGCAGCGGTCTATAAGCAGTTGAAAGCCAGCCGCGATCTCGGCGTGTATCGGATCAAGCGGGTTTTGACCGAAGCGACCGTCGGCGCCACCGACAAGCGCGTTCTGTTCGTTGGGCTGGAAGCGTATGTCGAGGCAGGCGGGACCGTTCTCCGCGATCTGTTCACCGAAGATAACGGCGGATGGCTAAGTGATCCGGTCCTGCTTGACCGGTTGGTCACTGAAAAACTGACAACCGAGGCCGAAACCATCAAGGGTCAAGGCTGGAAGTGGGTCGCCGCCGCGGCCGATTTTCCGTATGGCTTTCAACACGACCTGGACGAACTCGTCGCCTCCGTCCCGATGCTTTCCGATGAGGACGCGGCAACGCTCAAGGCCGCCGTCGATGAGTACAATGGCATATTTTCAAACGAAGCCTATGTCGGCGAAGACCTTCCGGACGCCGTGGCCGAGCGCGCTGCGGAACTCGAGGCACAGATCGAAAAGCTGGAAAACCCGCCGCCCGTCTTCAACCCGGAAGACATGGCGATCGCCGGCGTGTTCCTATCCATCAATCGCGACGGCTCCCTGGACATAGACGCCGGATTTGTGCGGCCCGAGGATCGTCGCCCGGAACCCAATGCCGACACGCCGGAAACAGAACAGCCCAGCCATTTGCACGACTCGGATCTTACAGACGATGATCCGAATAATATTGTCGAGAGCCGAACCATCGCGCCCGCCGAGCCGGCAGAAGAGGAAGACACCGCCGTCAAACCACTGCCTGACACCTTGCACCGGGAACTGACCGCTTACAGGACATTGGCTCTTCGCGACGCCTTGGCCAGCCAGCCGAACATTGCTTTCACGGCGCTGCTTCACAAGCTGTGCGTGGACGCTTTCTATCGTCGCGGCATGGCCAACTGCCTGCAGGTGACGCTTCTCTCAGTGAGCCTTGCGCACCAGGGCCCTGACCTTAAGGACTGTCTCGCAGCGCGCAGTATCGATGAGCGTTGCGATCTGTGGCGCCAAAGCATGCCTGAAGAAATAGCCGACCTTTGGGATCATTTGACCGCCTTGTCGTACGACAGCCGGATGCAGCTCCTCGCTTACCTGATTTCGTTCGGGGTGAATGCGTTATTCGAACCAGCGGCGCGGCCGGGCTACAACGGACTGTCGGCCGCCAGCGTCCAGAACCGTTTGTCAGAAGCTGACCGCATCGCCGTTGAGACCAATCTGGACATAGCGGCCCTGGGGTGGGTTCCGACGATCGACAATTATCTCGGTCGAGTGCCAAAGGCGCGGATTCTTCAGGCCGTCGAACAAGGCTGCGGCCCGGAGGCCGCGACGCGCATCGGTCACCTCAAGAAAGGCGACATGGCCGCCGAGGCGCAAGCCCTCTTGCGGACCTCGGGTTGGCTGCCCGAGCCGCTCAGGTCACCCAAGCCCGCCACCGAGCCGGAACCGCCGACAGGGACCGAAAATGACATCGACGGCCCGTCCCAGCATGAAGGGGAGCCGGATCTGACGGCGGAAGATGCCGAACTGGCCCAGGCCGCTGAATAGATCTCAAAGCTTCGCGAAACCCGGCGGTTGCGCCGGGTTTCGTTCATTTCGGAGGCTGCCATGAAGAGCCGGGACATCGCTGACTTAAAAGCCCAACTCGCCACACGAGCCTTATCTGTGTGCCAACACTATCTGTCGAACGGACATCGTCTCGGCAATTATTGGATCGTCGGCGATGCGCGCAATGCGCCAGGTCGCTCGATGTATGTGCATCTTCAGGCCAGCAACACGAACATGATCGGACGCTGGAACGACGGGGCAACGGGAGAGCACGGCGATCTACTCGACATCATTCGGTTTAGTCGTCCTGACAATACTTTCGCATCCGCCATTGAGGACGCTGAACGATGGGTCGGAAACCGTGGCGCCCCTCGTACCGCACGCTTTCGGGTGGAGAAGAAGCCAAACAGCAATCGGACGGGCCAGGCACGATGGCTGTACCACGACAGCCTTGAACTTCGCGGAACACTCGGCGAAACCTACCTTCTGAACCGGTCGATTGATCCGGCGGTAGCGAACGGACTTCGCTTCTCACCGTCCTGCTATTGTCGACCGACAGCTGAAAACGACCGACGGACGTGGCCCGCGCTTATTGCTTCGGTCACCAATTGGTCAGGCGCGCTGAGCGGGGTACACCGGGTCTACCTCGATCCGGACGGCTTTGATGGACCCAACCAAGGCAAGGCGCCACTTGAACGTCCCAAACGCTCACTTGGCCCGGTGGCCGGAGGGGTCGTCCAATTCGGATCGCCGGGCGAACTGGTCGTCGTGGGCGAAGGGATCGAAACAGTTCTATCGCTCCGCACCCTTTTCCCCTGGCTGACAGTCCACGCGGCACTGACCGCGGGCAACCTCGCCAGATACGGACCACATCCGGCGACCAGACGGCTGTTGATTGCGGGTGACAACGACAACGCCGGACGCCTTGCCGCCGGAAACCTGCTTGCCTCGACCAATACTAAGGCCATCGACGCCTTCGCTCTATGGCCAACTCTTGCCGACTTTAATGCCGACCTCCAGCAAGTTGGTGCCGACAGCCTGCGCACACGACTTCTCGGACAAGCAAATGTCGAGAACTGGCTCAGATCCGCGTCTACTCACGACGCATGAGGCCGATGGTTTCGAGCATACGGATCGAAGGTTGCGCGAACTCTCGGTCAGAAGCGCCGAGGGGGCCTTGAGCGATCGACGACGCCACGGCTTTCGTCCCGCCGCAACCGGCCTTGGCGGACTATTTTCCGCTGCGCGCCAAGGCGCGCTTTGCATCGCGAAACAAAATAGCCCGCTAGTCCGGTCAAGCCCCAAGGGGTGCGCCGCGCCAAAAGCCGCGGCGAGAGCGTCGCCGTAAGGCCCGCGATCGGCGCGGGCATAACCTGAAAGCCACACTTATGTTTCCTTACGATGCTGAAGACCACGAAACTAATGCCGCCTCGGCAACCGAGTACGCGATGCAGTCACTTCGCCTGTACGGCCCGCATTTCCCAGACGACGAAGTCGATCCACGTCCGCTTCCGGACGAAGACCAATTGCGCGGCGCAGTCGCCGATATTTTCGATGCGCTCGACCATTGCCTGCTCGATTCGCCGCTGGAAGCCGACCGCGACGCTCTCCTCTGGAGCCAGGTCAACCTGTTCCATCGTGCAACCGAACGGCTCGACCGCGCACTCGACGACAATGTCGTCGCCCAGCAAAATGCCCAGGCCCATCAGGACGGATCGGAAGTGAAAGCCGCCGATCTGGAGCGACTGATAGCGCAGGGTCAAGCCCTGACAGGGCGCCATGCCATCCTTGAGGCATTACGCGAACTGGCCGCCGCGCAATACCAACTGGCAACCCACGATGCCTGGCGCCCGAAAGCGGGCTCGCAATTAAACCATCGCCACATGACCGCCGCCCTTATCGATAGCCGCGACTACATCAAAGCCCGCCAGGCAAGCCGGCTAAAATTGCTGGCCCCTTCGGGACCCTGCGTCGCCTTTAGCGGCGGGATCGATTACCAGGACGTGGCGACCATTTGGACGCAGCTCGACAAGCTGTTGGCCAAACATCCCGCCTTGGTCTTGCTCAATACGGCCTCGCCGACGGGGGCCGACCTCATTGCCTCGAAGTGGGCCTCGACTCGCGGCGTCACCGAAGTGACCTTTAAACCCGACTGGCAGCGGTTCAAGCGCGCGGCGCCTTTCAAACGCAACGAAGCTCTGCTCGACATGATGCCACTCGGACTGGTTGTCTTTCCCGGTTCCGGCGTCCAGGACAATCTGGCGGATCGCGCCAAAACGCTCGGCATTCCCGTCTGGCGTGGCGGCTAAGTGCCGCCTTTCTCATCAATCCTGTGGACCCGCAATGTTACTTTTCGTCCTCGCCCTTATGGTTGCAGCGCTTGCCACGGCTTGGCTCACCGTCACCTATTTCGCGGCCAACCTTGTTCCATTGCTCACGGCGATTTTTGCCGGTCATGCCGCTTATCTTACGGGCAGTGGTTGGATCGGCGCCATTGTCGTCGGTGCTATCGTCTTCGCCATTTCCTCAGCCGCGCTGCAACTGGCAGTCGCCTTCGCCAAACCGACCTGGTTAAAGCTCCTTATCATAGCGCCCGTTGTCATCCCGCCGGCCGTCGCGGCATTTGCCATGGTCGATGCCTCGTTGGCACAAATTCCCAATCCTCTGTGGCGCGATCTCGTAGCCTCAGCGGCCGCGGTCGGCACCGCGGCGGCGGCGCACCGGCGGTTCTTTATGGTGCCGTCTACAGGCGTGGCTCAGTCTGGCTAGGCTGGTGTCATTGATGTTTGGCTTTAATATGCTCAATTCCTTCCAGGAGGGTAGCCCGGTGGCCAGCGTAGATACGGTAGGCCGGCGTCCCATTGTTAGCGCCGCGGGAATGGCCAGCATTCCAGTGCATCGAGGCAGCATAGATTTCGCCAATGATTTCAGCACAAGCGGGCAAACCGAAAATCCCTGCAAAGTCACCTTTGAAGACGGCGCGAAAGGCCGCCGCGCGCAAAGCCATCGACGGGCGCACATTTCCATGAGCCCGGCCCTTTTGCGTCAATGGCCGCTCTCGGCTTTTTTCCCCCTGACGGAATTTTTTGGGGCGCGCCTCAGAGTGGCGCGGCATTTTCGATTCGTCAGTTCCTCGCGCAGTAAAAAAGCCTCGCTCAACCATGACGCAGGTCCAGTCTCCTGTAATTCGGCGCCATCGAGGCCGCACAGGGCGGCATCGACCACCACATCAAAGGAGACCATCATGGCTGTTATCGGCAAATTCCAAACCGCTGGTGCTGAGATCATCGGCGAAATCTTCACCGTCAACGTGCAGCTGCAGAACGTCCGGCTGGTCCGGGAAGAAGCCCCCGCGAACGACGACGCTCCAGCCTACCGTATTTACGCCGGACGCGCCGAAATCGGCGCCGCCTGGAACAAAACATCGCGGGACAATCGCCCTTATCTCTCCCTGAAACTCGACGATCCATCCTTCGCCGCACCGCTCTTCGCCAGCATGTTCCAGGACGAACCCGGCGAATATAGCCTGGTCTGGACGCGCAGCCGGGCCTCATGATCTACAGCCCCCGATCTTCGGATCGGGGGCTTTCTTACTGACATTCGACTAAGATTTTGCACGTGACAGGCATCACCTGAATAGGTGATGCCTGCACGATTTTACCCCGATTAAGCCAAAAACTCATACAGTTTAGCATCTTCATTTCCACTCTCGATTGCCAGTTGTTCAAAGCTACTCAATTCTACGCTGTACTGCGATTGCCGCCAATTTTCGGCGGATGAGGGGATAAAATGACTATTTCCATACCACCATTGCCGGAACGCTATTTGAAAACAGTCGAAGCCGCCCGGCTCCTCGGCTTGTCGGCGCGTACACTTGAAAAACACCGTACCTATGGCACCGGTCCAACATTCCATAAGCTCGGCGGACGCGTCGTTTATGCCTTGGATGCGCTGCAATCCTGGGCGTCCAAGGGCAAGCGCATCTCTACGACGGACGCCGGTATTGGCCGGATCGTGCCGACAACCGAGTCCTATCCGGCATTGCGCAGGCCATCGGCGTGACCTTCGGCGTCAAATTGCCGCCACGCCAAGCCGTGAAACCTGTGTTGTCGATCGTGGCCATCGCCGTCATTGGGCTTGTCACGACCTCGCCACTTCACCCCCTGCCCATACTGATCTGGAATCTCACACCGAGCGTCCCTGTCGGGCTCTATCTTTTACAGGCAGGTCAGCTTCCGAAACATGGTGAGTTTGCCGTTGCGGAACTGCCCATCAGCGCCGCGCGGATCGCTCAAGCCCGTAATTACCTGCCAAAAGGTGTGCGCCTGATCAAACCGGTCGCGGGACTACCCGGGGAAACGGTGTGCCGGTTTGGCGCGGTCATTTCACTGAACGGCCGCCTAGTTGGAATGGCGAAATCTTCCGACGCAATGCATAGGCCCCTGCCCATCTGGCAGGGATGCCGGCACGTCGCCGCCAACCAAATCTTCCTTATGAACCCGCAGGTTCATGACAGCTTCGACGGCCGCTACTTTGGCGCCACCGATCAAAAGCTGATCCTGGGTCGCGCTCAACCGCTGCTCATTTTTTGACAATCCGTCCAACCGCTTACCGACACACAAGTGGGAAGAATTACACTATCTGGAGCTACACTTATGGCCCAAATCGGCACCTTTACACGCCTTCGCGGCATATTCACCGGGACGGTCAGGACACTCATGTTCGACCGGCATGTCGTCTTCGTTCCGACCAACCAACCCGACGTGCAGGGGCAACCCAACTACACCATCCATCTCAAGGACGCCGACGGACCCGAAGTCGGCGTCGCCTGGAAAAAGACAAGCGAACGGGCTGGAGAATTCATTAGCGTTTCCCTGGACGATCCCACCTTGCCGGCGCCAATCCGCGCCAACCTGTTCCAACGCGACAGCGACAAGAAGGAATGGGTGCTGATCTGGAAGCGGGACGGCAGTCGCAGCACGCGTACGGAAGACGCAAGCTAAAATGATCGGCGCCTTTGTACTTGCCGCTCTGGCCGCGCAATCTACCGCCTCTCCCACGGCCGGTAATCTCACCTCTTACGTTCGGGAAGCCGCCCTTCGGACGAGCGTTCCGGAACAGGTTATTTGGGCGGTGATCCGAACGGAATCGCGCGGCAATGCCACAGCCGTCTCGCCGAAGGGCGCTATGGGCGTCATGCAGTTGATGCCGAAGACTTGGCAGAGATTGCGCACGAAGTAGAACCATGGCGCTGACGCATTAGAAGCACATGACAACATCATCGCTGGGACCTATTACCTTCGCCAACTGTACGACCAATATGGCTGGCAAGGCGCCTTCGCCGCCTACAATGCGGGCCCCGCTCGGTATGAATTGCACCGCGACCACGGCAGGGCCCTGCCCGGGGAGACGCAGGCCTATGTTGTCAGCATCAACACGAAATTGGGAACATCGGCGGGTCCGATAACCGACGCCACACCAAAACCAAGGGCCACGCCCTGGACGGAAGCCGGCTTGTTCGTTGCCGACACTGGGGCTGACGGTCCTATGGCGTCCTCCGGCCCTGCTGGTCCGTTCGTGAGCCTGTCTGCCACCGGCGCCGCCACCTCGGAATAGAGGTTGGATTTGAACTTCAGCGGAGATCGATCGGCAGATTTTGAAGGCAGGATAAAAGGATGAGAGGGGCTAGGGTGTCCGCACGACTTTAGTCTTAATGATTACAGACACTTAACGGATACAAACGAGAGGTGCGGCGCGCGCTTCGTGAGGTGCAAGCAGTCTAACCAACTGTTTTTCCATATGAATATAAGAGGTTGGGGATGAACCATGCAGCAGGACGATAATTTCCGGATACGGCCCGGCCGCATTCGCACCAGGGGCGCACAACGCGATCGGGGCTTCATTTACCAAGCCCTGGCATCGGCGCAAAAGGCCGGCGCCACGATCAAACGCGGCAAGATTTCCACAGGTCATTCGCGCTTCGGCCGAGGTCGGCAGGCAACCTACGCCGCAAATCGCCTTTTAACCAATCGCTCCCGCCTCGTCGTCATCAAAGCCCGTGTCGTCCGAACTCATGGCCGGCAGACCGCGCTAAAGGCGCACCTCAAATATCTCCAACGCGAGGGCGTAACTCGGGACGGCGAGCGGGCGGCCCTTTTCAGCCGCGAACCCAATGCGAAGACAGCCGAGAAATTTGCCGAAAGTTGCGCCGCCGATCGCCATCATTTTCGGTTTATCGTGTCGCCCGAGGACGCCGTAAACATGGCGGACCTCGATCAATTTACGCGGGATCTGATGAAGCAGGCCCAGGTGGATTTGGGCACCCGGCTCGACTGGGTCGCGGTCAGCCACTGGAACACCGAACACCCTCATGTCCATATACTGGTCCGAGGAGTGACGGACACCGGCGACGATCTGGTGATCAGCCGGGACTACATCAAGGAAGGGCTGCGCGCCCGTGCCCAGGGCCTGGTCACGGACGAACTGGGGCCGAGGACCGATTCCGACATCCGGCTGGCCTTGCATCGCCAGATCGAAGCGGAGCGTTACACCCAGATCGATCGCCAATTGCAATATGATGCGCGGCGTTTCGGCTTTGTCGATCTTGCGCCTGATGGCCAGTCTCCTCCGGACGAATTCCAGGTTCTGAAGGCCGGTCGCATGCGGAAGCTGGAAGCGCTCGGCTTGGCCGACCAATTTGCCCCGGGCCAATGGATAATCTCTGATCGGGCTGAAATCGTATTGCGCGCGCTGGGACATCGTGGCGACATCATCAAACGTATTCACCAGGGCATTGCCGCGGCCCATCTGCACCGGTCGCAACAGAGCTTCCAGTTGGACACCGGCAGCGAAGCTGACGTGATTTGTGGACGCATTCTGGCACGGGGTCTGGACGACGAATTGAAAGGGACGGCCTACCTCGTCGTCGATGCCACCGACGGACGTACGCACCACGTCGCCCTGCCCTCTCTGGAAGCGTCGGGAGACTCGCCGATTGGCTCGATTGTATCTCTAAGGTTTTCAAAAACCGGAGACACAGAGCGGCGGTCGGCCAGGATTGAAAGTGATCTGGACTTGAAGGCGCAGATCCATGCCGAAGGCTCCACCTGGCTCGATCGACATTGGGTCAATCCAAACCGCCTCCCCTTGGCATCGACAGGTTTCGGTTCCGAGGTCCGGACCGCCCTTGAGAAGCGAACCGCGAGGCTTGCTGAGATGGGGCTGGCGAAACGATCCGGCAGCGGACTTGTGCCGGCACCGAACCTGCTGAACACCCTGCGAGACCGGGAGCTTAAAGCTGCATGCGAAACCATTTCGAAAAGCGGCGCACGTGGCGCTCACCTTCCTGCTGAAGGGACATCGGTATCCGGTATTTACCGTCAGCGTCTCGACTTGGCGTCCGGGCGATTTGCCGTGCTCGATGATGGCATGGGCTTCCAGTTGGTACCGTGGTCCCCCCGCCTCGACCAGCATTTGGGGGAACCGGTTTCTGGCAAGGTAATCTCTCAACGGCCGGTCGCGTGGGACTTGAGCAGGTCACGCAACTTAGGGATAGAAATTTAGAGGGTCGCGGGCCTCTCAGATGGCAAGCGAGGGAAGTAAATGGTTCAACCGCAACAAGTTTAACCGGCCGGGTGCCCGCAGCACCACATTTCCAAAACAACATAAACGCGAGTAGCTCTTGTGCGAATCAAATCGCTCCTTCAATCTGAAGATGTGTCCAGATACAATTTGAACGAGGGCGGGATGCAAATAGTTCAAGATGTGATGGCGCGTACATGGGGAACCTTTACCTCGCGCTGCGCCACGATCAATAGCCCTAGGGAACTGGGCGATTGTCTAGTCGAGACTTACCGGGAACTAGGCTACGATTGCGCTGCCGTCTCAGTTCACCGGGACTACGATCTGCCAAGGGACCAATGGGCGTCACATTGGCTCAACACATTTCCGGAAGACTGGAACACCTATCGCTTGCAACGGGGCTTGAACCGCTTCGATCCAATCAGTCAGAGGCTGCGGGGTGACCTGCCCCCGTTTCGTTGGACGGACTTGCCCTCCCTACTGCACCTCAGCGGTAATCAAGCCAGGTTTCTCGAGATGGCCGCAGAAGCCGGCCTGAAGGACGGGGTCGGGCTGCCCTTCTCCGGTCCACGCTCTCTGCAGGGCGGGGTTACACTGGCCTCCCAAGCGGCCGTACCGCCCGCTACCGATATCAATATCCTCTGGTCTATCGCCAATCTCTATTATCGCCGCGCCCGGCAACTGATGGCGACACAACTGGTCCCGGACAGGTGCATCGAACTTACTTCACGGGAGATCGACATTTTGAGCCTTTCGGCTAACGGGCATACGGATCGGAGTATCGCCGCAAACCTCGAAATTTCCCAAAATACGGTCGCGACACACCTGAAAAAGATATACCGAAAGTTTGGCGCCCGTACGCGCGTACAGGCTTTCGCCATGGCGGTGCGACAGCGGATAATCGACCTGCCCTGATGGTTGGGCGAAACAGCGGCCGCCATCGATATTTCTTTTTCTACGATATTGTTTCCGGTTCTGCGATCACGACACAGGGCCCCTTGCCAAGCGCAACATCATCGCCAACCTAGCCGGATCAATCGGGGTCCAGCATGTCGGCGACCAAAATTCTCTGGGGCCAAATCGTTGCCATCCTTTTGGCCGTCTTGGCCATGATGTGGGTGGCCACCCAGTGGACGGCCTGGCGGCTTGCCTTCCAGCCCGAGCTGGGGGCGCCATGGTTTTCGGCGTTTCATGTCCGCGTCTACGCCCCCTGGAGCTTCTTCTGGTGGTGGTTTTGTTTCGATGCCTACGCGCCCGCCATTTTTGAGTGGGGAGCCGTTATAACGGCGAGCGGCGGCCTTCTGGCCGTGGCCTTTGCCCTTGCCATCTCCGTCTGGCGGGCACGTGAAAACATCACAGCTGATACCTTTGGCTCTGCCCAATGGGCCGACCGCCGCGCCGTGAATCAGAGCGGCCTGCTGAAACCGGATGGCGTGGTGCTGGGAAAATATGGAGACAGCTACCTACGGCATGACGGACCGGAACATGTTCTGTGTTTTGCCCCTACACGAAGCGGTAAGGGTGTCGGCCTTGTGGTGCCGACCCTACTGACCTGGCCAGGCAGTTGCATCATCCACGACATCAAGGGCGAAAACTGGAGCCTGACCGCTGGCTATCGCGCCCAACATGGGCGTGTCCTGCGCTTCGATCCCACAGATGCCGGCTCCTCGGCATTCAATCCCCTTCTTGAGATACGCCGGGGCGAATGGGAAGTAAGGGACGTTCAAAACATCGCGGACGTCCTGGTCGATCCCGAAGGCTCGCTTGAGAAACGGAACCATTGGGAGAAGACCAGCCACAGCTTGCTGGTAGGTGCCATACTCCACGTATTATATGCAGAACCGGACAAGACGCTGGCTGGTGTCGCCAATTTCCTATCTGACCCCAAGCGGACCCTGACAGCGACGATGGGCCTGATGATGACCACCGCTCACCTAGGCAAGGCGGGGCCTCACCCCGTGGTAGCGTCTTCAGCTCGCGAGCTGTTAAACAAATCGGATAATGAGCGATCCGGTGTCCTCTCGACCGCAATGTCTTTCTTAGGTCTCTATCGTGATCCAGTGGTCGCCATTGTCACGAGCCGCTGCGACTGGCGTATCGCTGACTTGGCCAATGCGGAACAGCCGACGTCCCTCTATCTCGTGGTACCCCCGTCCGACATTAATCGAACCAAGCCGTTAATCCGCGTCATTCTCAACCAAATTGGCCGCCGGCTGACCGAAAACCTACAAGCGAACAAGTGCAACCGGCTTTTGCTTATGCTGGATGAGTTCCCAGCACTCGGCCGGCTCGATTTCTTTGAAACGGCCTTGGCCTTTATGGCGGGGTACGGGATGAAAGCCTTCCTGATCGCGCAAAGCCTGAACCAGATCGAGAAGGCCTACGGGCCGAACAATTCCATCCTCGACAATTGTCATGTGCGCGTCAGCTTCGCGACCAATGACGAGCGGACCGCAAAACGTATCTCGGATGCCCTAGGAACCGCCACCGAGTTACGCGCGATGAAGAACTATGCCGGGCATCGGCTAAGTCCGTGGCTCGGCCATATCATGGTATCGAGATCGGAAACTCCGCGGCCGCTTTTGACCCCGGGCGAAATCATGCAGCTCCCGCCGCATGAGCAGATCCTCATGATTGCCGGCCAATTACCCATTCGATCGCGTAAAGCGAAATATTTTGAGGATAGGCGCTTTACCGAGCGCATACTCCCGCCACCGTCGGCGCTAGGGGTTTCTCCACCTCAGCCAGACGATTGGAGCGCTTTAGCGGTCCCCGCGTCGGCACCGGTGGTGCCGCCTGCCACTCCGCGTGGCGAGCCGTCCACGCCTGGAGGACCGGAACTGCGAAGGGTGCCGGAACTGGACAAGCCCAAAAAAGCCAAATCCCCGGAAACCTTGCCATTTAACTTTGGCCCCCCGTTCTCCGAACATGAGGACCGGGTCAAGCAACTACAAACCCTGGGAAAGTCTGCTCAGCGAAACGCGCGTCAGGCCAGTCTCGACCCCGACGACGGCATAGCCCTGTGAGACCAAAATGAAAAAGATAAGATTGACAGTCTATCTGGACGCGAGTGTCTACGACAATTTGAAAGCCTATGCTGGCACCCGGCGCCAACCGCTATCGGTCATGGCGGAAGCGGCGGTCGCGGCATTCGTTGATCCTGAACAGCGAGAAGCGGGTTTGATGCGTCGCTTCGGCCGAATCGAACGCCAATTAGAGCGCCTCAAGCGCGATACCAATATCACCGTGGAGGCTTTCACCGTATACGTTTGGCTTTGGCTCAATGCCAACCCGCCTTTGCCAGACTCTGCTGCCGCCGCCGCGTTGGCCTCCGCTACAGAACGTTATGACCAGTTTATGGAAACCTTGGGTCAAAGGCTTGCGAAGGGCCAGGACATTGCAGCGCGGTTACCTCAAGATCTGCCGGAAGCGGCGGAATAACCGCTTGCCTCTGGATAATAAGAGCCGACCAGTCGAACTGCGCGGTTCGATGATCGGTCAAAACGTTCGAATGTCGTCTGCCCGATCTTTCAAATCTACCACGCGGACTATGAACCTTCGCATTGCGCACCCCAGGGCCATCGGAAACGGTTCTGGACCAAATATACAATTGGCCAGATGGCCGCACTACGAGGAAGACGGCGAACTGATGTTCGACGTTGACAGAAATGAAGCTCGTTCTCCGCTTGGCCAGTCGGCGACACCGTTCGTGCATGTCATGCTGCGGACGAAAACAGGTTCTAGTTTGAAGGGCTCCAGGTCACCGAGGGAGGAGACGCCCGGCTTTCGACATTCCCGTCAACGCCCACGATTTCGTGCCTACCAACAAGGGTATCGAGATGGTCACGGCCTTCTCTACCTACCCTAGCGCAAACCATCGTGGCGTGTACTCGCAGTCGTCCCGACTACTGCGAGTGTCGACCTAATT
>CAYULN010000056.1:0-12446 GCA_964445605.1 uncultured Caulobacteraceae bacterium | reverse complement strand
GAAGGCAAAGGTCGAACGTTCGAATCGTTTCGGGTGCGCCAGGGATTTCAAAGGGTTCCGAGTTTCGGAACCCTTTTATGTTTTTAGCAGGTAAGCAAGCGGTAAGCAAAAGTTTGGCTGTTTTCAGCCTAAACCCTCGTTTACGGCCAGTCATGGTGCAGTTTGGAAGCGCGCCCGAACCCGCTGCAAAACCATAATGGGCAAATAAAGGGGTTGGTATGTTTGTAGCCATTGGCAATGGCGCTCGCGCCACCAATCAATTTGACCTAAGTATCCGCTGCCCGAAATGCGGCCAAATTGGAATATTCCACGGCTACCATAATCTTAACGACCTAACATGGGCCGTGCCTCAAAATGGACAGCCAAGGGCCGCTATAATTGGCATGAGGATATGTCCAAATGCCGAATGTAAGGCGTTCGTTTTTGTTGAAGCTTGCGATGGCAAGCTCATTAAGTGCTATCCGCCCGAAACAATAGACTTTGATCCTGCCAAAGTGCCTCAAAACATAGCCATGTCGTTGAGGGAAGCCATTTTATGCCATGCGAGCGGTTGTTACCGGGCGGCAGCGCTCATGATTAGGCGGACGCTGGAAGAAATGTGCGAAGAACGAGGTGCTCAAGGCAAAAACCTTAATGACCGAATAGAAGCTTTGAAAAGCATCGTAACGGTCTCGAAGGAATTGTTTGAGGCCGGCCACGAGCTAAGGCTTTTGGGGAATGACGCCGCTCATATTGTCGCAAAAACCTATGACAGCATCGAAAGTGAAGAAACTGAGGTCGGTATCGAACTTACGAAAGAGCTATTGAAGGCGGTCTATCAGCAGTCAAATTTGGTGGATAAGCTCAAGGCACTGAAAAAAACGGCAACGCCATAAGGCATGGTCCGAAGTTGCATTGGTGTTCAGGCCATTATGTCTCCTGGTGGCTGGCATGGTGCTGGTGCGGCAAAGGCCGGGCACCGCCAAAAACGTGACCTTCATGACCATCGAGGACGAAACCGGCATCGTCAACGCCGTCATCTGGAACCAGCTTTACGAAGAGCAACGTCGCCTGATCCTGACGGCGCGCATGGTGGCGATCAGCGGCCAGATCCAGAAGGAAGGTGAGGTGGTGCACCTGGTGGCGCGGCGGTTGATCGACCTGTCGGACCAACTCGACAGTGTCAGCGATCGCGACGATGCTTTCCCGATCCCGAAGTCGCGCGGCGATGATTTCCGCCACGGCGAACCCGGCCCCGATCCACGTACCCTGAAGCGCAATGGTAGCCGCGCCGCCAGCCCGCCGGTTATTTTGGTCAAATCACGGGACTTTAAATAAAGGGTAGCGGTTATTGTTCGCCTGCGACAGATGCGAAACGTGCCCTCACACGGTCAAGAACGGTGGTCCTGATTCTGTCCATGTCCTGCCCAAGAACAGACATGGGCAATGTGCTCCAGAGCAAACCAATCACCGCTGTATTGGAGGCCCCGACTGAGGGGAGGCGGAGCAAGTTATTGGGCGTGCGCTAATTTACGAATGATTGCGCCTGCGCTGCTCAAGCCAATCACGCGCCGCCGGAGAAATATGGTCAATTACACTGCCACCTTCATAATGCCAGAGGATATTTTGAGGCGATATTCCAGCTTTGAATTGTGCTACGACAGCTATTGCATCTCTGATGTGGGGGTCATCCGATAAGAGGCAGGTACGAACTGCATCTGCGAGCCTTCGATCGTCGAAGGGATAGAATCTCAACGCATATGTGGCTGAGAATTTGACGTCCTCATCGGTGTCCCAATCAACGCCATCTATAAACATGAAGATGAGACTCCAGAAAGGCTCATCAGTTGGACATTTTTCAGCAAATACACTTAAGGCGGCCTCAACGACTCCGGGGATTTTGCAATCAAAAACAAATCGCCGGAGCACATCTATGTTTGGATTGGGGAGATGAGAGTATTTGGCCAACAGGGAGAATAATTTGAAATCATCAAATTGAACTTCGCACAACTCGCGTTCAACTTCGTTCAGGATGCCCATTTTCATCTTTGCGCTCTCGCCAGGTAGTTTTCAACTTTAAGAATCGTCTCGTTTACTCTTGCTAATTCGCGTCCAACGGACACTACTGTGTCATGATCGTTCGTACGTACAGCCTTATCATATTGTTTGTGTAATCGGTCTTCATACCGTCGCAATTGAGCCATGGCTCGATTGACTTTGTTCACATGATCATACGGTTTATCGTCCCGTCTGAATGAAGTTGCATTACCTTCTATTTCCCGATAGGCCCCCTCAACGGTCGTTTCATCTAACTCACCTTCTATCACTTGGTCTAGTGTCGTAGGTGCACCATTCTGACCAGGTAGTCTTGGCGCTGGCGGTACCTGCGTGCTCGGGTTCCATCGCGGGCGAGGCGCTGCCTGTCCTGGCGCCACTGCGCCGGCCGGAACCTGATCGTTTGGCTTAGTAATCGGAGGCCTGCTTGAAGGGACTTGTGAAGGGGCTCGTCGCCCAATAGGAACAATCGGTTCCTCCTCCTCTTCCGGCATCGGCTTCACACCCATAGGTTCTTCAGGAATCGGTTCATCCTGAGTACCCGCGGAGTCTGTTGAGTTCACCGGATCCCCGCCGACATAGGCATAGAGATCGAGGTCATCCTTGGTCCCGATGGGGTCTGTCTGGAGGAACCTGCCGAAGACGGGGTCGTAGACCCGGGCCTTGTAGTAGTAGAGCCTGGCTTCGGGGATCATGGTCTGGCCGGTGTACCGGAACCGCACTCCCGACCAGCTTTCCTGGTTCGAGGCGTTCCTTGGCTCGCCGAAGGCGCCGTACTTGTAGACGTCCGAGGCGCTGACGTTACCGGAACTGTCGGCAAGGGCGATGACGCTACCCTGGTAGTTGTCCAGCAGGTACTTTGCTGCCGCCGCCGAGGTGGTCGCCCCTTCGATCGCCACGAACGGCTGGTCGGCGCCTGACAGGTGGAAGTAGCGGCGCAGCATGGCGCCGGAGCCATCATATTCCCCGATCAGGTTCACCCCATCATAGAGGAAGGTGGTGGTCGCGCCGTTGGACACCGTCTTCGACAGCCGGCCTTCCGGATCGTAACTTAAGGTGAGGCTGACGCCCCCGCCGGTGACCGAGATCAGCCGGTTGAACACGTCGTAGGTCAGCCGGGCAAGCGCGCCATCATCCTGACCCGGTCAGCCTATGCCGGTCAGCAGCGCAATGCCGCCATCACCTGGTCCGGCGACATCCACGGCGACTGGGAGACGCTGAAACGCCAGGTGCCGGCGGCGCTGAACTTCACCCTGAGCGGCATCCCGTACTGGTCGGCGGACATCGGCGGCTTCTTCGGTGGCAGGCCGAGCGACCCGGCCTATGCCGAGTTGTTCACGCGCTGGTACCAGTTTGCGGTGTTCAACCCGATGTTCCGCGTCCACGGTACGGGCGCCGGCAAGGAGCTGTGGAATTTCGACGCCGCCACCCAGAAGACCTTGGTCGACTACGACAAGCTGCGCTACCGGCTGCTGCCCTACATCTATTCGGCGTCATGGGACGTGACCAACAACCACGGCACCTTCATGCGCGCCCTGGTCTTCGACTTCCGCGACGACGCCTATGCCATCCGGCTGACCGACGAATACATGTTCGGCAAGGCGTTGCTGGTTGCGCCGGTCAGCCAGGCCAAGGCGACGACGCGCACGGTCTATCTGCCCGGCAAGGACACTTGGTACGACTTCTGGACAGGTGTTAAATTGGCGCCCGGACAGACGGTCACAGCCAAGGCCGATATCGCCACCATTCCGGTGTTTGTCCGCGCCGGCAGCATTCTGCCGCTGGGACCGGTCAAGCAATATGCCGACCAGCCGTCGACGGAGCCGACAGAACTGCGCGTCTATCCTGGCAAGGACGGAACCTATGAGCTGTATGACGATGCGGGCGACGGTTACGACTACAAGAAAGGCCAGTACGCCACCATCCGCATGACCTGGAACGATGCGGCCAGGCGTCTCGACATCGCCGACCGCAAGGGAAGCTACAAGGGTATGGTGGCCAGGCCGTCGTTCGCGGTCCAGTGCGGCGGCGACGAGACCACCAAGCAGCTTGTGACTTATGACGGCAAGGCGAAATCGCTGGTCTTGCCGACTTGCCAATAGTTATCGGGTAATACGCTATGCCTCTTAGGTCTGCTTTTTCGCGACCGCGGCTCTCCTGGCGGGCCTCACCCCCGCTTTTCAGGCTTCGGCTAAGGAACCAACGAACAAGCTGCTCTTCGGCGCCGCCTATTACGACGAATAGCCTAACCTGGATATCGGTGCCCGCGCCGAAAGACGTCTGTCCTCGACACGGGGCAACTGCGGCCCGCAAGGCTGTAGCGCATAATTTGGGCGTTTCAGGCTTCTGGGGATTTGCCGCTAATGTGTCTCATGGGAAATTGGTGAGGAGGCCCAAATGGCCCAATCCGGACATTTAGATATCTTGGCGAAGTGAAGCATATGCTGCCCTCAAAGCGGCATGGTACACGTGCTAGTCCGGTCGCATGTCAGGCAAACCTCATACCGTGTCGCACTCGTTAACGCATTTAGGGGCAAAGCGACGTTGAATGCCTCTCACACAACGGTCTTGCGACCTAAGGCTCGACCCTGAGCTCAAACGGCACCGCGGGTAGATCGTCAAGGTTGAACAGATTCGCAAAGGGCGCGTCCGACCAGGCATATCGGACCCGTGTCACTTCCGGTCGATTTGCGTTTGGCAGGACGATACTGTCCCCTTCCACAAGGGCTGGCGCATAGGTGCAGTGCGCGGCTTCTGAACACACCTCAAAACCTATGGCCTGATTTGAACTATAGGTCAGGAGCCGACCCTGGGCGTACCGAAACTTGACGATCAGATTGGCGCCTTCACGAACCACGCTTATCGCTTCCGGGCCACCTGGGCTAATGTCCTGGCCATAGGCGAGCGCACGCGCCGCTCTTGCGAACCTGGCCCCGACGACGGCTTTCTGGGAGGGATGAATATCGAACCGGTCGCCCAGATCGAATGTGGTGATCAAGGCGGCATGGGGGTCGCGGTCGATGGTCAGCCGCTGAGCTTCCCTTAGGTCTGCAAAGTCCGCCTTGCCCGGTTCGGTTGACGGGGCGCCATAAGAAGCGAGCTGCGCCACCAGGAAGGGCAAGTCAGGTTTGCCAAACGCACGGCGCCAATCTGCCATAAGAAGCGGTAGCAGGGTTTGGTATTCCTTACCGTCATACGCATTGGCTTCCCCCTGATACCAGGCGACCAGCTTGATATTGTAGCCTTCGATGGGGGCGATCATTCCGTTGTAAAGGGTGGACAGGCTGACCGGCACGGCCCATGGCACCGCGGGCACGGCCTGGGGCTTTGCAGGCGCGGCGATCTTATAGGCCCAAGTCCCCGCGACAGGGATGGATTGCCCGTCTGTCGTCTTGATGGCGCGGTCCTTGGGATCGCCGGTCATCCCGCCCGCCCCCAAAACACGCACAGCGATAATATTCAGGCCAGGCTTGAAAATGCCCGCGGGGACGGTGTAGTCGCGCCATTGCCACGACATGCCGGTGCTACCGATCCAGGTGCCGTTGACCCATGTCGATTCATAGGTATCGATCGGTCCAAGAACGAGCGCATTAGCCGTTTGCGCCTGCTGCGCGGTGAGCATGACCTTTGTGCGAAACCACGCTACGCCCTCGAAATCCCGGAACGCTTCTATTCCCGAGGTCTTCCACGATCCTGACGGTTCAATCGGCTTCCAGCCGGAATCGTCGAAATCGGCTTTGGCCCAGCGCCGGTCCTGGCGCTGGGCGGGAAAATGTTTATCCCACCAGGCTTCCTGGCGGAGATATTGGGCTTCCATGGCCTTGCGAGGATCCGCCGCGTATTGTGTGATCGCATCCACGCCATCGCGATAGGCGGCAAGACCGCCCAAGGCAGGTTGGCTTATCCAGCCCTGAATGGTCGTTCCCCCCCAGTAGGACCCGATGAAACCGACGGGAATCCGCTGATCCTTTTCGATTTCCTTTGCCATGTAGTAACAGACCGCCGACGCATCCGCCGTCGTCTCGGGCGCCGCCGTTCGCCATTGCGCCGGTTGTCGCAGGTCCGTCTGAGGGCGCGATGCGCTATAGGTCGGAACGGTCAGGAAGCGTATATTGGTATTGGTCGAAGCCGGAATATCGCCCCACGCACCGGTCGAAAGGCGGGCGGGGAACTGCATATTGGATTGCCCGCCGCACAGAAAGACGTCGCCAATGTCGATGTCGTGCAAGGTCGTGGCGGCGCCGCTGGCATCGGCGGCACTGAGCATATGCGGTCCGCCGGCCGGCTGCGCGGGAAGTTTGGCTTGCCAGGCACCTTGATTATCGGCGCTGACCGTAACGGACACCTTGTCGAGCGACACCGTTACCGTCTGGCCTGCGGTTGCCGTGCCCCACACATTTACCGCTTCATCGCGCTGCAGAACGGCGTGATCGGAGAAAATGCTGGCGAAGCGCGGCGGTTCCGAGCGGGGTGGCGCGAGCGTTTCCGCATGAACGGCCGGCGCTGCCAGGCAAGCGAGAAGTCCCGCTGCACATGCCGTCTTGATAACATCCCGGCGCCTAGTCGCCATCGCACACCTCCACCCATTTTTGCCGGCTCACACGTGCGGCGGCGATTAAATAAAAATAAAATTTATATTATCAGGCTATGCTGGCCAACAAAATTGACAAGGCCTGGCCATTAAATTAATCATTTTTATCAATCCGGCGGAATTCCGATTTTCGCGGGCCACGGCGCAAGCTACATAACGGAATAGACTAGTGATTAATGTTGGCGTTGATCTCGGAGGAACCAAGATTGAGGCCATTGCCCTGGGGCCGACCGGGCTCGAGTTGGCGAGACAACGCGTTGCCACTCCGGATTCCTATTCCGCCTGTCTGGGTGAGATAAAAGGCCTGGTTGATCGGGTCTTGGCGACGGCGCGGCGTCACCATCCTCAGGTCGGCGCACTCGGTTATACCGTGGGGATTGGTACGCCTGGAACATTCGATCCGGGCAGTGGCCGGATGCGCAATGCCAACACGGTTTGGTTGAATGACAGGGAATTCCGCTCCGACCTCGAACGCGTGTTCGACCGGGAAGTCCGCATCTCAAACGACGCGAACTGCCTGGCCTTGTCGGAAACCCTGGATGGCGCGGCGGAGGATGCGCAGACTGCATTCGCACTCATACTGGGAACGGGTTGCGGTGGCGGATTGGTCAGCCGAAAATGTCTGATTGAAGGCCATAATGGCCTGGCGGGCGAATGGGGGCATATCCCCTTGCCGTGGGTGGACATAGCCGACGGAACGCCACCCGAATGTTGGTGCGGCAAGCGCGGTTGTATTGAAACCTGGGTATCGGGAACCGGCTTCTCGCGCGATTTTGCCGAGCGCGGGGGCAGGCGCCTGACCGCGGAGGCGATTATAGCTCTCGCGGAGGACGGCGACAGGTTGGCCAGCGAATGCTTTGAAGCCTTCCTGTCGCGACTGGGGCGGGCACTGGCCCTGATTGCCAATATCGTCGACCCGGACGTCTTTGTGTTCGGCGGGGGCCTGTCGAATGTGGGCGCCATCTACCAGCGCCTGCCCGAGCATATCCGGGCGCACGTGTTTGGCGGCCAATGGGAAGGAAAGCTTTTGAAGGCGCGTCACGGCGACTCTTCGGGCGTACGCGGCGCGGCGCTCCTGTGGCGCCAGGGCGCACCGGTGACAAAATCCGAAATTCCGGCGCAATAGTCGCGTTCATTTTTTCTCTGGCATTTTTCTCTGGTAGTGCCGTCAAAAATCATCCTACTAAAGCGCTTTCCGAAAAGTGTGACGCGGTTTTCGGATAAAAAGCGCGACAAAACAAAAAACTAGAGCATTTTTCAGGCGCAAGCCGATAGAAAATGCTCTAGTGAGGATGGATTGACAGCCGCGAAATCATGGCCATCCCGCTCAGACAATCGAAACCGGCGTCCAGTCGTGACAACTTGTCCGGCACGAACCTGGTTCGCGCCGGCGATCACAACCAGCGCGTGACGCTCCAGGCCATTCGCTCGTTCGGACCGATTACGCGCATTGGAATCGCGGAAATTACCGGGCTTACAGCGCCGTCCATCGCCAATATCACCAAGCGCCTGCTCGCCGATGGTCTTATTCTTCAGGACGGCCGCATTCTGGGGGCGAGGGGCCAGCCCGCGTCGAAATTCATCGCCAATCCCGACGGCGCCTATGCCCTTGGATTGAACATAGACCGCGACCACATCACTTTGGTGGCTATGGATTTTACCGGCAATGTGCTGGACAGGACCAGCGTTGAAACCCGGTTTGCCATGCCGGATGAGGTCCTGGCCTTTCTCGAACGCGAATACGCCCGTATCGTGTCGAAAAAGATCATCAATTCGGACAGGTTGATCGGGTTGGGCATAGGATTGCCGGACGACCTCGGCCACGTCCAGTTGCCGCAGAAACCGCCGGACTACATTCAATGGTCGCAGATCGACGTCATCGGGCTATTCGGAAAGGCGCTGAAGGTTGCTGTCTACACCGAGAACGACGCCACGGCCGCAGCCATCGGAGAATTGCAGTTCGGCGACGGCCTTAATCGGCAAAACTTTATTTTCACCTTGATCAGTGCCGGACTTGGCTCCGGCATCATAGTGAATTCCCAGCCTTACCGCGGCAGTCATAATCGCAGCGGGGAGATCGGTTTCTTCCCATTGAGCCTGCAATCGGACGATACGACCTCTCTGCAGGACAGGGTTTCCCTTTATTCCCTGTATGAGTATCTTGCCGACCGGGGTTTGAATGTATCCACACCGGCTGAGCTCATGGCGGCCGATCCAACCATGAAGGCGGCCATCTTCAAGTGGGCGGATGCCGCCGAAGAGACATTGGCGAGCACGCTCCTCGTCATCAATTGCGTTCTAAATCCGGAAATCCATTATCTTGGCGGACGTCTTCCCGCCTTCATTCTGGATCGGATCTGCGAAGGTCTCAATCGGAGGTTCAGCCTGCTTATGGGGCGGGTACCCGACATAGCGCCGTTCCGCCGGGCCGAGTCATCTGAAGACGCTGCGGCCCTGGGCGCCGCGGTCGTTGTTTTGCAGAACCGCTTGCTGCCGAACCCCGAAGCGTTAATGAAGGTCGCCAACGCGTAGCATGACGACGCCATGCGGTTCGACCGTGGCGGCAAACCCGTTGCGCTGTTTGCGATAGACTGCCTTCGTCCACAGGTCTTTGATATCCGGTCGCAGCGTCGCCGGGTACTGCAGGTCTTCCCAGCTGACATTGATCGACTGCGGCTTGTCCGACCGATTGAACAGTATGACCGCGCGCTGGCCGCCGGCGAGCGGCCGGGCCCAGACTTCCGTCTCGGGCGAACGCCGGATCGGTCGTGCCTGGATACCGAGCGTGTCCTGGTCGATGGCGATCACGTCAGGATTTGTCAGGATGGCTGCCGTCTCCTTGCTCATGGCGCTGAGGTCGTTGCCGGCAATGAGCGGGGCCGCCAGCATGGCCCAGAACGACATGTGTGTGACGTATTCGGTGTGGCTCATTCCGCCGTTGCCGACTTCCAGCATGTCCGGATCGTTCCAATGGTTGGGGCCGGAAAAGGCCGTCAGGCCCGCCTGTTTGTCCAGTATGGCCAGGAACGAAAGGGAGTAACCTTCGCTGACAGAGAAATTGTCGCGGATGTCGCCGGTGGTTCGCCACAGGTGTCCGAACGGCTCAGCCCAGTCCTGCGGACGATTGTCGCCCCATTCGCATATGCTGAGAACAATATCCCGTCCCGACTGGCGCAGCGCCATGGCCATGATCCGGTAGGACGCCTGCGCATCCTGCGTGCCGGTGTCGCACCAGTCGAACTTCAGGTAATCGACCCCCCATCGCGCATATTGCCGCGCATCCTGGAATTCGTAACCGCGCGAACCGGGACGGCCGCCGCAGGTGCGTATGCCGGCGTCCGAATAGAGACCGAACTTGAGGCCCCGATCGTGAATATAGTCTGCGAGCGCCTTTATGCCGCTGGGAAAGCGCGTCGGGTCGGGCTGAATATTGCCGTCGGCGTCCCGGGAACCTTGCCAGCAGTCGTCGATGATAATGTAGCGATAGCCCGCATCCTTCATCCCGGAGGAGACCATGGCGTCGGCCTGGCGCCGGATCGCGGCTTCGTTGATGTTGCAGCCCAGCTTGTTCCAGGAGTTCCAGCCCATCGGCGGGGTCATCGCAAGGAGCGGTTTGGGCTCCTTGATCTCGACATTGCCATGGGCGGCCGCAGGGAGGGCATTGCACAGCCCCAGGGCGAGGCAGCCGATGGTTACGACAAATCGCAGCGCTGTATGCATCGAAAGGATCGCCCCCCTTGTATTTTCCGTCAGTGCGCCAAATTCGGCGACCACACGACCTCTTTTGACTCAATTTAAAACAAATTGATATAATAAATAAGCGGGCGCTAAAGCCGAAAACGGTCTCGGCGTTATCAAGCGCCTTTGATGATGCGATCGATATAGTCGGTATGCATCGGAGCGGTCTGCGCCGCTCTGGCCATGGCCGTCCTGCGCATTTGTAACGCGTCCATCGCCTCGCCGGCCGGCTGCGCCGACATCAGCGGATCGAGGCGTCGCGGCAACAGGCCCAACCCGATGAACAACGACTGCCAACTGGCGGTCACGAAGGTTTCCTCGTTGATCAGGGGAACGGTGGCGGTCTCGCGGAAGGTCTCGATCTTGTCCAACAGCGTGTCGGGCAGAGCCATCTCGCGCATGTGGCGCCAGAACGGCGTGTCGTCGCGCTGCGTCAGGGCGTAATGCATGATGATGAAATCGCGGATCCGGTCAAACTCCAGCGCCTGGACGCGATTATATTCCCTGGCCAGGCGCTGATTGAAGCCTTGGTTAGGAATAAGCGAAATCAGCCGCGTGACGCCGCCCTGGATCAGGGAGATGCTGGTCGATTCCAGAGGCTCGACAAAACCCGACGCCAGGCCTATGGCGACGCAGTTCTTGTCCCAGAAGCGTTCCAGGCGCCCGGTTTTGAAGCGCAGCAGCCGCGGCTCGGCCTGGGCCGGACCTTCCAGGGTTTGCAGCAGGCGCTGTCGCGCCGTGTCCTCGTCGGTAAAGGCCGAGGAAAAGACGTATCCGTGGCCGGTGCGCGACTGCAGCGGAATGCGCCAGGTCCAGCCGGCTTCCAACGCCGTCGCCCGCGTATAGGGCAGCAGGGGCCCAACTGACTCGGCGCGCACGGCCCAGGCGCGATCGACCGGCAGCCAGTGCGAATAGTCGAGCCAGGGGCCGTCGAGCGCCCCGCGCGCCAGCAGGGCGGAAAATCCCGAGCAGTCGATGAACAGATCGGCCTCGATCACGCGACCGTCGGCGAGGGTCACATGGCGGATGAAGCCGGTCTCGGGATCGAGCGTAACCTGTTGGATGCGGCCCTCGTGGCGTACGACGCCCTCACGCTCCGCCTTGTCGCGCAGCAGGCGGGCGTAGAGGCCGGCGTCGAAATGGTAGGCATAGGCGAAATAGTGGAGCGGCGAGCGCGGATCAGGCCCCGGCGCGGTGAAGCGCGCGTGTTCGGCCAGGACCGCGGCCATGTGATAGTTTTCCAGCCGCCCGGCGGCCTGCGCATCGCGGTCGCGGCAGACCAGCCAGTGATTGAGCGTCGAAAACGGCCCGGTGTTGACGACATAGTCGCCGAAGCCATGGAAGAAATCGGTGCCGCGTTCGCGCCAGTCGCAAAACTGGATGCCGAGTTTGAACGTCCCTTGCGTCGCCTTGAGGAAAGTCGGCTCGTCGATACCGATGTCGCGATTGAAGTCGCGGATCGTCGGCACTGTGGCCTCGCCGACTCCGACCGTGCCGATGTCCTCGGATTCGACCACCTCGACCCGGGTTCCGGTATGGCGCAGGGCCTGGTTCAGGGCGCACGCCGCCATCCACCCCGCTGTGCCGCCGCCGACGATCAGAACCTTGCGTATCGGAGCTTCGGTCATAACTAGTGCCCAATAAAGGCCCGGAGCGCGTCTTCGTGCAGCGGCGCCCGGTCGGCCACGGCTTCGATGGTGCGGCGGGTCTGGTCGAAGCCCGCCATGATTTCGTTGACGTCGGCAATGTCGGCCAAGGGGTCATAGCTTTCGGGCATCAACCCCTGGCCAAGCATGACCGCCAGCCAGTTCTGCTCCTGGAACAGGGTCTGGCGCGGGAAGATGGCCAGGCCGCGTTCCCTGAACAAGGCGATCTTGTCGCGCAGGCTGTCGGGCAGGGTCATGTGCCGCATGCGGTCCCACAGCGGTTCGCCCTCGCGCTCATTGGCGTGGTAGTGATAGACGAGGAAGTCGCGGATCTGGACATACTCGTCGTCCATGACGGCGTTGAAGTGCGCCGCCGACAAGGCGTCGTCGCGACGCAGCGGAAAGGTCGCCACCAGTTTGATCAAGGCCTGGTAGAT
>CAYULN010000055.1:0-16788 GCA_964445605.1 uncultured Caulobacteraceae bacterium | reverse complement strand
CACGCCGATGAACGTGGTGACCGGCCTGGCGACCGTGCTGGCCAAGTCGCCGCTCAACGAAGACCAGAAGAAGATCGTCGAGACGCTACGCACCAATGCCGATCTGCTGCTCAAGCTGATCAACGACCTGCTCGACATCAGCCGCATCGAGGACGACCGCATCGCACTGGAAGTCATCAGTTTCGCGCCCGGTGACCTGCTGGCCGACATCCGGACAATGTTCGAGCCGGATATCAAGCGCAAAGGCCTGAGGCTTGAGATCGCTGACCAGACCGGCGGCGAAGCGCTGATGGGTGACCGGACGCGGCTGCAGCAGGTGCTGATGAACCTGGTGTCGAATGCGCTCAAATTCACCGACGCCGGCGAGATCGCCGTCACGGCCGAGACCGAAGCCAAAGGCGGCGAGGAGGTCACCTTGCGCCTCGCTGTACGCGATACCGGCATCGGCATTCCCGAGGACAAGCTGCCGCTGATCTTCGACAAGTTTACCCAGGCCGATGAAACCATCACGCGGCGGTATGGCGGATCGGGTCTCGGCCTGTCGATCGCGCGCTCGCTGATCGAACTGATGGGCGGAACGATCACGGTCAATAGCCGGGCTGGCGGTGGATCGGAATTCCGCGTGGCGTTGACTCTGAAAAAGGCGCGCCCCGGGATAACCATGCCCGCGACGGAGATGCGCAGCGCCCCGATCAGTCTGGCTTCGCTGTTCAGCCGCAGTCAACAGAAGCCGGTGGCCGGACCGAACGGCCGTCCCTGCGTCCTGATCGTAGAGGACTATGCACCCAACATCATGGTGCTGAGCCTAATGCTGGAAGAACTGGGCTACGATACCGTATCGGCGGCATCGGGGACGGACGCCATCGACATTATCAAGTCGACGCCGGGACCGCATTATGCCATCCTGATGGACGTACAGATGCAGGGCATGGACGGGCTGGAGACAACGCGCTGGATTCGCGACCTCGAGGCCGCCAAAGCCCATACAGGGCGTGGCTATCGCAACACTATCATCGGCGTGACGGCGCATGCCCTGGCGGGTGATCGCGAACGCTGCCTGCAGGCCGGCATGGACGACTATATTTCCAAGCCGGTCCTGCCCGACATCCTGGCGTTGAAACTGGGGCAATTGCGCCAGGATTCCGCCGTTTCGCGCACAGCTTCTTAAAAAATCTTCCTCTTACCGGCTCCTTATGGAGGCCTTCCGGGTTCGGCACTGCGCTTTTGCAGTCCTGAGGCTATCGTTTTGGGCAAGGCCACAATGGCCTGTGCAGATGCACGACCCCAAGGACCCGCCCAATGCCCGACGAACTCAACTACAGGATGAAGACGGACACTCCGGTTAGCGGCCTTATCACGCCCACTCCGGCCGTCACCCGAACGCCCGAAACGGAAGCGGCTCCGCTAGCCGCCGCCAACCTCGCCCATATCGAGGACGTGCAGAAGGTCTCCCGGGACCTGAAGCGCCTGCTGGGCGGCTGCGAGCAAGCGCGACTGAAGGCCGACGTTAAGGATCATATCGAACGGCTCAATGCCTGGACCGACGCCTATCTCAGCGGCCTGGACGCCGCCCAGAAGATTTCCGAAACCGCCGTGGATACCCTGATCGAAGCGCAAAAGGAATTGTCGCTCGGCCTCGAGGAATATCTGCGGCTGGAAGACGAAGGCGGCAATCCGGCAACGCCGGAACAGCAGCGCCATACCGACGAACTGGCCAGGGCGCTCCGCCATGTCCACAGCCTGATCACCACTGTCGAAACGGCATTTGACGTCTCCGTGTCCGGAGACCCTGAAGTGCCGCCGCAACCCGTGCCGGACATTCAGCCGGTTCGCGAACCTGAAGTCAATCCGCCGCCTCCGCCGGAAAACGATCCGGCCGTTCAGCCGGAAATCCCCCCGGTCGAACGTCCTGAAATCAAGGCATAAGAAGAGGAAATCAAACCATGGCCACAACTATTCCTTACGCTCCGACGCCCCGTCAGCGCCCCGTTCAGCCGGTACGCTCCGAATATGGACGCGAGTTCTATGACGACGAACTGCCGCCGGAACTGTTCGACAACGACGAAGATCGCGAAGAGCTGGCTATGTATCTCGACATGGCTCGCCACGCCGATGAGTAGACGGAGGCGGTCATGACGACCTATTCCGACTCGCCCAGTTCGTTCAGCCGTCTTCTGATGGTGTTCGTGGTGCTGATCATTGTGGTGGTCGGAGCGGCCTGGTTCAATAGCCATCACAACGACCACCGCACACTGGGCCAGAAGGTCGGCGACGTGGTCGGCAATACTATCGACGCTATCCCCACCACGGTGAGTAAGGCAGCCAACGATCTCGGCGATAAGCAGAAGCTGCCCCAGGTCAGCGGCTCCAGCAGCGTCAATGGTGATCTGAAGAGCGCCGGCGCGGCGGCTTCAAGCGCCTTGTCCAAGACCAGCATTGCGGCGTCGTCCGCCTTGTCGGAAGCTTCAGAGGACATCAAGGCGGCGGCCGCCAAGCAGAAGGAACAGGACCGCGCCGCTGGCAGGAACACAACCAATTGATTCAGAAAGGACTGCGCCTATGAAAGGCATCATTATGTGGCTGTTGGGGATCCCGATCCCGGTGATCATTCTCCTCTACCTGTTCCATGTGGTCCATTAGGGAGACAAGCGATAAAGGTTCCAGGCGTAACAGATTCCCCCGCGGTCATTGCCTGGCGAACGGGAGCAAGGTGCTACGGTGAGGCCTTGCTCCCTTTTTCTTTGGACTCCCTTGCATAACAAGTGTTCCAGCGACCAGCTCCTTTTCCCCACTGATTGCACCCCTCCGGTAAAATTGCTATGATTTCGATCATGTCTCCCGATGAACTGGCTTCCCCGTCGCACGACGAAATCCGAGAGTATCTGCACCGTCAGATGCTGTCGTCGGTGTCGCATGACCTGAAGACGCCGCTGGCCACCATCATCGGCTCGCTCGAAGTCATGACCATGCTGTACGACAAGCTGCCGGAGGAAAAGCGGCGGTCGCTGATCAGCTCGGCCCTAACCGAAGCCTTCCGGCTCGACTATTTCATTACCAATATTCTCGATATGGCGAAATTCGAAGCCGACGCCGTCAAGCCGCGCTTCGAAGCCTGCCGCCTGGGCCAGATGATCCAGGACAGCCTGACGCGGCTGGGACCAATGAAAACACGTGGCGAACTGGAAATCCGCGCCGTCGGCGACCGTGACGAAATCCGCACCGATCCGATGTTAGGCGCCCGCGCCATCGGCCTGGTATTGCACAACGCCTTCAAGCACGGCATCCGCAAGTATGGCGCAAGCGAGCCCTATGTCGAGGTCGATCATGGCGTCATCGAAACCAATGGCGTGGCTGAGGGCTTCGTACGTATTCGCGACCACGGAGATGGCATCCCTGTTGACAAGCAAACCATGGTGTTCGACAAATACACGCGCCTGCAGAAGACCGATCAACAGAACGCCGGCACGGGCCTGGGCCTGACCATCTGCCAGCACATCATGCACCTGCTTGACGGCCGCATAGACCTGACCACCCATCCTGAAGGCGGTGCCGTGTTCACACTGTATTATACCGATCACCGCAGATAGGCCACCTCAGGCGGGATTGTGCTTCTGCAGGAAGTCGACGACGTTCTTAAGCATGGCGATACGTGCGGCCTCGTTCGTTTCCCAATGATCCTGGCCTTCGAACGGAACAAACTCGACCGTCTTACCCGCCGTTTGCAGCGCCTTACTCATTTCCTCGCTCTGGTAAAAGGGCACGACCGTGTCGTCCTTGCCGTGGATAAGCAGGATCGGACAATAGGCGCGCGTCGCCTGACGCAGAGGTGAAATTTCGTTGAACCCGCCGGATGGCCCCAGGAAATCCGACCAATAGTAGGACGCGCTGCTGAGGTGACCGTAACGACGCCTCTCGTAACGCGTAAAATATTCGAGATCGGCGACACCGGCGATCGACACAGCGCAGCAATAAACCCCTTGATCAAGGGTGGCCCCGGCCAGGGCGGCATAACCACCGTAAGAAGCGCCGACAATGGCGACGCGTTTCGGATCGGCCACCCCCTGTCTGACTAGTTCCCGCACGCCGTCCGACAGGTCGGTCTGCATCTTGCGGCCCCACTCACCGTGACCAGCCCCAATGAATGAGGCCCCGTAACCGTCTGAGCCGCGGAAATTGGGCTGCAGAACGGCATAACCGCGTGACGCCAGAGCCTGCGTCTGCCAATCGAAGTCGACATAGTCGCGTGCTTCCGGTCCGCCGTGTGGCAGGACCACCAGGGGCAGGTTCTTCGCTTCGCGCTTTGGTGGCAGAGTCAGGTAAGCGTGAATCTTCAGCCCATCCGCCGCCACATAGTCAATCGGCTTCTTTTCAGTCAGCCATTCCGTAGGCAGGTTCGGATAGTTCTCCGCGACGAATTTGGCGTCGCCGGTGCTGAAATCCAGGAAGAAATAGCTGCCTGAATCCGTCGCGCTTTCGGTATAGACGAGTAGTTTGCGCGGGTCATCCGCGTAGTCGATGAAACTCCAGCGACACCCCGGGTCAAGCTTTTGCGGCACCGCCTTGACCAGTTGCGCCATGAATGGATCGAAGCAATCATAGCTGAACCAGTCGTCATGCCGTGTGAAACCGGCGATGCGGCGAGTCTTCGGATTGAAGAAAGGCGCCTTGCCGAACGCGACGGCCGTGGCATCGAGAGTCTTGCCGCGTTTGCCCTTGGGGCTGACTTCGAAATATTCGCGACCTTCGCCAGCGGATTGCGAAACAATGACCGATGCGCCGTCCTCGGCCCAGCCGACCAGAGCCGGGTCATCCTCCTTGGTATGGACTTTCAGGATGGAGCCGACGAACCGCGAATCCGGATCGGCGTCCAGATAGAACAGCTCCCAGATGCTATCCCCGGGCGTAAAGGTCGTGGCAAAGGCCTTCTTGCCGTCGCTGGAAATCTCCCAATCCTCGAACCACTCCTCGTTGATCAGGACGGCTTCGCTTTTCGCGTCGGTAAGACAAAACCGGGCGATGACGCAGTGGGAGGACACATACTTCATGTAGACGTAATATTTGCCGTCAATCAGCAATCGGTCGATCCGGGAATCGCAACCGAGTTCGGCGTCGTCAACCGCGCTTTCGTTACCGAACAGCGAAACCGTCGATTTGTCCTTGATATTGTAGCAGTACGCGATCCCTTGTTCGATCAGGCCGACGCGAAAATCCTTGGTGTCGCGGGCTTTGCTGACGACGTAAATAATGTTTTCGTTGTCGCCCCAGGTCAGGTTGAGGACCTTGGCATCGCCCAGCGGTGCTGCCGCCGCCTTCATGGTCTCGACGTCAAAATAGCCGAGGTACTTCTGTCCTTTAAGTTCGGTGATCAGGGCGACGCGCAGGCCATCGGGCGACAGGGCGATCTGACTGACCGTCGGCGAAGCGGCAAACATCTCCACTGACGGCAGCGTATTCGAAGCCGTTTTGTCCTCGGCCCAGGCCGGAAAGACTGTGATGCCCAAAAGACCGGCCGCCGTGCCAGTAAGCAGGCCTCGCCGCGTAAATTGAAACGTGGTCATTATCCCCCCCGAAGGTCGCCCCAAACTTCCGTGATATCCGAAATTTTTCTTTTTGCAACCGTTGCTATGCAACTGCTATTTTGCACTAAAACACGACTCGCGCCCTACATGAAAAAAGCCGCCCGTTTCCGGGCGGCTTTTCCGTTCGCGTTCATGTCTTCTTTATAAGGGTGGATTGGCGCTTCGGCCAGTGATCATGCGGTAGACCAGGCTGGCGATGAACAGAACCACGAAAACGACAGCGATAAACTTGGCGATCTCAGCAAATGTGCCCGCCAGGCCAGTGAAGCCCAGGAACGCCGCCAGAACGGCCAGGATGAAAAAAGTGACGATCCAGTTCAGCATGTATGTACTCCTGTGAGGAGGGCGCAAATCCTTGTGACGCCCAGGATGCTGAATCCAGGATAGAAAAACCGCCATAAATATACAAAGACGAGCGAAAGACGGTTGGTAAGAATAAAATAAAAGCGCCCGCACCGATGGTTACCGGCGCGAGCGCTACTTTTTGTTTTCACGCGCATCTTATCCAAAAAGTGCAATCGACGTTTCGCGCCACTTTTGGGGATGCGCTTGTGGGCGTTTCTTCCCTATTTACTCAACTAAATCCATACGATAACCGATGCCGGACTCCGATACGATGGCCTTGCCCAGGCCTTCGCGCGTTTCCAGCTTGTCACGCACCTGGCCGATATAGACACGCAGATATTGCGTGTCCTCGAGATGGGCCGGGCCCCACACTTCCTTCAGGATTTGCTTATGGGTCAACATGCGACCGCGATTGACCAGGAAATAGCGCAATAGGTCATATTCCTTCGGCGTGAAGCCGACGCGTTCGCCATCGATAAAGACTTCGTGGCGGACCAGGTCCATGCGAATCGGCCCATGATTGATTTCGGGCTCGCCGACCTCCTTGACCGCCGACTTGCGCAGGTTGGCATTGATGCGCGCCAGCAGGACTTCGGCGGAGAATGGCTTGGTGACATAGTCGTCGGCGCCGGTATTAAGCGCGGGCGCGGCCTCGGCATCCTCGGCCCGTACTGTCAACACGATAATCGGAACATTCGACCATTCACGAATCTTGGCAATGACTTCCTTGCCGTCGATATCCGGCAGGCCGAGATCGAGAAGGATAAGGTCCGGCCGCACCGAGGCCGACAACCGCAAGGCTTGCTTGCCACTATCGCATTCGCAGACCTTGAAATCCGCGGCATCAAGAAAAATGCTCAGCATTTTGCGGATTTCTTCTTCGTCATCCACAATCAGAATGGTGTTCTTTTTCTCGAGCATATGTGACTCTTCACCCTTTGTTGAAGTTGAGAAAGCCCGCCTGAACGAGCCCGATCAGCCTGCACAGAAGTAGGCAGCAAAAAATAAAAATTAAATATGGGACTCGCCGCCTTTTCGCCGCCACAATCCCGATATTTCACCGAAAAAACAAGCTATTGGAACTGTAACAGCGTCAGGCGTCGGCCGCTTCGATCTGACGTTTGCGGGCCGCCGCGTCGATGAATTGGGCCAGCGCCACGTCCTTGTCGGTCAGGCCGCCGGCGTCGTGAGTCGAGAGGCGAATGGACACCCGGTCATAGACGTTCGACCAGTCAGGATGGTGGTCAGTGCGATCCGCTTCGGCGGCGATTTCGGTCATGAAGGCGAAGGCAGTCTTGAAGTCCTTGAACTTGAATTCGCGCGTCAGGGCCTGGCCGTCGCATTGCCATTCCGGCAAGTCTCGGCTGAGGTCGGCTATCGCCTGGGGAGTCAGTTTCATCATCAGTGCCTCCTTTACTTGTGATTATACGCCCCTTGAGCGGGTAAGGCACGGCGAATAAGCTTTGGGCCAGTCACCATGCTGTGAGAGGAGGTTTCCAATGCCTGAAACGGTTTCAGTCGAAATCCAGCATAGCTATGCCGCCCCGGTCGAGAGGGTATTCGACGCCTGGCTCGACCCGGCCTTGATCGGCGGTTTCCTGTTCGGCCCGCACCTGCGCAACGAAGAGCTGCTCAGTGCCGATATTGATGCGCGTGTCGGGAGCCGGTTTTCCTTCAAGGTGCGGCGCGACGGACAGGTGCTCGACCACAAAGGCAAGTATTTCGTCATCGACCGGCCGCACACCTTAAGCTTCAGCTGGGGCGTCAATGAGGAGGATGGCGTGAGCCGGGTGACGTTGACTTTCACGCCAACCGCCACAGGGTGCGACCTGCATCTGACCCACCTCATGGCGGCGAAATGGGCGGATTGGAAGGACAAGATCGCTGCCGGCTGGCGCAAGATCGTCAGCGATCTTGATACCACTCTGCGGCAAATAGCATAGGCTCCCTTTTGAGGAGCCTATGCTGCGCACGCGACCTGGTTTGGGATAGGGGCCGCCGCAGAGGTCAGCCGGCCTTGCTGTCGTCAATCAGTTTCCGCATGGCGTCGAGATAGCCGATATAGGCCGTGCGGCCGGAAGGGGTCAGGGTCACCGTCGTCTGCGGCTTGCGGCCGACAAAGGCCTTGCCGATGGTGACATAGCCGGCTTCTTCAAGCTTGCGCAGTTGAACGGACAGGTTGCCGTCGGTGGCCTGGAGCTTGGTCTTCAGCAGGGGGAAGTCGGCCGCCCCCGCCGTCGACAAGTAGGCCATGACCCCCAACCGCAACCGGCCATGAATGACGTCGTCCAGGGCGTCGATGTTGAAATCTTCAGGCATGGGGGCCTACGCTTTCTCCCGCATCAGGATGAAGCCCGGCACTGTGGCGAACAGGACCAGGCAGGCTGCGTAGGCGAGCAGTTGCTCCGGCCGGCCGACCATGGCGCACAGGGCGGGCGCAGCCAGGAAACAACCGAACGCGACCAATTTCAGCCAGCCGCGTTCCGCCATCTTGGCGCTGACCCACCATCCGATGCCGTAGATAATCAGGACGACCGGCGCGATCAGGAACGAGAGGGTGCTGAAGTCACTGACGCGCTGGGTGATGACGATCATGCTGAGGATGAAGAAGCCGATGGCCAGGCCAACACCGGACCAGGCCGAAAGCGCGGCGCGGTTGGCGACATTGTGCGCCTGGCCCCAGCGGCCGATATTGAAGGCGATGGCCAGCAGGGCAAAAATGACGCTGGCGCCGCCCCAGATGAAAATCGGAATCCAGTTGCTACGCGGCAGGTAGCCTTCGATCGAGGCGTATTGGGCGACCGCGGCGGCGCCGTAGACCAGGCCGGCCCAGAACAGCGAAGCACCGTTTTTCAGCGGCCCGCGTTCGCCGGCCTGGGCCAGGGATTTCATATAGGCGATATCGTCTTGCATGGAGTCGGACATGGGATGAGACCTTGGAGGGTTGATTCGGGGATTGTAGCTCAGGCTTGACGCGACATCAGCACGGCGCCGGGCAGGGCGGCGAAGCAGACAAGCGTAATCGCATAGGCGAGAGACTGTTCCGGCATGCCGGCCAACGCGGCCAGGCCAATGGCGGCGGCGAAGCTGCCGAGCGACAGAAATGCAAATATATTGTTGCCGGACATGACGCCGGCAATCCGCCAGCCGATGCCATAGACGGCGGTCATGATCGGCGCCGAGATGAAGGCAGCGGTGGGCCCAAGGTGCGCCTTGACCAGCACGACGATCAGGGCGGCAGTGACGACGAAGGCGCCCAGGATCAGACTGAGCCAGATCGCGCGGAAGCGTTTGACCGCCGGATGATTGAGATGGCTGCGACGGGAGCCGACCTTGAGCACAATGCCGCCCAGGACAAACACAGCCATGGCCGCCATCCAGATCAACCCGGTCATGGCCGGGTTGGGCAGGTGAACAAAGCCTGCCAGGGTCAGATATTGCGCCAGGCTGGCGGCGCCGAAGCTCAGGCCGGCCCACAGCATCATGCCGCCATCCAGGATGGCAGCGGGTTCGGCGTCGGTGAAATCGGATGGGATAGAGACGGTAGGCATGAACAAATTCCTTCTGGCAGTTCCATGATTTATGAGTATCAAAAGAACTTTATTTTGTAAAGTACTTTTTCAAACTTCCAAAGCCTGCGAAAAATCGGCCTGTTAACCGCTTCGGCGCGATTTCGCCGCAATCCCATGTCTTGCTTCAGAAAATTCCGGCTTGCGCCGTTCCCCGTGAGGCACCTCTAATGCCCTGCCGATTCCGGTTCTTTCCTGCCCTGGCCACTCTTCTGCTGGCGGCCGCGCCTCTGTCCGTACAGGCCCAAATGACGACCATCGCCAAACCTGCCGCCTCCAATCCGAACACCGCCGCGCCGGGAACCGCCGATCCGCGGGCCTTCCTGGACGACATTGACGGCAAGGCGGCACTTGACTGGGTCAAGGCGCACAACGAAGCATCGCTGGCCAGGTTGTCCAAGGATCCGCGCTTTGCCCAGAACCAGGCGGACATGCTGAAAATCCTGCAGGCCAGCGATCGCATCCCGACGCCGGGTTTTGCCAAGCACAACAAGATCGACAATTTCTGGCAGGACGCTGAACACTCGCAGGGCATCTGGCGGCGGACGACCTGGGAATCATACCAAGGCAACGATCCGAAGTGGGAGACCCTGCTCGATATCGACGCCTTGTCGAAGGCCGAGGGCCGGACCTGGGTTTACCACAGCACCGACTGCCTGCCGCCGGCGGAGCGCTTCTGCCTGGTCAGTCTGGCCGACGGCGGAACCGACGCCGAGGTGATCCGTGAATTCGACACCGAGACAAAGAGCTTCGTCAAGGGCGGCTTCGATCTGCCGGCCGGCAAGCAATCCGCCACCTGGCTGGACAAGGACACGCTTTATGTTTCGCGTGAATGGATACCCGGCGAGGTGACGTCGTCCGGCTATCCGTACGTCACCAAGCGCTTGAAGCGCGGCGAAACCCTCGATCAGGCGGTCGAGATTTTCCGCGGCAAGAGCGATGACGTATCGGCCGACCGGGGCGTCCTGCGCGATATCGACGGCAAGTACGTGATCGACATGGCCACGCGGTCCCCGAGTTTTTTCGAGACGATCACCACCTTCTTCACCGACAGCGGACCGGTCACCCTGCCCTTGCCGCTGACCTCGGAATTCGACGCCTATTACAAGGGCCAGGCGATCTATCTGCTCAAGGAAGACTGGACGAGCGCGCAAGGCACGACGTTCAAGAGCGGCGCTCTGGTCGCCTTCGACCTGAAAAAGGCGCTGGCCGAACCAAGGTTGCTGGAACCCACGGTCATCTTTCAGCCGTCGGAGCATCAATCCGTCGACGGCGTTACCCAGACCAAGCATCGCCTGATCCTGTCGGTATTGTCGAACGTCGCCGGCGAGGTGCTGAGCTTCGATTTCGATGGCAAGACCTGGACGTCGCGGGCGCTAAAACTGCCGGCCAATTCGACTCTGGCGGTCAATTCGGCCGACGACGAGAGCGACCATCTGTTCGTATCGGCGGCAGGCTTCCTGGCGCCGTCGACCCTTTTTCGGGCCGATTCCGTTTCCGGAAAAGTGGAAATGATCAAGGCGGCGCCGGAACGTTTCAATGCCGACGGCCTGCAGGTGCAGCAGTTCTGGGTGGCCTCGAAGGACGGCACCCAGGTCCCCTATTTCCTGGTCGCCCGGAAGGACGTCAAGCTCGACGGCAATACGCCGACCCTACTTTATGCCTATGGCGGGTTCGAGGTATCGATGTTGCCGAACTATTCGGCGGCTATCGGCAAGCTATGGCTGGAAAAGGGCGGCGCCTATGTGCTGGCCAACATCCGCGGCGGCGGCGAGTTCGGGCCGAAGTGGCACGAAGCCGGCCTCAAAACCAACCGCCAGCGCATTTATGACGATTTCCAGGCAGTGGCGCAGGACCTGATCGACCGCAAACTGACTTCGCCGCGCCGACTGGGCATCATGGGCGGATCGAACGGCGGCCTGCTGATGGGGGTGCAGTTGACGCAAAGGCCAGATCTTTGGAATGCCGTAGTAGTGCAAGTGCCGCTGCTCGACATGGTCAATTTCACCCATATGTCGGCGGGCGCCTCATGGCAGGGCGAATACGGCAATCCGAACGATCCGGTCCAAGGCGCCTTCCTGCGCTCGATCTCGCCCTATCACAACGTCAAGGCCGGCACTGCGTATCCGGAGCCCTTGTTCGAGACCTCAACCAAGGACGACCGCGTCGGCCCGGTGCATGCCCGCAAGATGGCGGCGTTGTTCGAGGACATGGGCCTGCCGTTCTACTATTACGAAAACACCGAAGGCGGCCACTCGGCGGCGGCTAATCTGGCCGAAACGGCCAGAAGATATGCCATCGAATATACCTACCTGGCGCAGAAACTCATGGACTGATTTTTGGCGCGCTTTTTTGATCCGAAAAGTGCTGCACACTTTTAGGAAAGCGCTTATGCCGCCCGTTCGTCCCGGACCAGCGAGTTGAACAGGCCGGCCTCGAAATCGATCAGGATGTCGGCGTATTCTATGCTTTCCAGCGGTCGCGAATTGTTGGCCAGCACGCGCGCCATGCGGAACTTCCAGAACGAGACGATGTGGTTGAGCACGCCCAGCTTCTCGCCCAGTTCGAAGAACAGGTTCGACCCGCGCATCAAGAACGACCGGAAAGGATCGGGATCGCGCTCGACGGCCATAGCGCGATAGACGTCGTCATAGGCTTCCAGCATCAGGCCAGTCTCCTGGATGGTCTTGACCAGCGCCTTGGCGATGCGTGGGCGGGCGCGGCGCAGATAGTTGCGCACCATGTCCTCGTGCGTCGGCACCGGCTTATAGTGCGACAGGCCGTGCAGCACGTCGCGGATGCTGCCCTGCAATTCGACATAGGCCCACTTGTAATAGAGAAAACCGCGCCAGCACATGATGCCGTTCGAGAACTGGTCATCGGTCATCCGCAGGGTTTCCTTGAGCGGCCAGAGCTCCTGATCGAGCTGGTCGGACAGGATCTTGTTACTGAACTTGGCGCCGCCCTGCATGGCTTCGCCGCCCAATGCCGCGTTGACCAGGTTTTCGACCTCCTGGGCGGTGAAGGCGGCCATGCTCTTCAGGTCGGCCGGCGAAATCTGGAAGAACATGCGCGCCGGGCGCACGCCGATCTTGAGCAGATGTTCACGCACCAGGAACGGATCGAGCGACGGCAGGCGGTCGAGCGTGCGCAGAATCTCGATATCCTTGCTGCGGGCCAGGTCCTCGATACCGAAGAAGGTCTTAACCAGTTGCTCGAAATGCTGCTGGCGGACGAAGACGGCGCGGCCGCCGAGCGACAGGTCATACGGATCGAACGGCAGGATGACCTTGGTCACCGTCTGGCGGTGATTGGGGAACAGGTGGCGTTCGTCAACGCGCAGATTATGCTTGAGGATGATGGCGCGATTGAGCGCCGAATTCTCGAATAGCGGGGCGGCCTTGTACTCTTCGTCCTCACGGAAGACAGTGTACAGGCGCGACAGGTTGAGAACCCGGGTCGAGGCACTGCTGAAATTGAGGTTGGCCAGGTTGCGCAGTTCACGCGTGGTATTGAAGTGGCTGTCGGCCAGCTTGGCCATAACGGGGGCTTCAACGAACACAGACAGTCTCCATTATTTAGCTCAAGCGCCACATGGCTTGGCCTCGCCAAACCTAAAAGAAGGTTTGGATACGCAACTCATTTGTTCCGGGCCGTCGCCCAGATCGATACTCAACTCGTAAGGCCCGAAGGCCTAACCTACTTTTTCGTCGTCCTCGAGGCGCGACACCACCGCCAGCGATTCCTCGAAATCGGCGAGGATGTCGCTGTATTCGGTGGGCGTCAGGCGTTTGTCGTTCATGGCCTGACTCATGCGGTAACCCCAGAACGAACCGATGTGGCTGAGGATGCCGATATTTTCGCCCAGCTCGAAGAACAGTTGCGGTCCGTCGAGCAGGAAACGGCGGAACGGCCCGGCATTCTCGCCTTCGACCAGAGCGTGATAGGCCTGGTCATAGATACCGAGCGTCTTGCCGACGCCGGTGATGGCATTGGCGATGCGGCGCGCCAGGCGCGGACGTACGTCGCGCAGATATTCCTTGAGCACCTCGTCGGCGGCTCCGATCGGCTGATAGGTGGCCAGGCCTTCGAGCACGCGGCGCATCTCGTCCTGCAACTCGAGATAACGCCACTTGAAATACAGGAAGCCGCGCCAAGAAAAGATACCATCGGAAAACTCGGCGTCGGACATGGCGAGCACGAGACGCAGCGGCGCCAGTTCCCGGTCCAATTCATCGGCGAGAATCTTGCCGGCCAGTTTCAGGCCGGCGTCGCCGGTAAAGTCTTCACCGAAAGCCGTGCACACCAGGCGTTCGATCTCGGCATTGGCGAACCCGACCATGCGCTGCACGTCGAACGGCGAAATGCGCAGATAGCAACCGCCCGGCTTGAATCCGTGCCGGCTCAGATGCTCGCGCACCAGAAACGGGTCGAGCGACGGCAACTGGTCGAGCAGGCGCAGCAGGACGACATCCGGGCTGGAATGGATATCATCCATGTTGAAGAAAGCGCGACAGAAGGCGTCGAAGCCAACCTGGTTGACGAAGATCGAGCGGCCACCGAGGCGCAGATCATTGACGTCAAACGGCAGGATGATCTTGGTTGCGGTGCGCTTCGAACGGCCGAACAGGTCGCGTTCGTTGGCGCGCAAGGTGTGCTTGACCAGGATGCACTTGTTGAGCTGCGAGTCGCGGAAGAAACGTTTGAGCTGGTATTCCTTGTCGCGCGACGAGGTCAGGCTGATCGCCGCCAGGTTCAGGACACGGCTGGTCGAGGCGGTCTCGCCGAGATTGGCCAGGTTGCGCACGTCGCGGCTATTGGCGAGGTTACTCTTGTCCGTAGATGTGAAGGCGTTCATCACGACACCTTTTTTGGCCGACGCTTGGCGACGACCTTGTCGAGGTGGCGGACGACGTTGGCCGCCTCGGCCTCACCGTCGACCGGCATCTGGTTGAGCTTGATCAGGGCGTCGAGATGGACGTCGAGAATTTCCGCGTCGGCATGTTCGCCGCAACTGTTGATATAGTCGTTCAGCGAGCGGGTCGCCTGTTCGATCAGACGGAGACGGACGTCGTGGGCCTGGCGTTCGGCCTGGAGCAGACGGGACACCAAGTGATTGAGAGTGCGGCGATCGAGCCCACCCCGGGCGCGCATGAAGCTGCGCAAGGATTCCAATTCGGCCGTCAGGGTTTCCCGGAACATGTCGCTGCGTTGCGACGCCAGGGCGTCGACGATATCGGATTCGCGGCGCAGCAGGCCGGGATAGTTTTCCGCCCGGCGGCGGCGGCGATCAGGGCCGGTAAACGTCCGGGCGACGACGAAATCGCGCTGGCGCGCCAGGCAGGACGAAATCGCCTTGAGCAGGGAGGTGGCCGAAAACGGCTTGATGACGAATTCGTTGATGCCGGCATTGCGCGCCGTGGTGACGTCGCGGGCGCGCTGACGGGCGGTCAGCATGACGATGGGCAGTTCAGGATTGGCGAAGCGCCCGTCCGGCTTATGGGCGGAACTGCGGATCTCACGCACCAACTCGACGCCGGACATGCCCGGCAAACCCCAGTCGAGCAGCATCAGATCGGGGCTATGGCCCTGGATCTGCTCGATGGCTTCCTCGGCGTCGCGGGCGAAGCTCAAATTGTCGAAGCCGGCGGCGCGCAGCAGCTCCAGCACCAGGCGGCGCGAGGCGTCGTTGTCCTCGACCACCAGGATGCTGATTCGGGCGCAATCGACCTTGTTCAGCAAGCGCTGGGTTTGGGTATGCATGTTACTCATCCGCGATCAGACTTCTGTCCAATAAACCAATACCTGCCCAGCCTAACCGAAACCTCTTAATCCCAGGTTGATTAACCTGCTGTTTTATATAGTTAATTTACCATAAACCCTATTGGCGTGATCTAAACCGCTCCTTAACCGGGCGGCAATTACATTCAACACATGAAACGCCGCGCCCTTCTCAGCCTATGCCTGTCCGCCTTTGCCCTGCCGTTCCTGGCCGTGCCGGCGCATGCCAGCGAGCCGAAGAAAAAGGGCGGCGGCGAAGGTTTCACCCAATTTCCAATGCTGACTGTGTTCACCGCCGGCAGCGGCCACCGCCACGGCACCTTGAGCGTCGACATGGGCCTGTATACCGCCGATCCGAAGATGGTCGACCGTATCAAGCTGTATATGCCGCGGCTGAAGGACGCCTATATCAACCGCCTGCAGGCCTATGCCGCCAATATGACGTCGAGCTCGCTGGCCGATGCCGACTATTTGTCTTCGCAGCTCCAGGCGGTGACCAACCAGGTGCTGGGCGTGACCGGCGCCAGGGTGCTGATCGGCTCCGTACTGTTGAACTAATTGGCAACCGTTTGTAAGTGTTCGGAAAAGCGCGATTATGTGCGCTATTTTGCGTTGCACGCTTACAGGAAACGCGCCATAGTCTCTTTTCGAAACAGGCCAGAAGGGCCGCCACGGAGGGTCAGGCATGGGCGAGGCTTCGTCTCCATTCGGGAAGAGTCCTTTCAGCGAGGACGGGCCGTTCGGCAATCCGTTGCGCATGATGGGCGCCCAGCAGCAATTGGCGGCGCGCAGCCTGGTCAACCTCATCGAGATGATCAGCACCACCTCGCATCGCTATGCCGAGGAGACGGCGGCTTTCACCCATGACGCGCTGGATCTGATGCGCGAGGCGTCGGTCACCCGCGATCCAAGTGCTCTGGCTGAATTACAGCAGAAGTGGGCGCAGACCTGCCTGAAATACAGCCAGGACCAGACACGCGCCACCATGGCCTTTGTCGAGCAGTGCGGCAAGCAAGCGCTGAGCACGGCGGCCAATGGCACAGAGCCGGAAACGGCGGAAGCACCGGCGCCCAAGGCCCGCGCCCGGACCAAAGGCAAGGACTGATTTTTTATTTTGCCGGCCTTAGGTCAAAGGCTTGACGCGTAACGTTCCGGTCGTATTTCTGACGCGGAAGCGCTCTAACGCGTTTCCACACTTCCCAGGCTGAAGGACACCCTCCCCATGGCACAATTGACAGGTAAAACGGCGCTGGTCACCGGTTCGACCAGCGGCATCGGCATGGCCATCGCCAAGGCGCTCGCCGCTCAGGGCGCCAAGATCATGCTCAACGGCTTCGGCGACGCCGCTCAGATCGAGGCGGAGCGCGCCGGCATGGCGAAGGACTACGGCGTCGACGTGCTGTTCGACGGCGCCGACCTGACCAAGCCCGACCAGATCGCCGCCATGATCCAGACCGCCAAGGATAAGCTCGGCGGGGTCGACATCCTGGTCAACAATGCCGGCATCCAGCACG
>CAYULN010000054.1:0-3596 GCA_964445605.1 uncultured Caulobacteraceae bacterium | reverse complement strand
GACCGCGCTGCATCACGTCTCCGACTATCGCTACGACCGTCCGATCAGCCTCAGTCCGCACGTTATCCGCCTCCGGCCCGCGCCGCATACTCGCGCCCACATCCAGTCCTACGCGCTCAAGATCGAGCCGGCCAACCACTTCATCAACTGGCAGCAGGACCCGTTCGGCAACTATCTGGCGCGCATCGTCTTTCCGGAAAAGACGAACCATCTGCGCGTCGAGGTCGACCTGGTCACCGAATTGCGGGTGTTCAACCCGTTCGATTTCTTTTTGGAGGCCAGCGCCGAAAAATATCCGTTCGTCTATGAAGCGGCGCTGAAGGAGGAACTGGCGCCCTATCTGGAGATCAAGGAAAGCGATCCGGTCCTGATGGACTATGTCGCCTCGGTTCCGGATGACGTGGTGGGAACGGTCGATTTTCTGGTGGCGTTCAACCAGAAGGTCAATCGCGACCTCGGCTATACGCTGCGCATGGCGCCGGGGGTGCAGAGCTCGGCCGAGACCCTGACCCTGTTGCAGGGGTCGTGCCGCGACATGGCCTGGCTGGCGTGCCAGGTGTTGCGGCACAAGGGGTTGGCGACGCGCTTCGTTTCCGGATATTCGATACAGTTGAAGGCAGATGTCGAGTCGCTGGATGGTCCGTCGGGTGTTGCTGAGGACGTCACCGACCTGCACGCCTGGTATGAAGTCTATCTGCCAGGGGCCGGTTGGATCGGGCTCGATCCGACTTCGGGCATGTTTACCGGCGAGGGGCATATTCCTCTGTGCTGCGCGCCCAACCCGACGTCGGCGGCGCCGATCACCGGGGCGCATGAGACGGCGGAAGTGACCTTCGCACACGAGATGGGCGTAACCCGCATCTATGAAGCACGGCGGGTGACGCGGCCCTATAGCGACGGCGAATGGCGCGATATCGACGCGCTGGGGTATAAGGTTGACAAGGCGCTGGACAATCAGGACGTGCGGCTGACCATGGTCGGCGAGCCGACCTTCGTGTCGCTCGACGACCGCACCGGTGAAGAATGGCATTTCGCGGCATTGTCGGATGAGAAAAAGCGGTTGGGGCATGACCTGTTCCAGCGGCTTTCCGGCAAGTTTGCCAACGGAGCCCTGGCGCAACACGCCCAGGGCAAGTGGTATCCGGGCGAGATCCTGCCGCGCTGGGCGATGAACATGTTCTGGCGGAGGGACGGCAAGCCGTTATGGCTTGACCAGACGTTGCTGGCCGATCCAGAGGGCAGGGGCGAGGCAAAACCCGAGCATGCCAGGCTTTTCCTGCACCACCTCGCAAATGTTCTTAACATTAGCGACGACCAGGTCCTGCCCGCCTACGAGGACATCCCCTATCTTCTGTGGAAAGAACAGCGCATCCCGCTGGAAGGCGAGATGCTTAAGGTTGACGTCTTTGAAGCGACCGAGCGCAAGCGCCTTCAGGACCAACTCGACAAGGATGTCGGTCAACCGACCGGTTATGTGCTGCCGCTGACTTTTTCGGCCAAAACCAATAGCTGGTTATCGAACAAATGGCGGTTTCGCACCGACAAGATGATGCTGCTTCCCGGCAATTCGCCGGTGGGTTTGCGTTTGCCGCTGGGGGCGTTGCCATCCGTCGATGCGAAAATGGTGGAGGCGCATTACTTTCCGTCGCGTTCGCCGTTCGCCGAAACGGAACCACTCGCTGACTCGCAGTCCGTCGTAGACGCCTATGAAAAGTTGGTCATGCGGCCTGTTAAACAGACGGACGATGGTCCTAACGGGTTAGTCCGTTCAGCCATATGTGCAGAGGTGCGTGACGGCAAGCTGTTCCTGTTCCTGCCACCTTTGACTTATGTCGAGCACTATCTCGACCTCATTCATGCCATCGAAGCCGTGGCGCGGGAAGTTATGGAACCCGTCGTCATCGAAGGCTACGGCCCGCCGCGTGACCATCGCATTGAGAGTATGTCGGTCACGCCCGATCCCGGTGTTATAGAGGTCAATATCCAGCCGGCGCGCAACTGGGACGAACTGAAGTTCATTATCAATACGGTCTATGAGGAAGCCACCCAGGCGCGGCTGGTCGCCGACAAGTTCATGCAGGACGGCAAGCGTATCGGCACCGGCGGCGGCAACCATATCGTCATGGGCGCTGCGAAGGCCGAGGATTCGCCGTTCTTGCGCCGGCCGGACGTGCTGGGGTCGATGATCGCCTTCTGGCAGAACCATCCTTCGCTGTCCTACCTGTTTTCCGGCCTGTACATCGGACCGACCAGCCAGGCGCCGCGCGTCGACGAGGCGCGGCACGAGGCGCTGTACGAGCTGGAAATCGCCCTGAAAAACCTGCCAGGTGGCGAGGACGAAAAGGCGCCGTGGTTGGTCGACCGGCTGCTGCGCAACCTGCTGGTCGATCTGTCCGGCAATACCCATCGCGCCGAATTCTGCATTGACAAGCTGTACAGCCCCGACAGCGACCGCGGGCGGCTGGGTCTGTTGGAAATGCGCGGCTTCGAGATGTCGCCGCATCCGCAGATGAACCTGATCCAGGCGCTGCTGCTGCGGGCCCTGGTGGCCAGCTTCTGGAAGACGCCTTACCGTGCGCCGCTGGTGCGGTGGGGGACGCAACTGCACGACCGGTTCATGCTCGGCCACTACGTGCACGAGGATATGCTGGAAGTTCTGGAATATCTGAAACAAGCGGGTTTCGCTTTCAACTCCGACTGGTTCATTCCGTTCTTCGATTTTCGTTTCCCGAGTATCGGAACTGTCCAGATCGGCGACCTGACGCTCGAGCTGAAGAACGCGTTGGAACCATGGCCGGTGATGGGCGAGGAAGCGAGCGCCGGCGGCACGTCACGCGGGGTCGACAGTTCGGTGGAGCGATTGGAAGTTCTGTTGAAAGGCGGCGTCGGTTCGCAGCATGTGGTGACCTGCAACGGCTATCGGTTGCCGCTGTCGCCGACGCGCGACGGCAATGTTCAGGTAGCGGGGGTGCGCTATAAAGCCTGGGCGCCGTGGTCGTCGTTGCATCCCAACCTGCCGGTCAATACGCCTCTGGTGTTCGACGTGCTGGATATGCGGCTGGAGCGGTCGCTGGGCGGGTGCAAATACCATGTCATGCACCCCGGGGGGCGCAACTACGGCGACTTACCGCTTAACGCCAACGAGGCGGAAGGCCGGCGGCTGTCGCGCTTCGAGGCGCCGACCCATACAGGTGGAAAGGTGAAAATTCCGCCGTTGGTGGTCAATCCAGACTATCCCCGCACGCTCGACCTGAGAAGGCCGCTTTGACGCCGGGCCCTCCGGTAGGCTATGGTGGGTATAATCATGGGGGGGAAGATGAAAAAGAAATCCGGCAATAACAGCGTCTTGGTCGGCGGCGTACTGACGGTGGCGATCGCAGCGGGCGTCGTGTTCGCGGTGACGCAGGACTGAAAGACCGGCCACAATAAGCTGCTGGAATATGTTCAGGCGCAGAACGGCGACGTGAACCTGCAATATGCCGAGGCGTTGAAGGCCAAAGCGGCGGGCCGCCGCAACGAGGCCATCGACTGGTTCACCAAGGCGGCCAACGGCGGCAAGGTCGAGGCGATGCTGGCGCTCGGCGATCTTTATAATG
>CAYULN010000053.1:0-27722 GCA_964445605.1 uncultured Caulobacteraceae bacterium | reverse complement strand
GTCATCGACCTGTCTTAAAACTGCGCCAAGGAGGCGGATCACTTTCGGGAGATCCTTGCATGCGTCGCGCCCTCGTCCTGTCCAGCCTGTCTTTGTTGTTGGCTTCCGGCGTCCGTGCCGAACCGGTGCTGATCGCCGCCGTGGCCATCGACGCCTCCGGTTCGGACAAGTCGGCCCAGACCGCCGCGCCGTTGGAAAACAAGGTGCCGGGCAACCTGGCCGGCGGCCTGGGCTCGGGCCTGGCCTGGGCGGGCGGCGACACTTTCCTGATGCTGCCGGATCGTGGCCCAAATGCCGAACCGTTTAATCCTCTGGTCGAAGACACCGCTTCCTATATCCCACGCTTCCACACCGTAAAGATGAAGCTGGTCCCGTCGGGTAAGGGCTGGGCGATCGCGACGCCCGGGATCGTGGCGACGACCCTTCTCTATAGCGCCACGCCGCTGGCCTATGGCGACGGCAAGGGCCTGAACCTGCCCGACGGCCGGCCGGCACTCAACGACGCCAAGCACTTCTACTTCAGCGGCCGTTCCGACAATTTCGACCCCACCAAGGACTCGGCCGATCCGTCCAATGCCCGCCTCGATCCGGAAAGCATCCGTGTCTCGGCCAATGGCAAGACGGTGTTCATTTCCGACGAATACGGCCCGCATATCTATCAGTTCGACCGGGCGACCGGTGCGCGCCTGAAGGCCATCGCCCTGCCGGACGCCTTGGCCATCGCCAGCCAGAAGGTGGCCGGCAAGGCCGAGATCAGCGGCAACGGCCGCGGCCGTGAAGCCAACAAGGGCATGGAAGGCCTGGCCCTGACGCCGGACGGCAAGACCCTGGTCGGCATGATGCAGGGGCCGCTGATCCAGGACGGCGGCAAGGCGGCCGGTTTTGTCCGCATCGTCGCCATCGACCTGGCCAGCGGGAAGACGAAGCAATACGCCTATCCGCTGAGCAATGTCGGCAGCGCGGCCGACCCGAAATACGCCGGCGTCAGCGAAATCCTGGCGGCCGGCGACCATGAATTCTGGGTGGACGAACGCGATGGAACGGGGCTGGGCGACAAGTCGGCGGCGGCGTTCAAGAAGGTCTTCCGCATCGACCTGAGCAACGCCCAGGAGCTCGGCGACGCGCAGGGGGCGGCGGGCCTGGCGGCCAAGGCGGTGAGCAAGACGGAAGTGCTCGACCTGGTGGCCCTGCTGAAAGCGGCGGGCGTGGCGCCGGACACCATCCCGGCCAAGATCGAAGGCATGAGCTTCGGCCCGGACATCGAAATAGGGGGGCAGAAGCGCCACACCCTATGGATCGCCAGCGACAACGATTTCGAGGCGAAGGTGGACGGCGCGGACGGCAATAAGCTCGACAATCCGAACCGGGTGTTCGTGGTCGCCGTGCCGTAACAAGGTCGCTTGTGAAGTCGCTGGACGAGCTCATAGTGTTTACCTGCAAAGTGTGATCGCAACGCACCAGGAAATCATGCGGATGCCGATCTGATCCCTTTGCGGGCGCCGGCTTTCGCGGCTACCGGTTTTCCAGGTCGTCCCCGATCATCGCCAGGTTTTCGATAGCCGCCAGGCTCCACTGGGCCACGCCGTTGGTCCTGACCGTGTCCATCTCGTTGACCGGCTTGAGCACATCGGGGCCTGAGATGCGGTGCACCTTTTCGCGGGCATACCCGTCATAGCCTTCGTCGTCGGCTTCCCAGAATTCCTTCCAGGCGCGCTTGGCCAGGGCCGGATCCTTGCGCTGGACGGCCGCGTAGGCGGTATAGCGCGAATGCGCCGTGCGCAGGCCGCGCCCGCTGCCGCTCGCGCCGGTCCTGGCCTTGAATGCGTCGGCGGGCGCGTTGAAATAGGCGCAGTAATCCAGCCAGCATTCGCGGTATTTTGGCTCGTTGATCAGCTCGAGCAGCTCGGCGTGGATCTCGAACACGCCGAACACGCCGTTCAGGACTGACATGCGCACCTCCGCGCCCGGGCCGACAAAGCGGCCGGTGGCGAGGTCGAACGGGGCGCCGCCGGCGAACCAGCCGGCCTTCATGTCGGCGATCGAGCGCATGCCGGCGACGATGCGGTCGCGCCACCTGGTGTTGCCGGTGCGCTCCCATTCGGTGTACCAGGCGGCGACCAGCGACCCCCAGACGGTGCCGAATTCGGCATAGACCTGGCCCGGCGGCAGGGGGCCGTCGGCGCGCGCGCCGCTGTTGAAGCCGGGCTGCGACAGGCGCGCATTGACTTTGCGGCCGATCTCGACACGCTGCAGCGTATAGTCGCTGTCGAGCAGCGCGCGCATCAGGTCGCCGCAGCGCTCGTCGGCGGTGAGATAGTAGTAGATGCGCCGGAAAGCGGCATTGGAGACGCGCGGCTGCTTCGAGCTGTCGCCCCAGTGCTGCACGCCATGCCTTGTACCGAAGCCCTTGTACGGCCCGAGGTGATAGACGTCGACCTCGCCGGTGTGGCGGGTCAGCGCCTCGGCCATGCGGAAGACGTCGGCGCGGCCGGTGCGCAGATAGGCGTACCACATCCACAGGTCGGTCGACAGTTCGCTGTTGTCCCAGGCGTAGCCGCCGATGTCGTAGCGCCAGACATGCCGGTCCCAGTCATAGGAGTGCATGACGTCGCCGTAATTCCAGAAGCCGTACCAGCGGCGCTGATCGATCTCGTCCCTGTAGAAGGTCAGCACCTTGTCCTGCTGGTCCTCAAGCGTCTGGCGGGCCGCGGTCGAACGGTCGACCAGGCTCCACTTGCCGAAGACGCCGGCGGCGTGGATGCGGGCCGGCGCGCAGATCAGGCGCGGCTGACGCGAGACTTCGTGCGCCATCTCGACGAGCCGCTGGCGCGACGGCGTGGCCGGCAGGGCCCAGAGCATGAATTCGGTGGTGCGGGCGACGCCGTGCGCCGTTCCCCAGCCTTTTTCATAGTCCTCATAAGTGATGTCGAGGCCTTCGTTCTCGGCGACATGGTCGTTCATGCCCATGCCATCGTGATAGAAACGCAGGTCCATGGCGGCGGCATCGGGGGCATGATACCACAGGGTGAACCGGGCCAGGTCCGTGGCCGCGTCGCGGATGTCGAGGCGCACCGGGCAGCGCTGCCAGAAGTCCTTCATGCCGAAGGCGACGCCGCCCGACACGCCGCCGACATAGCCCAGGCCGGAGGCGCGGCGCGCCGTGTCGACATTGATCCAGCCGTGGCCCGGCTTGGTGCGCTTGGTGATGGCGAAGCCGTCGGCATTGGGCTGCGACAGGGTGAAATCGCCCCAGGCGGCGATGCGTTCGATATGGTCGTGCACGCGCGGCGCCATGTCGGCGAACGCCGGAGTCGGCTGGCCGGCCACCTGGGCGTCGCGATAGGCCTTGCCGGGATCGCGGCTGAGGCCGGTGAGGGGGCGCACCGCTTCGCCCCACAGGCCGTCGTCCTCGCCGGCGAAGCGGACATGGCGGTCGTGTAGCTGGTCCCGCATCGGCACCGACCCGGCGAGGCCGAGGCCGCGGATGAAATCCTTGTCCGGATCGCCGTCGAAGATGAAGCTGTGGACGATGCGGACGGCGGGCGAACCGGCATGGAAGTAGAGACGCAGGCTGAACGGCAGCCATTCGCGGCCGTTGCCCTTATGGCGCCCTTCGACCCGGACCACGGCGCGCACCGGGCCGCGCTGTTCGACGGTCGCGCTCGAGATTTCGGCGGCATAGCGGATCAGGGCCCCCGCCGCCGCGCCGTCGTCGCCGTCCGGTCCGTCCTGCGCCGTGGCGATCAGGCCGACATCGCGCAGGGTCTCGCGGTCGCCGGTCACGGCCGATTGCAGGATCGCCGCGCCCTGCTTGCCGATCCGCCAGCGGACATTACCGGTGGCCACCTGGATCGAGTCGACGGTTTCGCTGACAGTGACGGGCTGGGCGGGGGCCAAGGCCTTGCCGGTTTCGATGCGCAGCCCCGGCGCCAGGGCCTCGCGGGCGGGGATGGCATGGGCGGTCCACTTGATCGAGCCGTCGGGCCAGAAGGCGGTCGTCCAGCTCTGGAGCGCGACCGGCTGGCCGGTGCTGGTCGTCGCGCGGAACGTGGCCCGGGCCGGAACGGCGCCGCGCGGCCAGGGCACGCCCCAGCTTTGCCCCTCGTGCGACGCGGGCGGCGTCCCGTCGAGCCAGACAATGCCGGAGTCCGAAGCGGGATTGGCTGCCGCGAGGACAGGCGCAGCCGTCGCCATCGGCACGGTCGCGCCCGCCAGGGCCGCCTGCTTCATGAAGCCGCGCCGGCTGAACTGGAGCTTGTCCATCTGAATCCTCACCTTTGTTTTTATCAGCAGCCTATTCCGCGGTGCGAAACTGTCAATTGCCAGCCGATCGATTCTGCTTGAAGCCATGCAATGGTGATCGGATATGATGCATGTCGGTCCAATCAGGCTGCCGGTCACGGTGGATAACGCCAATATAGGTTCGCCTTTCCGACAGAATCCCCTCAAAGCTTAATCCGAAATTAACCCTGCGCAGGGCAATTTCGACCGGGTTTCCCGGCAATTTCTGCCGGGTCGGTCAAGGACAAGAGACGATGAGTGGAACGGAAGTGCTGGCCTTCGGACGAGATGCGATCTGGCTGACGGTGCAGCTGTGCACGCCGATCCTGCTGGTCGGCCTGGTGATCGGGGTGGCGATCGGCCTGTTCCAGGCCCTGACCCAGATCCAGGAAGCCACGCTGATCTATGCCCCCAAGATCATCGGCATCTTCGTCGCCCTGCTGCTGTTCCTGCCCTTGATGGGTTCGCTGCTGGCCGCCTTCATGCACGAGGTCGTCAACAAGATCGCGACGATGTAGCCATGTTCCTCTTCGCGGCGCCTATGCTGCGGACCATTCCGCTCAGCGCCGATCCGGCCGTCGCCAGCTCCGTGCCCGGCGGCGACATTGTTTCCTATTTCGGGGCGTCGGGCGACCTGTGGGCGGCCGGCCTGATCTTCATGCGGCTGGCCAGCCTGGTCATGCTGATGCCCGGCGTCGGCGACCAGGCGGTGCCGGGACGGGTGCGGCTCGGCTTCGCCCTGCTGCTGGCCTTGATGGTGACGCCGGTGGTGCGCGATACCCTGCCGCCCATGCCGGCGATGATCGGCCCGATGGTCGGGCAGGTGTTGCACGAGGTCATTATCGGCCTGATGCTCGGGACCCTGATGCGGGTGCTGCTGTTCACCCTGATCACCACCGGGGAAATCCTGTCCTTGCAGACGACCCTGTCGTTTTCGCAGACCGCCAACCCGGCCCAGGCCCAGCCGTCGACATCTCTGGGCACCTTCATGGCCATGCTGGGCCTGGTGCTGATCTACGCCACCAACCTGCATCACCTGTTCCTCCGCGCCATGGTCGATTCGTTCCACGTCTTTCCGGCGACCAAGCCTGTGATGACCGGCGATGCGCTGACCCTGATGACCCAGACGGTGACGCAGAGCCTGGTGCTGGCCTTGCAGATGTCGGCGCCGGTGATCGTCTTCTCGCTGGTGTTCAATATCGCTGTCGGTTTCGTCGGCCGGATGATGCCGGCGTTTCCGGTGTTTTTCGCCGCTACCCCGCTCAGTCTTCTCTTAGGTCTAAGCCTTATGGCTCTGGGCTTGGGCGCCTCGGGTATGGTCTTTATCGACCATTACAAGGACATGCTCGCTGTCTTCATAAGAGGCGAACATGGATAGTCGTTTTCGCTCAAGCGCCCCCGAGCATTTCAAGGAAATGCTCGATTCTTTGTCGAAAAAATCCCAATCCCCCTGGGGATTGGGTGGGCTCCTCGCAACGGCTCGGGCGCCCATTCTTTCTCAGAAGCATTGGCACGCTTGCCAAACGCTGAAGCGCTTGGAACTCGGAGGCCATGTAAATGGCTGAAGAGGCCGATGGCGAAGACAAAACAGAAGAGGCCTCGGGGCGGAAACTCTCGCAGGCGCGCGAACAGGGCGATGTCGCCAAGTCCGCCGACCTGCCGCAAGCTCTCTCGCTGATCGGCGCCTGCGCCATCATCGCCATCAAGGGGCCGTCGGTGTGCCGGACCCTGGCTGAGGACCTGGTGCCGTTCCTGGCCCACCCGCAGCAATTCGCCGATTCACTCAGCGGCGACGGCGGCATGGGCATAGCCCGCGCCGTGGTCATCGACGTGGTGCCGATCCTGGTCATGGTGCTCGGCGCCGCCGCCATACTGGGTGTGGCGGGCAACGTTTTCCAGACCGGGCTGATGTTCACGCCGGCCAAGCTCAAGCCCAGCCTGGACAAGCTCAATCCGTTGGCCGGGTTCGGCCGGCTGTTCGGTATCGACGGCTATATCCAGTTCGGCAAGACGGTGATCAAACTGATCATCACCGCTTTGATCGTCTGGCTGGTGCTCAAGGGGCGTATCAACGAGATGCTGGCCCTGACCGGCGCATCGCCGGTGCTGATCCTGCCCTATGTGCGCGACATCGCCATCGCCCTGGCCATCGCGGTGTGCCTGTTCCTGGCGGTCGGCGCCGGGGCCGACTACCTGATCCAGCGCTTCCGCTTCATGCAGAAAATGAAGATGTCGAAGCAGGAGCAAAAGGAAGAATACAAGGAAACCGAAGGCGATCCGCATATCAAGGCCAAGCTCAGGGCGCTGCGCATCGAAAAGTCGCGCCGCCGCATGATGGCCAATGTCAAGACGGCGACCGTGGTGGTCACCAACCCGACCCACTACGCGGTCGCCTTGCGCTACGAGGTGGGCGAAACCTCGGCGCCGGTGTGCGTCGCCAAGGGCACCGACGGCGTCGCCTTGAAGATACGGGAGGAGGCCGCCAAGCACGAGGTGCCGATCGTCGAGGACCCGCCTTTGGCGCGGGCGCTTTACGCGGCGATCGACCTCGACGAGATGATCCCGGAGGAGCACTTCGCCGCCGTGGCCAAGCTGATCAGCTTCATCCTGACCAAGAAGCGGCGCGGGTTCTGAGCCGGCGGCTTTCTTTCGGTTAGGGGCCTGACTTCCCTTATGTTTTCTTGATGCGTGCAAGTTCGGCAAATGGGTTAATATAGTCAGAGTGATTCGCTGCGCGAAGCGCGCGGCGAGGTGTTGCTCCTCGAAGAGGTGTCCGAGTGTCCGCGCGCAAATTCAACTCGATTGCCGGTTCGCCGCTGTCGCGCCCGAAAAAGGGGCCGGAGGCGGAAGTATCGGGAGACAATGTGGTCCGGCTGGACGGCGCCGCGAGTGCTCCGGAAAAGCCGCGCGACGCCCTGGCGGGGCTGAAGGCGCGGTTCGCAAGGTTGCGGGCGGCGGCCAATATCTGGACCATCGGCATCGTCGCCGTCATCGTCACCTGCGCCTGCGTGGCAGTGTGGCTGATCGCCGGCCAGGTGCCGGTCGGGCTGATGCTGGCCATCATGCTGATCACCCTGGCGGCGGTCATTTTCCTGGGCATGTTCGCGTTTGCGACGGATGAGGAGATTCTCAATTCGGAAGGCTTCCATGCCGGGGATATCGCCGGCGCCCTGTCGGAGCCGGCGGCGGTGGCGGCCTACGACGGCCGCATCCTGGCCGCCAATACCGCCTGGAAGGAAACCGGCGCCGGGCTGCGGCGGTTGCCGTCGGGTGAAGGCGCGCCGGCGCTGTTCGTGGCGCTGCGCGAGGCGAAGAACCAGGGCAGCGGTCGGGCGCTGGTGCGGCTGGGCGGCTTCGATTTCGAGATGGTGGCGTCGCGGCTGGGCGATGACCTGGTGCTGGTGCGCGCCGCGTCGCAGGGCGTGCTCGGCAATGGCATGCTGCTGAAACATGAGGGTTCGGAAGGCGCTGAACCGGCGACGCCGGAGCCGGAAGCCGCGCCGGCTGCCGACCTGCCGGACGCGGTGCTCGACGTGTTTGCCGAGGCGGCGCCGTTCGGGGCCGCTCTGGTGATGGGCGAAGATCTGTTCTCGGCGCGGGTGTCCGAGTTCAATTCGGCGTTTGCCGCTCTGGTCGAAAAGGACGATGACGCCCTGACCGGCTTGCCGTTCGGTGAACTGGTCCACGACAATTCGCGGGCCGACCTGACCGAGCGGCTGGCGGTCAACAAATCGGCCAAGGCCGGGCCGTTCGACATCCACCTGCGTTCCAAGGCCGACCGCGACCTGCAGATCTATGTCTCGCCGGTGGCGGGCGGGTTCAGCGTCTACCTGTTCGACGTGTCGGAGCAGAAGAAGCTGGAGCAGAACCTGGTCCAGGCGCAGAAGATGCAGGCCATCGGCCAGGTCGCCGGCGGCATGGCGCACGATTTCAACAACCTGCTGACCGGCTTCAAGTTCCGCAACGATCAGCTGCTGCTCAATCACCCCCTGGGCGATCCGTCCTATGAGGACCTGAACGGCATCCGCCAGATCATCGCGCGGGCCGAGGACCTGGTGCGCAACCTGCTGGCCTTCGCCCGCAAGCAGACGGTCAAGCGGGTGACGCTCAACGCCGGCGAGATGGTCAGCGAGGCCGAGGTGCTGCTGCGCCGCCTGGTGCGCGAGGACGTCAAGCTCGAGACCGAATACGGCCGCAACCTGCCCAATGTCCACGTCGACAAGGGGCAGATGGAAATGGTCATGATGAACCTGGTCGTGAATGCCCGCGACGCCATGAAGGCGCAGGGCGGCGGCAAGGTGATGATCTCGACCAAGGCGTTGACGCAGGCCGAGGCGAAGGCGCGCGGCTGGGCGGAAGCGCCGGCGCAGGGCGCGGCTTTGATCGAGGTCAGCGACACCGGCCCGGGCATTCCGCCGGAAATCGTCGCCAAGGTGTTCGAGCCGTTCTTCACCACCAAGGCTTTGGGCGAAGGCACCGGCCTGGGCCTGTCGACCGTGCACGGCATCATCAACCAGGCGGGCGGCCATATCCTGATCGATTCGGCGCCGGGCCAGGGCGCGACCTTCCGCATCTTCCTGCCGGTATGGATCGAGACGGAGAAGGAATTGGCCGAGGCCAAGCCGGTGGTCGAGGCCAAGCCGGTGCCGAAGGACCTGTCGGGGGTCGGCCGCATCCTGTTCGTCGAGGATGAACAGATCGTGCGCGGCATCGCGGCGCACTTGCTGCGCCAGCGTGGCTACGAGGTGCTGGAGGCCGAGGACGGCGAACAGGCGTTGGAGATCATCGAGGCGGAAGAGGGCAAGTTCGACCTGTTGATTTCGGATGTCATCATGCCGGGCCTGGACGGGCCGTCGATGCTGAAGCGCGCCCGGCCGCTGATCGGCAATGTGCCGGTGATGTTCATTTCCGGTTATGCGGAATCGGAGTTCTCCGATCTGCTGGAAGAGGAAAAGAACGTGTCGTTCCTGCCGAAGCCGCTGGATATCAAGACATTGGCGGAGCGGGTGAAGGAACAGTTAGCAGCATAAGATGACGGAAGCGGAAGCCGAGTTCGAACGCTTCCTCAGCCGCTATCTGCCTGAAGTCGCCGCTGTCGGTCGCGAGGCCGTTGCCAAGCTGCGGGCCCGTCTGCCGACCGCCAATATTCTGGTTTATGACAACTATAATGCCGTGGCTGCCGGGTTCGCGCCTGGCGAAAAGGCGTCGCAGGCCGTTCTGTCGGTGGCGTTGTACCCGCGCTGGGCCAGCCTGTTTTTCCTGCAGGCGGCAAGCGTTGACGACCCGGAAGGCCTGCTGAAAGGCGGCGGCAAGGTGGTCAAGCATATTGTTCTGGAAAATGCGAATGATTTGGATCGGCCGGCGATCGCGGCGATGATCGCTCAGACGGTATTAAATGCGAAAGTACCGCTGGATAAGACGGGCCAAGGCAGGATGATCATCAAGTCCGTTTCCGCCAAGCAGCGGCCGCGCCAGCCCTAGGCCTTGCGCGAGGGCGGGCCGACAGGATACTGTTTTACCAGGCTTTTGGGGAGGGGAACATGGCGACGACAGGCGATCCGGCGCGCATTAGGGTCGAGGTCATCCAGGCCAGCTACGAGGCGTTCAAGACCGAGCTGGAACGCGGCGAAGACGCGGTGGCCATGCTGAGCAATCCGATCAACCAGGAAACCCTCTATCTCGAACTGATCCGGCCGATGGATGGCGGGCTGATCTACTGTTTCGGGACCAACGAGGCAGGCGAGGAAACCGGCCTGGTCATGAGCTATTCGGTCTGCATGGTGATGTTCAAATCGAAGACGGACCAGCTGGCGCGCCTGGTGCGGCGGCCGCTGGGTTTCGATATTCCACCGGCGCTTGACGATTGAGCTAGCTCGGCCACGGCCGTTGCGTTGGGGCCGGCTCCGGGTCCTCCGGCGGCGCCAGGGCGGCCAGGCGCTGGTCGAGGATCGGCAGCCATTGGGCCAGGGCGACGTTATGGGCCTGCCATTCCTTCTCGGTTTCCGGCGTGCGCATTTCGCGGCCGCAGGTTTGCGTCACGACGGTTTCGATGACTTTCAAAGCCTTGGCCATGCGCTCGGCCTCGGCGACGGTTTTCGGGTCCGGCAGGGCTTCGAAGGCGCGCAGGATTCGTTCGGCCTGGTCGCGCATACGCTGGCCCTGATGGTGGCGAAGCGCGCGGCGCTGTTCGTCGGTGGCGAGGGGGAGGTCTTGTGTGTTTGTCATGGGATCAGGGTAGCCATGACCAAACCGGCGGGGATTAGTTCCACAAAAAACGAAGGAATCGCGCGTCAAATCCTGACGTTTCCTGGCGCGGCTTGCCTGTAAGACGGGCGCATAAGGAGCGCCGTCATGTCCGTCACAGCTTTGATCACGCCCGGCCAGGTCGAACGCCTGGCGACGCCGTCGAACATGCGTCTGGGCCAGCAGATCGTCGCCGAAGGCGGAGTCGCAGACCTTGTAATCGCTTCCGGGCACGTCAAGGCCCGCGTCGGCGGGGTGCCGTCGGCGGACCAGACGCGAACCGTGGAACTTTTCGCCGGCGACGACGGGCTGAAATGGTCCTGCACCTGCACGCGGCGGCGGGACCTGTTCTGCAAGCATTGCGTGGCGGCGGCGATGGCAGCCTCGAGCCCCGGCTAAGCGGCCTTTTCCGCCACCACGACCCACTGTTTCGCCACCAGGTCGCGGGTCCAGCCGCCGGTCAGGACGTTCAGAATGGCGCGGGGCGAGCCGGGCTTATACTGCTTGGCGTCGTACGATCCGACTAGTTTCAATCCCCCGCAGGTCGCCAGTTCCTCGGCCGTTTCGCGCACAAAAAAGCGCAAATGCGTGCGGTCGAGCAGGCCGTCGTCCTGATAGCGGAAGTCGCCCTTCAGCAGCAGCCGGAAGATGAACTTGGAATTGCGCACGTTTGGTACCGACAGCACGAACCTGCCGCCGGGTTTCAGCAGCGGCGACAGGCGCTTCACCTGGGTCCACGGATCGACCAGGTGCTCCAGCACGTCGAGCGCCAGCACCATGTCGAGCGTGCCCGGCGCCACATGGCCTTCGATATCGGCCTGCTCGACAAAGCCCTTCAGCACGGTGTCGAAATGCTTGGCGGCGTCGGCGGCCGCGCCCGGGTCGAGTTCGACGCCGATAGCCGACTGTGTGCCACGTTTGCGCAGCTCCGCCATGGTCGCGCCGGCGCCGCAGCCAATTTCCAGGACCTTGGCCGGCGCGTCCGGGATGAAGCGCAGCACGTCATGGCGGGCCATGTTGTAATAACGGTCGGACAAGCTTCGGGATTCCTTGCGATAAGCTTCGCAGGTTTCGGTGTTCGCTAAGGCTTAGTCAAGCGCGAAATCAGCTGATCACGATCCCACGTCAAGCCCTTGTAAGCCAGCTGCGCGTCATCCAGGGCGGCGATTTGTGCGGCCAGTTCGCGCAGCATGTCCGTGCCCTCCGGCCGGGCGGCAACGGTTTCGATCGGCTCGACCGAAATGCGGATGGTGAACAGGATGGCGCCGCTGTCCGGCGGCTTGCGCAGGGTTTGCCGCTCCAGGCGCAGGAAGACGCCGTCCTTGAACCGTTCCGGCGGCGATGGTTCGGGGTGGTGCAGGGCGGCTTCGCCGTAAAAGGACACATTCCAGCGGACCACCGGCTGTTCGGGGCGCAGATTGTCGAAGATGCGGGCAATCCGTTCCGCATTGCGCGTGTCCGGCCCGAAGCCGGGGACCGGCGCATGGACGTCGTGCATCGGCTTGCCGATCTTGTCGCGCAATCGCCACGACGACGGAAAGCTGAGCGCCGCCGCCGTCAACCGCCAATCGTCATCCCTCTGTAGAATGGCCAGGTCTTCCTGGACCAGGTTCGACGCGACCAGCAATGGCGGTAGAAACGGATCATCCAGCCGTACCCGGCGGAAGGCCGGAATGATATCAATATGCGTGCCGAAATGCTGATAAATGTCAGGATATCGCCGCGGCAAATGCTCGGCGAGCAAGCTTAACACCTCGGCTTGGGCGGCCTCGCTGCCGGGCAGGGCGGCGAAGATATCGTGTGGCACGCGCGCCGCCAGCCGGTCCTTTTCGTCGAGATAGGCGCGCAAGTTTTCGTCGCTGTCGATCCAATCCGCCAGGTCGAGCGGCTTCAGCCCGATGGTGAACGGTTTCGACGCGCCGTCGTAGTCCGTCATGGCTCGGCGAGGGCGGCCAGGCGGGTCTGGGCGGTGGCGTCGCCCTGGGCGGCGGCCTTCTGGTACCAGATGCGGGCGCGGGCGGCGTCGCGGCCGACAATGCCCTGGCCGGTTTCATACAGGTTGCCGAGCGCCGATTGCGCATAGGGTTCGCCTGCTTCGCCGGCTTTGGTCAGCCAACGCAGCCCGGCGTCCTTGTCCTGGGGCACGCCCTTGCCGGCGAGATAGAGGAAGGCCAGGCTGGTTTCGGCCGGCGCGTAGTTCTGGGCGGCGGCTTTCTGGTACCATTTCGCCGCCTGGTCCGGGGCGCTGGCGACGCCGTCGCCATTCTCATAGGCGATGCCAAGATTGTACTGCGCCTCGGGCAAGCCTTGCGTGGCGGCCTTCGCCAGCAGGTCGGCGGCCTTGATCTTGTCGGCGGGGACGCCGCGCCCGGTGGCGTAAAGGACGCTGAGGTTGAACTGGGCGTCGGCCACGCCCTGGGTGGCGGCCAGGTCGAGCCAGACGGCGGCCTTGGTGTTGTCCTGGGCGACGCCCTGGCCGAGCAGGTAGAGCACGCCGGTCATGTACTGGGCCTGGGCGTTGCCGAGATCGGCCGATTGCCGGAACAGCGGCGCGGCGTCGTCAAAGCGCTTGTCGGCATAGGCGGCGACGGCCTGGCCGAGCAGGTCGTTGCCATCGCCCGGGGCGACAGGCACCGGACGTGGCGCGGCGGTCTGGGCGAGGGCGGGCGTAGCCAGGGTGAGGGCGAGGCCGGCGGCGAAGATCTTGAGCATGTTCGTTCTAAACATGGGAAGCCTCCTGAAACAACAGCCCGTCAAACCTCCGGGCCGGAACATAAATTTTCAATAAGGCTTGCGCATGCAAAAATCCGGCCAGGGATGCCTGACCGGATTTGCAATATAACGCCTTGGAAGCGTTGAATTTTTACTTCTTGAGGAAGCCCGCGAACTTGTTGTTGAAGCGCGAGACGCGGCCGCCGCGGTCGAGGATCTGGCCCGTGCCGCCGGTCCAGGCCGGGTGGGTGCGCGGGTCGATGTCGAGGTTCAGGACAGCGTCTTCCTTGCCGTAGGTCGAGCGCGTCTTGTAGGTCGAACCGTCGGTGAGCGTCACCGTGATCCAGTGATAGTCGGGGTGGCCTTCTTTTTTCATCTCAATGCGTCCTTGCATACGTCCAGCCAGCATCTGTGCGGACGCGACTTAAGGTGGGCTTATAAAAGCGGAAGCGCGCTCTTACATGAAGGCGCGTTGCGGCGCAAGCATTTCGTCGCTAGATACAGGGGCATCATGGCCGACTCTGCAGCGCAACCCACCCCAAACACCGAAGGCCGCCCCGGTTCCGGCGCCGAACTGATCGGCGCGCTGGAAGCCGCCGGCGAGCGGCGCGGCAAGCAGAAGGACCTGCGCCCGCTGCGGCGGCTGGGGCCGTATCTGTGGCGGCAGCGGGTCAGCTTCGGCTTGATGCTCCTGTTCCTGATTGTGTCGGCCCTGGCGGCGCCGGCCATGACCTTCATCGCCCGCGAAATGATCGACAGAGGGTTCGCCTCGGGCCAGGCCGCAGAGCTCAACAAGTGGTTCCTGGGGCTGTCGGCGATCGCCCTGGTCATGGCCGTGGCGACGGCCTTGCGCTATTTCTTCATCACCCGGCTGGGCGAACGCGTGGTCGCCGACCTGCGCGAGGACGTGTTCGGGCATATCCTCGGGCTCGATCCGGCCTATTTCCTCAAGATCCGCACCGGCGAGGTGATCTCGCGCCTGACCGCCGACATCCAGATCGTCGAGAACCTGGTGGCGTCGTCGATCTCGATCGCCCTGCGCAACCTGCTGAGCTTCGTCGCCGGCCTGATCCTGATGGGCGTGGTCAGCCTGAAGCTGACCCTGTGCGTGCTGGTCATCATCCCGTTCGTGGTGGTGCCGCTGATCGCCTTCGGCCGCCAGGTCGGGCGGGTGACGCGCGAGACTCAGGACGTGTTTGCCCGCGCCGTCGCCTTTGCCTCGGAGTCGCTCGATGCGCTGGAAACCGTGCAGGCCTTTGTCCGCGAGCAATTCACCCAGGCGCGGTTCAACGACGGCGTCGAGGCGGCCTACAACAAGTCGGTCGGGCGCATGATGACGCGCGCCACCATGACCGCCATGGTCATCGCGTTTGTGTTCTGCGGCGTGGCCGGTGTGTTGTGGCTGGGGGCGCAGGACGTGCTGCATCATACCATGACCAACGGCCAATTGGTGCAGTTCGTCGCTCTGGCCGTGTTCACCGCCGGCTCGGTGGCCAATCTGAACGAAACCTGGAGCGACGTGCAGAAGGCGGCCGGCGCCATGAGCCGCATCGACGAATTGCTGCGTTCCGAACCGAACATCCAGGCGCCGGCCGACGCCATGGTCCTGCCGGAACCGGCGCGCGGCGATATCCGGTTCGACAATATCAGTTTCGCCTACCCGTCGCGGCCGGACCAGGTGGTGCTCAACGGCTTTTCGTTGCACATCCAGCCCGGCGAGACGGTGGCTCTGGTCGGGCCGTCAGGGGCAGGCAAGTCGACCGTGTTCAAGCTGTTGCTGCGCTATTACGATTTCGAAGGCGGGGCGATCGCGCTGGACGGTGTCGATATCCGCCGCGCCGACCCGAAGGCGGTGCGCGAACGGCTGGCCCTGGTGGCCCAGGACACGGCGCTGTTTTCCGGTTCGCCGGAGGACAATATCCGCTTCGGCCGTGAGGACGCCAGCGATACCGATGTGCGGTTGGCCGCCGCCAAGGCGCAGGCTTTAGGCTTTATCGAGGCCTTGCCTCTGGGCTTCAAACAACCTTTGGGCGAACGGGCAAAGTCCTTGTCTGGCGGACAAAAGCAACGATTATCGATCGCGCGGGCTTTGGTTCGCGATGCGCCGGTGCTACTACTGGATGAGGCGACGTCGGCGCTCGACGCCGAAAACGAGCGGCTGGTGCAGGCGGCGCTGACCGAAGCGATGAAGGGCCGCACCACGCTGGTCATCGCCCATCGGCTGGCGACCGTGCTCAAGGCCGACCGGATCGTGGTCATGGATCACGGCCGGGTGGTCGATATCGGCACCCACGCCGAACTGGCGGCGCGCGACGGACTTTATCAACGATTGGCGAAACTGCAATTCGAGGGCTGAGCATGAGTGAGACGCGTGAGCAAACCCTGACGGCCATCCTGCCGTGCAACAACGTGCCTGAAAGCCGGGCCTTCTATGAGCGGCTGGGCTTCCAGGTCGACGGCGATTGGGACGGATACGTCATCCTGTCGCATCCGTCGGGCGCGGCGCTGCATCTGAACGAAGCCGTTGAGGGCTGGCTGGTGCCGGGGCGGAATCCCTTCGGGCTGTACTTCTACATCGAGGACGTCGACGCCATCGCCGATCTGATGGGCGTCACGGCCAAGGATCGCGAATGGGGCATGTACGAAGCGGCTTTTTCCGATCCGGATGGCACCCTGATACGGGTCGGCTGGCCGATCCGTTTGCGTGGGTGACCTGAAGAGAAAAACGTGTTAAGCTGCCGGTTCTGAGGTCCGTCTGGGGGGAAGGACTATTTCATGCAGATATTAGCGCGGTTTCGCCGAAGCGGGACTTGGGGATTCGGTATCAATTTCATACAGATGGCCTTGTGGCTGGCGGCGCTGGCCTGGTCACTGGCGCGCGTCGAGCTCGACGTCGTGGGCGGCCTGCTGTTCGGCGTCGGTTTCCTGTTCATGGCGGCCATCCTCGGCACGTTGGGCTGGCTTGGCCTGTCGTCGCTGTTCCGGGCGCCGGCCATCTGGGTCGAGGACGGCGCGCTGGTGTGCGTGTCGCCGCTGCCGGTACGCGTGCGGCTCGACGACGTTGTCGCCTATAAATTTCAGCTGGTGCGAACCGGTGGGCGGCAGGTGATCTGGGGCGTGCGGCTTTACCTCGGCGATGGCCGGCGGCGGCATGTCAACCTGGTTCTGCTTGACGGCGCCGAAACGCTGGTGTCCTGTCTGCGTCAATGGGTGCCGGCGGCCAGCCATGGCCACGGCCACCTTGAACCGGCCGCGATCTGAAAGACGGCCAAGGGGGGAATATGGACGGGAAAGCATTGCTGCGCCTGGTTTTCAGGCTGGTGGGTTACTCGGTGCTGGCGTTCGTGCTGGCGTTCGGGCTCACCGTCGTCATTCCGGCCGAAGACAATAGCCTCGGCTTTCCCCGCTTGCTTTATATCGCCTGGGCCGTCCTGGCGGCGATCGACGTGATCATCTGCTTCGGGACTGCAGGCAAGCCGGAAGCCTGGCTTCGGCTGGTGGTCTATGCGGTGGTGTTTGCCTTGATGGTCTGGTTCTACAAGGACATCATCGCGGCCATGGAGCGGTGCCATTACATCTACGACGCCTATGTCTGGGCGGCCAAGGCGTTTCACGGTACAAGCTAAAGGCAGCGCCGTTCGCTCGGCAGGTGAAGGCGGATTCGCCCAGCGGATGTATTTGACGTTTTTATTACGGCAAGCCGTGACCGGTGGTGTCTGCTTATCAGAAGCCCCCCTGTAGTACCCGCGTGAAGGCCCCGTCGCCCCCCGGCGGCGCCTGACGGAAGGGGTGAGGACTCGTAAAGTCCGGGCCGCACGCCCCCCCTGTGCGGCCCGGACAAAACCGGGAAAAGAGACAATTTATGGTACGCCTGCTTATGCGCAGCGCCGCGCGAGTCTATGCGACTCACGGGCTCGGGAAGACGCGCTTTTTTGTGACGAAGTACTTGCAGTTCTACCCCCTGTCGGAGCGGTGGATCCGCTTCATCGACCAGTTCTGCGAGCATCATACGGGGGCGTTGGCGCCGGTCGAGATGATCCGCACCAAGTTCATGCGCCGCTTCTATTCCAAGACGGTGGCGGCCAAGGGGCGGCTCGACCTGCTGCAATCGCACTATTCCGTGCTGGAAACGCATCTGCGTTCGGGGATCATCGCGCAGTTAATGGCGGGACAGAGCCTCGATCTGGCAGCGGTTTCCGGTAAGTCGGGCGCCGTCTATCGCTTCACGATGTCCCAGCATGAGCGCTTCCGCTACGAAGGCGACCTGACGATTTTCATGCACCGCGTTGAAGATGACCAAATGCTGGCGGCGCTGACCTTCAACCTCGGCTTTACGCCGCGCCATGACGTGGTGATGCGCATCGGCGGCTTGCAAGGACCTCTCGCGGAAGACGCCAAGCAGACCATTATCGAAGTGACGCGCGATCTCAACGGCCTGCGCCCCAAGGCGGCGGTGCTCGACCTGCTCTACGGCCTGGCGCGGGCCTTCCAGGCCGTGCGCCTGGAGGCGGTGGCCATCGCCAACCACCCGCTCAACAAGAAGGGCCGGGGCCTGGTCGCCAATAACGATGCCTTCTGGGCGGAGTGCGGCGCGACGCTCGGGGCGGACGGCAATTTCACTCTGCCGCTGAAGCTGGAACGCAAGGCGTTCGAGGACGTGGCGGCGAAGAAGCGCAAGGACTGGCTGGCGCGGCAGGGCTTGAAGGCGGCGCTGAACAACCAGGCCATGGCGACCGTGCGCGGTTGGATGCGGTTTTCGCAGATCGAGGAAGTGGACGCGCCGCTATTGATGGCCGCCGAATAAGACACTGGGCCGAGCCGGGTCGGTCCAAGTTGCCCCGCCGTATCCGCTTCCTCAGGGCGGATGCGGCGGGGCTTTTCATTCGAAAACCGCGTCGGCCAGGGCGTTGGTAGTGCGCCACAGCGCCTCGGCCAGGACCTCCGGCCGCATGGCTATTTGGGCCAGTACCCAGGGTTCGAGCAGGGCGAACTGCGCCGCCGCGATCTGGCGCGCCGCCAGGAGGAGCGGGATAATCGCCGTTCGGCCATCGGCCCGGACGGCCAGACGCCGCTCGATCAGCTGCGACAGGACGGTATCCAATCCGGCGCGCGCCGGCATATGCACCAGGACCCGGGCCAGTGCGTGATTTTCGCGGAAGTGGTGGAGCAGGTTGATGAAATTGCCGCCTGCCGCCTCGGCGCCGACCAGGTCGGCCAGGCCGGAAAACGGCACGGCGGCGCTGTCCTTGAGCAGGTCAAGCTTGGTGCGGAAATGCTCGTACAGGGTCGAGCGGCCGACATTGGCGCGGTCGGCGACGTCGGCCATGGTGACGGCCGGGTAGTTGCGTTCGAACAGCAGGCCGAGAAAGGCCGCCCGGATGGCGCCCCGCGTTCTTTCCTGCTGGCGGCTTAAAGCAGACATTTCGACCTTTATGTCCGGTTGCGGACATAAGCCTTAATCCATTTGGCGGCAGGATGCACTCGGTTTGTTAGGTGTGGGGTCCATTTCACTCCGAGGCTGTCCATGCAAACCGATCCCCCCTTGCGACCCCTGCAACTCAACGGCGCCGCCTATGGCTGGCTGCTGGCCGTCACCACTGTACTGACACTTGTCTTTATCGCTCACCATCCGATAGCCGATATGCACGACCCCGCGCACGGTCTGCAAAATATCGTGGCTGTCGGCGATCAAAGCCGCTGGGTGCATGGCGGACTGATCCTGCTGATGCTGTTGTTCACCACGGGTTTTTCCGGTTTTGCCTGGCGGCTGGGTATCGCCCACCCGCTGGTCATGGCCGGGTGGCTGAGCCAGGTCGTGGGCGCCGTGGCGATGATCACCGCCGCCATTACCGACGGCTTCGTCATCCCCGATCTGGCCGGCCGGATGGCGGGCCAGGCCGACATGGCCTACAGCCTGATCACCCTGTGCGGCACTTGGATCCAGGCCGAGACCAAGCTCGGTTTCGTGCTGATGGCCCTGTCGGCCGTCTTCTGGGGGCATGCCCTGCTGCATCATAAGGGAGGGGCGCGCTGGATCGGGTTGTTGGGCATTGCCGCGGGCGGGTTTTCGGCGGCCTTTATCCTGACCATGACGATGCGCTTCGATGTCAATCGGCTGTTCGGCTACATGGCGGCGCAGAGCGCCTGGTACCTGACCGTGGCGTTCTGGCTGATCCGGGGATTGCGCCGGCCGGAGTGAGGTGCACGGGTCCTTTTTGTTGACCTCCCCCGGGGCGTGTGCCAGCATCCCGGGAAACAAACTTTCTTGTTTGTCGCACTTTTTAACCGAAAAGTGCGTCTCACTTTTAGGAAAGTGCTCAGGGGTATGCAATGCGCAAAATAGCGTTGGGTGTGGTTGCGTTCGGGTTCGCGGTGGCCGCTCCGGCCGTAGCAGCGGACTCTTACCTGGATCAGTTGAAACCGAGCACCGAGGTGCTGAAACTGGAAGGGCGCAAGGGTTCGAGCCTGTTCCGCCCCGGTTACGCCGTCGGCGAATATACCGGCGAAGCCAAGGCGACCCGGAGCCACAGCCAGGGCCTGGGCGTCTTCACCAGCGACAAGTTCAACACCAGCTTCACCATCAACGCCCCCAGCCTCGGGGCGGGCGTGACGGCGGAATGCGGCGGCGGCCAGGGCAAGAATTCCCTGGCCGGGATCACCTTCAAGAAGAACGACCTGTCCTATGTCTGCACCTATGGCGGCACGGCGCCGGCCGACGCCGAGCTCGACCTGGCCCTGGCGTCGGGCGGCAAGCTGCTTAACCGTCTGGCCCAGCCGCAGCGCGCCGGGGAATTCCATTACGGCAAGATTACCCTGCGCGTCCGTACCGAACTGCTGGGTGGCATGACGCTGAGCAACGGCCAGACGTCGGATTACCTGATCTCGCGCCAGGACGGCACGCCGATCGCGGCCTTGCGCAAGACGTCCATCCAGCCGACCTTCTACCTGCCGACGGCCAAGGGCGAGGAGCGCGACGCCGTGGCGGTCCTGGCGCTCAGCCTGTTCTACTTCAACGATCCGGGCAACAACTTCTAACCCTTAAATAGGTTGGTCGGCATGCCCTTGTGGCCGCGCAGCAGCGATTTCGGCCATTCGAACAGCGTGCCGGCCAGCTTGTCGTCCGGCGCGACCGGTGGCTGGGCGGCGGTGGTCGAAAACATCCGGTCGAGGCTGGGCCCAGCGAAGGTCAGGCTGGTCGACTGCCTGGCGGGGATGATCACGTCGAAATCCAGCTTGCCGTCGGGGGTGTAACGGCTGGCCCGGCCGCCGCCATAGTGCGACACCCATAACCCGTCGTCGGCATCGACCGTGCAGCCGTCGGGCAGGCCGACGCCGTCGGCGAACCTGGCGAAGACCCGCTTGCCGGAGACCGATCCATCGGCCGCCAGGTCGTAGGCATAGATGATGCCGTCATGGGTTTCGTTGTGGTACATGACACGGCCGTCCTTGGAGAAGGCCGGGCCGTTGGTGCAGACGTAGCCGGTGTCCATCTGGTGCACGCTCAGGTCCGGATCGATGCGATACAACGCGGCCATGCGGTCCTTGAAGGCCAAGTCCATGGTGCCGGTCCACAGCCGCCCCCTGGCGTCGACCTTGGCGTCGTTGAGCCGGTTGCCAGTCTTGTCGCCTTCGATGGTCAACAGCGACTTCAGGCTGAACGGCTCGAGCGTCAGGGCATAGACCGTGCGCAGGAGGCCGACCAGGAAGCCGCCCTGTTCGCGCTCGACGATCCAACACATCATGTCCGGCATGGGCCAGCTTAAAGCCGGTGACCCGTCGAGCGGCAGGGCATGCAGGATCTTGCCACGGATATCGACCCAGTAGAGGCGATTATCGCGCGCCGACCACAACGGACCTTCGCCGAGGATGGCGCCGGGCGGCGAGACGGGCTTCGGGGTGTCTTCGGCGAGCACGGGTGTGGCGAAAGCAGTGGCCGACAAACCGGCCAGGGCCGCGCGGCGGGACAGGAAAGGTGACACGGCGGTTTCCTCAAGCTTATGATTTGCCCTGAGGATAACCGCCGGAACCGGCGCGCTGTCAACCGGCGGCCTATTGCGCCAGTTTCAACTTTTCCAGAAGTTGCGGATAAAGCTCGAGATTGGCGCAGATCAGCTCGCCCGTTTGCATCGGCGACTCGTCGCCGTCGATCGAGGTCACTTTGCCGCCGGCCTCAGCGACGAACAGCAGGCCGGCCGCCATGTCCCACGGCTTCAGGCCGCGTTCCCAGTAGCCGTCGAATTGCCCCGACGCGACATAGGCCAGGTCGAGCGAGCAGGCGCCGTTGCGGCGAACGCCGGCGGTGCGCTGCATGATCTGGTGCAACTCCTTCAGGAACTGGGCATGGCCGGGCTTGCCGATGAACGGCGCGCCGATGCCGATCACGGCCTCGTCCAGCGCCTTGCGCGACGACACGCGCAGACGGCGGTCGTTGTGGTAGGCGCCCTTGCCCTTTTCCGACCAGTAGAGGTCGTTGAGCACCGGGTTATAGGTGACGCCGGCGACGATCTCGCCGTCGCGTTCCAGCGCCACGGTGCAGGCAAAGTGCGGAATGCCGTGCATGAAGTTGGTGGTGCCGTCGATCGGATCGACAATCCAGCGGTGGGTCTTGTCGGTGCCGATGATCTCACCCGACTCCTCGCCCAGGAAGCCGTAACCGGGACGGACCCGGGTCAGTTCCTCAAGCAGCGAGGCTTCGACGCGCTTGTCGGCGGCGGTGACGAAATCGCCCGGGCCTTTCTTGGACACCTGGAGCTCGGTGACTTCGCCGAAGTCGCGCGCCAGGCCCTTGCAGGCCTTGCGCACGGCGCCGGTCATCACCTGGATAAGCGAAGACTGAAGAACGGTGACCATAACGCGCTTATTCGGCCCGCTTCATATATTCGCCGGTGGCGGTCGAGACGACGATCTTTTCCCCGGTGCCCATGAACGGCGGGATCATGACGCGCATGCCGTTCGACGCGATGGCCGGCTTATAGGACGAAGACGCCGTCTGGTTCTTGATGGTTGGTTCGGTTTCCATGACCTCAAGGATGACCGTGTCGGGCAGGCTCATGCCGATCGGCTTCTCGTCGTGGAATTCGATGATCACTTCCATGCCGTCGTGCAGGTACTGGACCTGGTCTTCGCCGACCCATTACTTGGCGAGGCTGATCTCATCGTAATTGGCCGTATCAATCAACAACAGCATGTCGCCGTCTTCGTAGAGATAGCTGTGGTCGCGCTGTTCCAGCGTGACGCGCTCGACCGTGTCGTCGGAACGGAAACGTTCGTTGAGCTTGGTGCCGGTGACCAGGTTCTTCATTTCGACCTGGGCGAAGGCGCCGCCCTTGCCCGGCTTGACGTGCTCGGACTTGACCACGGTCCACAGGCCGTTCTGGTATTCCAGGATCATGCCGGGTTTAATCGTATTGGCGTTGATTTTCATGGGATTCGACTTGTCAATTTTGGTTTTGCCGCTTCGTTTTCACGAAGCTTGGGAAGGGAATTCAGTTGGCGCGCTTCCTAGCCGTTCGGGCCGGCAAAGGCAAGGGGGCTTTGCCCGGTAAAGGTTAATGCTATAAGTCGTGTCAGAGAGGGAGGCGCATCATGACTTATCGCCATTTTGGAATCGCGGCCGTGGTATTGCTGGGGCTGACGGCCTGTTCGCCGAAACCGTCGGACGAAAGCAACTCGGCGTCTTCGGCCGCAGCAGCGGATGCCAAGGGCGCCGGCGCCGGCGCCGTGGCCGATGGTCAGGACGCAACGGCCGCGCTGGCGAAGGCCGGCAAGGACAATCTGCTCGACTGCACCACGCCGGTCGACAGGAACAGCACCTATAAGTCGCTGGTCGCCCGCTTCAAAACCGACGCCCAGCTTGGCAATATTCCCGGCCCGGAAGGCGCGACCGCCAAAGGCCTGATCCTGTTCGACCGGCTGAAATCGCGGCATCTCGACATCACCTTCTGGGACGATGCCATGGAGCACGTTTCCGAGGTGTCGCCTGGTGACGGCGCGGTGGCCTGGACCGGGCCGCAAGGCATCCATGTCGGTTCGTCGCTCAAATATATCCAGGACATCAACGGTAAGCCGTTTTCGATCAGCGGCTTCGGTTGGGACTACGGCGGTTATGCCGTCGATTTCAACGGCGGCAGGCTCGACAAGCTGCCGGGCGGTTGCAAGCTGATGCTGCGTTTCGATCGCGACGGCGCCGACATGCCGGACGGGATCAGCGGCGACGGCGTGACCCTCAGTTCCGACGATCCGCGCGTCCAGAAGTTCGCGCCGAACGTGGTGGAAATGTCGGTCGGCTGGGCGCTTCCGCCGGGGGTCAAGCCGTCGGGCGAGTAACCGAAATCATATAAACATATAAACATATCTTTATATCATTCTTGACAGCAGCCAGACGCGGGTTTAGTTTCATCGTGCCTTAAACCGGCCGGGGACGCGTGCGCCCTCGATTCCCATTCAACGGGCGAGTACCCGGGAAACCTTTCATTCGTTCAATGACTTAATGTCCTTGAAAGCGCGCTTCTGTGACAGCGTGGCGCCGAAGGTTTGCCGTGCCCGCCGAACCCCCTGAGGTCACCATGTCCACTTCCTCCGTCGCGGCCGGGCCCCGCATCGCCTCCCTCGGTTTTCCGCGTATCGGCCCGCGCCGCGAACTGAAGACCGCGCTGGAATCGTGCTGGTCGAGTAAGACCAGCCAAGCCGAATTGCTCGATACAGCCAATGGTTTGCGGGCGCGCAACTGGGCGCTTCAGGCCGAGGCCGGCGTCGATATCCTGCCGTCCAACGATTTCTCGCTGTATGACCACCTGCTCGACACGGCCTTCATGGTCGGGGCGATCCCGGAGCGGCATCGCGGCGGCAGCGATCTCGACATCTATTTCCGCATGGCGCGCGGCGAGGGTGGAGATCACTTAGAGTCCGGGGTCGACTGCGGCCATGGCCACGCGCACAGCCATGGCGTGGCGGCGCTAGAAATGACCAAATGGTTCAACACCAATTACCATGTGCTGGTGCCGGAGCTTGGGGCTGATCAGACGTTCGGTCTGCTGCATAACAAGCCCCTGGCCGATTATCAGGAAGCGAAGGCGCAAGGGTTCGAGACGCGCCCGGTTCTGGTCGGGCCGGTGACCTTCCTCAGCCTGGCCAAGTCGGCCGAGGCCAATTTCGACGTGCTCAGCCTGCTGCCGAAACTGCTGCCGGTTTATGTCGAGGTGCTGCGGTCGCTGAAGGCCGCTGGTGCCGAGTGGGTTCAGATCGACGAGCCGGTGCTGGCGCTCGAGTTCGACGCCCGCACGCGCTACGCCCTGCGCATGGCGTTCGAGCGGTTCGCCGCCGATGTGCCCGACCTGAAACTGATGCTGACCAGCTATTTCGAGGCGTCGGAAGAGGGGCTGGCCCTGGCGTTTTCGTTGCCTGTGGCGGGTGTGCACGTCGACCTGGTCAGCCGGCCGGAATATCTGAAGGACGCCGTCGTCTTGGCTAACGGCAAGACCGTGTCTTTGGGCGTGATCAATGGCCGCAATATCTGGAAGGCCGACCTGACGGCGATCCTCGACCGGCTCGAACCGGCCGTCGAGGAACTGGGCCTGGACAAGGTTATCCTGGCGCCGTCGTGTTCGTTGCTGCACGTGCCGATCGATCTCGACCAGGAAGACAAGCTCGACGAAGAGCTGAAATCGTGGCTGGCCTTTGCCGTGCAGAAGCTGGGCGAGTTGCGCGTGCTGGCGACGGCGTTACGGGACGGCCGTGAGGCGGTAGCGGAGGCGTTGTCGGCCAACCAGGCGGCCATCCGGTCGCGCAAGGCGTCGCCGCGTATCCACAATGCCGCCGTCGCCGAACGCGCCGCCAAGGTGACGCCGCCGATGAGCGAGCGCCAGAGCCCGTTCGCCGAGCGCATCCTCAAGCAGCAGGCGCGGTTGAATCTGCCGCTGTTCCCGACCACGACCATCGGTTCGTTCCCGCAGACCGCCGAGGTGCGTCAAGCCAGATTGCGCCACGCGCGCGGCCAGCTGAGTGATAATCTCTATACTCTGTTCCTGCGAGAGGAGACCGAGAAGGCGGTGCGCTGGCAGGAGGAGATCGGCCTCGACGTACCGGTGCACGGTGAGTTCGAGCGCAACGACATGGTGCAGTATTTCGCCGAGCAATTGGATGGCTATGCTTTCACCCAGCACGCCTGGGTGCAGTCCTACGGTTCGCGCTATGTCCGGCCGCCGATCATCTTCGGCGACGTGTCGCGACCGAAACCGATGACCGTCGAGTGGGCGGTCTATGCGCAATCGCTGACCGCCAAGTCGATGAAGGGCATGCTGACCGGGCCGGTGACCATGCTGCAATGGGCGTTCGTGCGCGACGACGTGCCGCGCGAGGTGGTCTGCCGTCAGATCGCCCTGGCCATTCGTGACGAGGTGCTCGACCTGGAGGCGGCCGGCATCCGCATCATCCAGATCGATGAGGCGGCGTTGCGCGAAGGCCTGCCGATCCGGCGCGGCGACTGGGCCGACTATCTGCGCTGGGCGGTGGGCAGCTTCAAGCTGGCGGCCGGCGGGGTGGGTGACGAGACGCAGATCCACACGCACATGTGCTATTCGGAATTCAACGACATCATCGAGGCCATTGCCGAGATGGATGCCGATGTCATTTCCATCGAGACGTCGCGGTCGAACATGGAGCTGCTCGATGCCTTCATCACCTTCAAATATCCGAACGAGATCGGGCCGGGCGTCTATGACATCCACAGCCCGCGCGTGCCGGAGACGGTCGAGATGGAGAAGCTGCTATTGACGGCGGCGGCGCGGTTGAAGGCGCGGCAGATCTGGGTCAATCCGGACTGTGGTTTGAAGACGCGCGGCTGGGCGGAGACCCGGCCGGCGCTGGAGCGGATGGTCGCGGCGGCGAAGGCGTTGCGGGCCGTGTCTGCCATGAAAGAACAGTAACGGGGTGTGGGGCCTGTGGCCCCCCAAAACCCTGCTTAATTCCTTTCCTTCCTCCCGCCCCCCAAAAAGGGGCGAGGAGGAAGGAAAGGAAATAGGAAAGTCTTGGGGCCACAGGCCCCAAACCCCGTTACTGGTTCATTGCAATGGCATCCACCAGCGCCTTCACCCCGGCCGCCGGTCCGTCCGGATGGTTCCACACCGCCCCGCTGACGGCGATAAAGTCGGCGCCCGCCTCGGCCACTTGGCGCGCATTGTCCGCCGTGATGCCGCCAATGGCGACGCAAGGCGTTTCCATGCTTTCCTGCCAGATGGTCAGGGTTTCCAGCTCAGCCATGTGTTCGACCGTCTTGGTCGTGGTCGGAAAGAAAGCTCCGAACGCCACATAATCCGCGCCGGCCTCGGCGGCCTCCATGGCGAGATGGCGGCTGTTGTGGCAGGTGACGCCGATCATTGCCCGGGACCCCAGGAGGTGACGGGCCTCCTTATAGGCCATGTCCGACTGGCCGACATGGACGCCATCAAGGCCAAGTTCCTTGGCCAGGTCGACATGGTCATTCATCACCACGGCGACATCATGCCGATGCGCGATCGGCGTCAATAGACGCGTCACGGCGCGAATCTGATCCGGCGATGTGTCCTTCAGGCGAATTTGCAAGGCCGCGACATCCCCCGCCGGCAGGGCGGCTTCGAGCAGGCGCGCGAAGGCGTCCGGATCGGGAATGGACGGCGGCGTGATGAGATAAAGACGGCAATTGGTCATCGCCGGGGAGTGCCTCAGCGCCTGCCCGGGGTCAAGCAAAACCCGCTGAGCAGCTTATGCGGATTTTACGATGACGGCCCGACTCCGCATTGCGCAATACATTGCGAAATCTATGATTTTCGCCATTGGGCCGAGCCTGAACTGACTAAGGAGAGTGCACGATGCGTACGAAGATGAAGATGATGGCGGGCGTCGCCCTGCTGCTGGCGCTGGGCGTGCCGGTGGCGGCATCCGCCCAGGACAGCAGCCAGTATGACGGCTACTGCTACGCCAAGGAGACCGACGCCAAACGCAACGGCCTGATCATCGGCGCCATCGCCGGCGGCGTGGTCGGCAGCCAGGTGTCGAAGAACGAGCGCGGGCTCGGCGCGGTGATCGGCGCGGTCGCCGGCGGCGCTCTGGGCCGCGAGATCGGCAAGAGCTCGGTCAAGTGCATGAACGGCGAGTACTATTCTTATCAGAACGGCGCCTACACGCCGGACCCGGCGCCGGACGGCTACGTGCCGGTCTATTACAAGACGCGGCCGGACAGCAGCGTCTACCAGACGGTCTATTACGACCCGCATGGCAAGGATTCGCGCGGTGGCTACGCCTACAATAATGACGACAACGCCTATGCCAGCAATGACGATAATCGCGCCTATAACGGCAATTACTCCGCCGACAGCGGCTATCGGACGAGCGGCACCGTCCAGGGCTATCGCGACGACCAGGGCGCCTGGCATACCGGCCGGCCGGTCGCCTTCGGCTGGAAGGACGAACGCGGCGATTGGCACGAAGGCCGGATCGACGCCTATGGCTGG
>CAYULN010000052.1:0-25561 GCA_964445605.1 uncultured Caulobacteraceae bacterium | reverse complement strand
GGGCAATCAGGCTCGCCGAGGCCATCAGGGGGGCGAGCAAGGCCCTCGAATATTGGGTCATGTTATGCGTTTCCCGATCTTTGTTGTTTATGGCCTCATCCTCACGAGGCGGAAGGGAAACGCTTGGCCGAAAAATTTCCGCCACAAAGTGTTAATATTTTCGGTAAATTTTTATAACCTGCTGATTTAGGAGCGGTCTTTTGCCTCACCGATAACGATCCGGTCGGCCGAAACGCTCACCGGAACGTTAAGAAGCAGCTTTACCGCCTCGGCAAACTGGCCGGGATTGTCGACGTGATAGACGCCGACGAAGCGATGCTGCAACAGGTCCGGGTCGGCGACGACGATCTTCTGAGTGTTGTAGCGGTTGAATTCGCTGGCGGCGTCGGACAGGGTGTCGTTTTGCAGGACGATATTGCCGTTGCGCCAGGCCAGTCGGGCTTCGGCCTGGTCATTGGCGCTAACGTCGATAAGATCGGTTTTGGTGGAGACGAAAGCCTCTTCGCCCGCCTCGACCCGTTTTGGCTGTGCGCGCAGGTCGTCCCGCCACGTCTCGACAATGCCCTCGGTGACGATCACCTCCACGCCGCCCGCCTTGCGGCGCACGGAAAAGGCGGTCCCGACGGCCTTGACCCGGACGTGGTCAACCTCGACCACGAACGGCTTCGAGGCATCCTTGGCGACCGAGAACCAGGCTTCCCCCTCGACCAGCACAACGCGGCGGACCTTCGGCGTGACCGCGACCTCGATATGGCTGCTGGTGTTAAGGCTGGCGACCGACTGATCAGGCAGGGGCACCTTGCGGAATTCCCCCAGATGGGTCTGTAGCGACTTCGGCCGGCTGAAGATGATCCAGCCGCCCACGCCGGCGGCCGCGGCTGCCAGCCCGGACGCGCCCAGCAGCACACGCCTGCGCGACAGGGCATTCGTGCGTTTCGCCGGCGCCGTTTCCGGTTCCGCCAGCCAGGCCGGGTCGATTTGGACGCCGTCCAGGCTTTCCCACAAACCCTGGGCGCGCAGATAGGCGCCCTGGTGGCGGGGGTCGCCGTCATACCAGGTCTCGAAGGCCTCTTGCTCGTCCGGACTGAGCCCGCCCTTGGCATGGCGGGCCACCCAGTCAATGGCCTGGTCGTCGATACTTGCCATGGTCACTTGTTTGCTCGACGCCTGTTTCGAAGGAAGGCGAGGGGGCGGAAATGCCGATGCGCTTGGCCATCTCCGAAATCAGTTTAACCCCTTTTATCGTTTCCTTTTCAATTACATTTTCGGTGACAGCGAGTTGCGTCGCCGCCTCGGCCTGCGACAGGCCGTAGATCTTGCGCAGCTTCATCACCTGGCTGCACCGCTCGGGCAGATTGGCGATCAGGCACAGGACCCATTTCAGTTCCGCGCGGGCCGCCGCCACACGTTCCGGCGACGGAGAGCGGTCATATATGCCCAGATCGTCGAGGTTTTGTACATGGCGGAATGAGACGATCCGATTGCGCCGCAGCCGCCCGGCGATGGCGTTGCGCGCCGCCTGATAGAGATAGGCGCGCGGATCGGTGATATGCACAACGGAATCGAGCTTCAGTATCTTGAAGTATATATCCTGGATAATGTCGTCGATCTCGTTCTTCTCGTAGTAGACGGTCTGAATCCAGCGCCGGATCTCTGCCTCGTGCGGAATGACGTGAAAGCGGATCCAGATAACGGTTTCCGGCGGAGCGCCCCGCTTTTTGTCCGGCGTTGGGGCGGTATGGCCGCCTGGCTTACATGCGTCGTCGACCCCTGACTTTTCCCTCGGCATGAAGTTCCCTCTGTGTGTTTTATTTTATTGGACGTCTTATATGCGCTTACTGTGCCCGGCAGTTGCTCGCTCGACTTAAGCATACCTGTGCAATTGAACGAAGCCAGGCGGAGGTATCGGCCTTTTGAAGGGCGGATGTTAGGCTCCAGTTTCGCCGAATTGCAAGGGGGCGCAAACACGAGTTGTATTCGCGGCCTGGCGGAATGCAAGAATTCGCAATTGATTACAATCGCTTACGGATAGGCTTCCGCTTCGATATGCAGGCCGATGTCATCGCCGACGAAGGGTTCGTACTTCTCGACGCCGAATGCCTTGCGGCTGATATGGGTAGTGGCGGAGAAGCCAATACCGGCCTTGACCAGGGCGGGGTTGACGGCCAGCTTGTTGAACGTAACGCTCAACACCACGCGCTTGGTTACGCCGTGCAGGGTAAGGTCGCCGGTAACATTGGCGGTGGTGTCGCCGGTCACTTCGACCGCTGTGCTCCTGAAGGTCGCCGATGGATAGTGGGCGACGTCGAAATAGTCCGCCCCCTGAAGCTGCTTGTCGAACATGCCTAGGCCGGTGCTCAAGGTCGCCATGTCGAGATTGACCTCGACCGAGCTGTCGCCGGGATGACCGGCATCGAAAACCATCGAACCGCTGGCCCCCAGAATCTTGCCCATCGGATGGGTTACACCGAAACGACTGAAGCCAAAGGTCACCGACGTATGGCTGGACTCAAGCCTGTAGGTATCGGCCAAGGCCGGCGCCGCGGCCAAGGTCCAGCAACAGGTCAGGACGGTGAGGAACAATCGGGCCATGCCGATTTATCCGCCGCGGCCCGGCGCCGGTTCAGATCGCGCCTTAAAAAAAGTCGGAAACGCTGACGATCACCGCTTGTCCGTCATCGGCGCGATGAAACGGATAGGCTCCCCGGGGCGTGCTCATGCTTAGGGTCGCCTGGAAAACATAGTGGCTGACGCTGTAGGATGCACCCGCCCGCACGTCGTAGCGATTGCCACGCAAGCGGCCGCTCAGCGGCGTCAGATATCCGGCGTGGGCGAAGACGCGCCAGCGGCTGGACACCGCTTCGCCCGTATTGATCTCGGTATAAACGGTTCGGGTGCGGCTGTTGAAATAGTTGGGCGAATAATAGACCCGTGCCGTGAAGTCCTGAGTGATCAGGCCGCCATAGATTTCGTTGTAGTCGTAGTTTTCGTGGTCGCGCACATGCATGCCGGTCACGCCGGCTTCCCATTGCGGTCCTTTCGCGGGGTGCCAGACATAGCCGGCATAGGCGATATAACCGGCGATCCCGGCCTTCTTCGTGGCGGCCACCGACACGCCGGCATAGGCGCCCGAAGCGTGGTCATAGGCCAGGTTCAGCCGCATGTCGGGCTGGTTTTGGCTGAGGCTGTAGCCGCGGAAACGATAGTCCGAGTCGATGCTCAGGCTGACGGTCGGGGCGGCCCGCGCCGGTAGCGCAACCATTGTACCCGCGACACCAGCAACGGCCAGCCACCAATACCTACCCCCGGCCCGCATCCTAACGGCGGGCCTGGCGTATCGGTTGCGGCGATCCGCCGGTAAGCGCCAGAACACCGCACTCGCCGGTGGCGATGGTCCGCGTCCCGGAGATCCTCGACAGCGTGGCGCAGGGATCGATAGCGTCGCTGCCGCTTGCCGTCGCCAGGGCCTTCGCCGTTTGGGGGCGACGGGCGCGCTCGCGCATCAGGGCGAACAGGCCGCTGACATGGGCGGCGGCGTAGGAGGAGCCGTTGACGAAGAACCAGTTGCCGCCAGGCTGGGTGGTCGGAATCTCGCGGCCGGGCGCCCCATCGATGCCGGTGCCGATCGGTTCGGCCTCCTGGTCGACCACGGCGACGACGCCAGGATGTGAGGCGGGAAAACCGCCGCCGGGCAGGGTCCGGTCGACGGCGCCGATGACGATAATACCGCGCGATTGCGCCAGGTCGAGCAACCGCCCGAGCAACGGATCAGGCGGTCCGGCCAGGCTCATATTGATGACCTCGGCCTTCTGATCGACGGCAAAATAGAGCGCCTTGGCCAGACTGAGACTGTCGCAGGTCGTCGTGGCCACTTTCTGAACGCAGGCCCGAAGCCCCATTAGCTTGGCTTGCGGCGCCACGCCGACGATGCCCTTGTTGTTGTTGGCGACCGCGGCGATGATGCCGGCCACGCCGGTACCGTGGGTTTCTCCAGCCGGCGCTGGGCTGGCGACGAAATTCTGCGTCAGCATTACCTGCCCACTCAGATCGGGATGATTGACCTCGATGGCGGAATCGATGATGGCGACGCGGACATTACGTCCGGTCGCCATATGGTGCAGCGCGTCCAGCCGCCACGCTTTGTAGTCGGGCTGGACCTCGGCCAAAGGGTCCCGCCCGCCCGGGGTGGGCCTCCCCTCGCTGCCTTGTGCGTTATAGGTCCTGACCGGTTCGGCCCATTCGATTCCGGGCTGATGCGACAAAGCGGCGGCGGCTTCATCCGGCGATCGGTTGGCCGGCACCATCATGATATAGCAGTCCAACCCGATTGCCGGCATCGGCCAGCCATCAACTAGGGTCAGGCCGTTGGCGCGGGCACGCGCTTCGGCCAGGCGGCGGCGGCTGCCGGCGGCCGGCCCGCCGCTGTAACCGCCATCATAGCTGGCGTCCGGCGTGAAATGATCCGACGGCATGCGCAGCATGACCAGGATCTCGCGGCTGCTGATATCCTGGTTGGCGACCGGCTGCACAAGCGGTTCGGCATGGGCGGGCCTCAGGGTCAGCCACAGCCCCGTAAGGATCAGTAGGAGCCCGGCGAACAGGCCGAAGGTGGTTGCCCGGGTCATCGGCCGCTCCCGGAAATGGCAGCGGCGTCGACCGGTTCGGCCAGCACTACAGCGTGATTGCCGCGCAGCCGCGTCAGGGCCGTTGCACGCTCGGCCGAAGCGACGTGCAACATATAGGCGTCTGAGGCCGTTGGTCCATCGACCAGGCGCGCATGATTGTCGCGCAATACCTGCCGTAGATCGCTTTCATGGATGTCAGGCCGGAAGACGACAACCACATTGGCGGCGCTGGATTCCGGCGCGGCGCCCAAAACGTGATAAGCCGGCTCGGCTTTCGGTGCCGGGCGTACCATCCACGCGCCCGCGAAAGCGAGCAGAGCCAGTTGCGCCGCCACGGCCCAGCGCATCCAGCCGGGGCTTTGTCGCCATTGCTGCCTCAGAGTCTTGGGCGCATCCGTCTCACGGGCCATAGGTGGTTGCAACTCGAAGCGATCCCAGGCCGCGTCGACGTCGCCCACAGCCTCGGGCATTTCGGCGACCAGGGCCTGCAACCGGCGTTCCGCCGCTAGGTCGGCCTGGCACTGGGCGCAACCGGCAAGGTGCGCTTCGACCCGCTCGCGGTCCTCGTCTTCGATCCGCCCGGTGACGTACCAGGGCAGTAGGGCGTTCACGTCCTCGTGGAGATCGCCATGCAATGGGATAATCCGTCCGGTCATTGCCGCCTCACAACCAGTCCGCCAGCTCGCCCGTCAGCGCCGCACGAAGATTGCGCCGGGCGTGGTACATGCGCGTTTTGATGGTGTCTACGGGACAGTCCATGATTTCGGCGATCTCGCGATAGCCCATCTCGTGGAAATAGGCCAGGTCGACCACGGTGCGGTGGTCGTTGCTCAGGGTCCGCATGACTGTGGCCAGCACGTCCTGCGTCTGGCGCCGGCCGAGATGCTGCTCCGGGCCCGGTTCGTCACTGTCGTGGCGTTCGGCAGGAATGTCCTCGACCGGCTCGTCGCGGCGGCGCAGCGCGCTCAACGCCCGGCGATAGGCAATGGCGAAAACCCAGGTCGACACCTTGGAGCGGCCATTATAGGTGGCGGCGCGGTTCCACACGATCATCATGGTGTCGTTGAACACTTCCTCGGCGACCTGCGGCCGGTGCACCATACGCAGAATGAAGTGCGACAGCCGCGAATAATAGGCGCGATAAAGGGCTTCGAAGGCGCGGCGGTCGCCCTCGACGATGCGCGCGATCAGGCGGGCGTCGTCCGGCGGCACCACTTTCGGCTTCGCATTTTCGTGCTGTTGGCCCAGCATCGCTGCCCTCCATTCGAGGACATTATATGCCTGTCGCGGCAAAAAGGTTCATCGCGGCCAACTTTTTTGCACAAAAAAGACCCACCCTTTCCTGGGCGAGGCAAGGGCGGGTCAGTTATCCGTCCGCCGAAAGCCCGGCGAACGGCCCGAATGGCGGCTATTGCGGATCGATGCGGCCGAACACGCCGTGAGTTTCGTTGCTGGTGCCGGCGGCGTAGAACAAGGTGTTGGTAGGCAGGTTGTGGATGCCGTTGCCGAAGGCGATGCCCCACAGGCCGGGCACGGCGAACGTGGTGCCGCCGGCGTTCTTCACCGTGCCGATCAGAGCGCCGGTCGACGGGTCGAAGGCGTTGATGGTGCCGTCGCCGAAATTGCCGATCAACAGGTCGTTGCTGAACGGCCCGAAATTGGCCGGCGCCATGACCACGCCCCACGGCGCGTTGAGCACGCCGTTGCTGACCAGGCGCTTCAGCATGTGGCCGTCGGCGTCGAAGACATCGACGAAGCCGAGACCGGCGCCGACCTTTTCCTTGCCGTTGGTGGTGTCGACCTGGGCATAGGTGACATAGAGCTGGCCGTTGATGGCCTGGACGTTGAAGGTCGAATAGCCCGCCGGAAGGGTGGCGTCCGTAAAGCCGCCCGCGACGGTGATCTTGTTGAACGACCCGTCGAAGACGTCGATCTTGTTGTTCTTGAAATCGGCGGCGTAGAGCCGGTTGACGCTGCCGGTCAGGATGCCGAGGCCGGTATAGACGGCGGTGCCGCCGCTGTCGTACTTGGTGACGGCGTTGTTGAGATCGCCCGCCGGTGTCCAGGCGGCGATCGTGCCGCCGATGGTGTCGAAGATGAACAGGGCCGGAATATTGTTGGTGCCCGCGGGGATCGGCTGGCCGTAAATGTCCGTGCCGCCGGCCGAAGTGACCGTCAGGGTGAAGGCGGTGCCGGCATTGGTGACGATACCGGTCGGGCCACCGACATTGGCGGCGCTTTTCGGGATGTTGACGACCGGCGTTTGCAGCACCCCATTGCCGTCATAGAGCGTCGATTTCGACGTGCCCTGGTCGGCGACCCAGGCGAAGCCGTTGGGATTGAAGGCGACGCCCCAGCCATTGACCAGATTGGTATCCTGATGCGCTCCTGTGCCGGCCTGATCGGAGGCCAGCGCCATGAAGGCGAAGGTGGTGGTCATCGTGGTAGAACTGGAGGACGAGCTCGACGACGAACTGGAGCCGCCGTATATACCGCCGCCTCCACCGCTTCCATAACCACCGCAGGCAGCCAGAGCCAGCAGGCTGGCGCCGGTGATGAGCGCCCCCAGTCCTTGATTGACCTTCATGTCAGTCTCTCCATTCACGGATGTCGGCGGCGCATTGCCGTCGGCTGTGAATGGTCCGGAGGCGGCCGGGCGTTCACCGCCCGCGTTCAACAAAGGTTACAATCAGACGGTGAGCAGCGGTCGCACCTGCGCATCGATCAACTTGCCGCGCCGCACGAGCGACAGGCTGGCCGTTTTTGCCGCGGCTTCTTCGGTCAGTTGCCGATGCAGTTCATCGACGCCGGAAATGGCGACATCGTCCCAGCGCAGCAGGATATCGCCGGCCTGAAGCGGGGAGGGCTCCGATACTTCGCTGATCATCACCGCCGAGGCATGCGGGTGGCCGCTGGCGCGCTGGACACGGCGGTCGAGCATGATCGTCTGGGCGGCGACACCCAGTCGCGATCGGCGCACCCTGCCGTCGCGCATCAACCGCATGGCGACGTCGAACGCCGTATCGATGCCGATGGCGAAACAAATGCCCTGGGCGCCACCGGCCATGGCGGTGTTGATGCCGATGATCCGGCCCCAGCCGTCGACCAGCGGTCCGCCGGAATTGCCGGGATTAAGCGGGGCGTCGGTCTGGATGACGCTGTCGATCAGCCGCCCGGACTGCGACCGTAAGGTTCGCCCCAATGCGCTGATGATCCCGGCCGTGACGGTTGCCTGGTAGCCGAGCGGATTACCGACGGCGACCGCCAGCTGTCCGACCCGCAGGGACGACGACCGGCCGAGGTCGGCATGGCTGAGATGGTCGCCACTGACGCGCAGCACGGCCAGGTCGGTGGCCGGATCGTCGCCGACCAGCGAAGCTTCCAAGTCGCGGCCATCGGTCAGGGAAATCCTCAAGGCCTTGGCCTTGGCGACGACATGGCTGTTGGTCATCAGGTAGCCGTCGGGCGTGAACAGCACGGCCGAACCATGCCCCATCGGCCGGCCGTTGGCGGCCAGAGCGTTGACCTTGGCGACGGCGGGACCGACGCGGTCGAAGGCGCGCGCCACGGCTTCGGAATAGGGATCGAGCGGCCGTTCGTCATCTGGAGGCAGGGCATGGGTCATGCCAAGCAGATGAATTTCCGCTGCCACGACTGCAACCCGGCCATTTGGCCAGGCGAAAGCCCGGTCATCCGGCCGATTTTGCCACCGGCGTGCACATGAGAAAACAATCCCCATCTAAGCCTCACGCCAAAAAGTGGATTACCGGTTTTTGGATAACGTGAGGCGCTGTAAAGTATGGAGTTCAGGCCATGACCGCTTCCCCCAATCCACTCGCCGCCCTGTCCAACGCCTTGGCCGATCAAGTCGCGCAGGTCGCGCCGCGGGTTGCCGCCTTGCAGATGCGCCACGGCCGCCATCTGACCGCGACCGTGTGGCGTGACGATCTGATCGTCGCCTCGGAACAGACCCTGCCGCGCCGCGACTCCTTTCCGGTGACTCTGAGCGGCGGCGAAAGCGATGCCGTTGTGCTGGGCCGCGACGACGCCACCAATATCGCCTTGTTGCGCCTGCCGAAATCGTCGGGCCTTGAAACGCCGGTGGCGGGTGCGCCTCGCATCGGCGCTCTGGCGTTGGCAATTGGAGCGCGCAAGGACGGCGCCGCTACCGCCTGCCTCGGCGTCGTCAATCAGGTTGGCCCGGCCTGGACCAGCCAGGCCGGCGGCCGTATCGACTCCTATGTCAAGGTTGACCTCGGCATGGCCATGTCGGAGGAAGGCGGCCCAGTGCTTGACCCTGATGGCGGCGTTGTCGGCATATCGACCTTCGGCCCGCGCGGTCAGGTCATCGTCATCCCGCACGCCACCATCGAGCGGGTTATCCCGCAACTCCTTGAAGGCGGACAGCCGCCTCGCGGCTGGATCGGCGCCGCCCTGCAGCCGATCGCTGTGCCGAACCTCGATGAAGATCTACCTTCGCGGGGTGTCATGATCATGTCCGTGGCCGAAGGCGGCCCGGCGGTGACGGCGGGCCTGAACCCGGGCGACATCGTTGTGACGATCGACGGCCAGCCGATCGGCAGATTGCACAATCTGGCGGCGCAACTCGGTAACCGGATCGGCCAACCGCTTGAACTTGGCGTCTTGCGCCCGCTCAAGAACAAGGGCGAACGCATCGAGACCGTCACGGTTATTGTTGGGGAAAGGCCTGCCGAATGAGTGCGATCGCCGCCTTGTCCGTTTCGCCGCGCCTTGTTGCCGTCTATGTTGCGCCGGGTCTGGTGTTGCCGGAAGGCCCGTTCGTCGCCGCGCCGCATCCGGCCGTGGCCGAGGTGGTACTGGCCGGGCCGGAGGGCGCTCCCGGAATTGAGGCGCCGGTCGTTAGTCTGGGGGGCAAGACCAACACCGCCGGACAACTGCCAGCCGATGCCACGCCGGAGCAGATCGCCGCCGCCCTCCAGGCCGTAGCCGCCGGTCTGATCGTGCGTGCGCCCGAGGCCGCGACCGGCTTTGGCCCCGCAGCCGAACCGCCCCTGGGCGACCTGCTGACGCCGCGCGAAATAGAGGTGCTGACAGCCATGAGCCAAGGGGCCTCGAACAAGCTGATCGCGCGCCAGCTCGGCATCTCGCTGCATACAGTTAAGTTTTACGTCGAAGCGGTGTTCCGCAAGCTCGACGCCCATTCGCGCGCCGAAGCCGTGGCCAAGGGGCTGGCAAAGACCCGAAGGGAAACCCTGTCGCTGTGACGTGAACAGGGCCTGTAAAACGCGCGCCTTTTTTTGGGCGCAGTGAACGGGTGAAGAAACCAAGGGGGGTGAAGCGGGCTCCTACTCATACCATTTCGAGCGCCAGCAGGTTCCAATCCATGAAGCCCTTGTGGCTCATCGGTGCGGCTGTGTCGGGATGATAGTATTCGTTGAGCGATCCCGAGGTCGCCAGGTCGCGCGCCAGCATGCCGACCGTGCGTGCCGCCAATGCCTTGGCGTCGGCTGTAAAGCCGTAGTCCGTCAACCCCTTCCAGACGAAGTAGTTGACGATGATCCAGATCGGCCCCAGCCAATCGCTCGGATTGCTGCTGGCTTTCAGCTCGTACATGGTCTCGGAGGCTGACAGTGAGCGCACGCCCCCCTTGGCGTAAAAGGTCTTCGGGTTGCGGTAGTGGGCCAGCAGATCGGACGCCTGCGCCTTGGTCGCCAGTCCGCACCATAGCGGCAGGAAGCCGGTGAAGGTTTGGATGCGCAACGGAATGGTGCTCCACGACATGTCCATGCCGCGGGCGATATTGGGGATCAGTTCGGCGCGGCGGTCGACGCATTGAACATCGGCTGTGTAGAAGAACTTATCGCGCGGGTCCCAGCAATGTTTCTGGATCGCCTGGCCCAGCGCCGCCCGGCGGTCGGCAAAGGCGTCGGTTGGTTGCTTCAGGCGCGTCGCCAATTCGACCGCCGCCGACAGGTCCTGATAATACAGGCAGTTGAGCAGCAGGTTGGCCGACGAGAAGAATGGCCGGCCGAAGGTCGTCGGGTCGTTGTCGTTGCCGATGGCGACATCGCTGCCCCACACCAGAAGACCGGTCGGCGTCAGGTTGTCGGCGGTCCAGGAATCGTAGAATTTCAGCAGCTTGTCGAAATAGGGTGCGAACCATGCCGCGTCCTTGGTTTCATAGGCAACCATGAGCGCCAGTTGCGCCATGATCGGCTTGGCCTGGTTTTCCTTGTGCGGACGGGATCCTTTCAGACAACCAAGCGGATCCGGATCCTTCACCGTGATCAGCATCGGGATGCGCCCTTCGTCCGACTGATGGTCGAAGAAATTGGCGATACAGCCGCGGGCGTGCTCGGCGATAGCCTGGCGCAACGGCTCGTCCTTGGCCAGCCGCGCCGTCTGGAACAGACCGCGCGTTGTCCACAGCGTGTCCCAGTCCCACAGCTCAGTTGAATACTGGGCGTGCGGCAGGCTGGGTGAGATGCTGGGATATTTTAGCGTCCCGCCCGGTTCACGCAGCAGCTTTGGCGCGTTGGCGTGGAAATAGTCGAGCAGTTGGGCGCGGCTATCGGTGGCCGGGGCGGCGTGGGCCGCGACGGGCAGGGCGGCAGCGGCGGCGCCGAGCAATCCACGCTTGGTCAGATCGGTCATGGTCAGGCCCTCGTGAAATTGTAAGCGCCGGAACCGACCTGAACGATCAGCTTGCCGTCCTGGCGGCGGGCGTTGCTGACAGTCGCGCCGCTCTCCCGCCACCTGCCGTCCGGCAGCACGACCTCGGCTGTGGCATTGGGCGGCAAGGTAACGGACAGTTTTGCCAAGCCCTTGGCATCGCCGGCGACGGCGGTGGCGATGGGGCCGAGGCAGGATTGGTAACTCGCGGCCACCCTGCCGACCTTGTCGAGATAAATCGGTTCGATCTTGAGAGAACGGAAGCCAGCGCCATTCGGCGCGATGCCGGCGAGGCGGCGGTAATAGAAGCCGCAGACCGCGCCGAAGGCATAGTGGTTGTAGCTGTTCATGGCCAAGTCACCGGTGTCGCCGTTCCAGCGTTCCCACATGGTGGTCGCCCCCTTGACCGGCATATAACCCCACGATGGATAGGCGGTCTGGGTCAACAGGCCGGACACCACATCCATTTGCCCGGCATCTGTCAGCACGTCGAGGATGTACGGCGTGCCGAGGAAACCGGTCGACAGCTTCATGCCGCGCTTGCGGATATCGTCGGCGAGGATTTTGGCTGCGGCGGTGCGTAAGGCATCCGGCACCAGGTTAAAGTGCAGCGACAGGACCTGGCTGGTCTGGCTGCCGTTGCCGCAGGTGCCGTCCGGCTTCATCAGGTTGGCGGCGAAGGCCTGCTTGATGTTGTTGAACAACTGACGGTATTCGCCGGCCTCCTTGATACGGCCGGTGGCGTTGGCCATGTCGGTCAGAAGCGTGGCGCAATAGGCCCAATAGGCGGTGGCGCACAGGACCCGAGGTGTCGTTTCGTCGTCAGGCTTCACGGCATCGACCGACAGCCAGTCGCCGAGGTCGAGACCGCGGTCCTTGCGCCAGATGAAGTCCGGATTGTCGCGGTGGACATAGTCCATCCAGCGCTGCATGGCGCTCCAGTTTTCGTCGATCACCGCCGTATCGCCGTAGCGCTTCCACAGGGTCCACGGCAGGATGACGCCGGCCTCGGACCAGCCTTCAGTGACCACGTCTGGAAAGGACAGGGGCTGCGGCACGACGATGGGGTAACCGCCAGCCTTGGTTTGGCCGGCGCGCACCTCGGTCAGGAAGCGGCGGATGAAGGCGTCCGTGTCCATGTTGAAAGAGGCGGCGTCGAGGAAGACCTGGATGTCGCCCATCCAGCCCATGCGCTCGTCGCGTTGCGGGCAGTCGGTCGGCACGGCGAAGAAGTTGGAGCGCTGGCTCCACAGGGCGTTCTGCCACACCTGCTGCATGACGGCATTGTCGGTTTTGAAGGTGCCGGTTTCGGCGCAGGCGCTGGTCAGCGATACGCCCACGATGTCGGCTGGTGTCGGCTTGCCTGGATAGTTCTCGACCTGCACATAGCGGAAGCCATGATAGGTAAAGGAAGGCTCCCAGGTTTCGCCGGCCGGATCCCCGCGCAGGGTGTAGATGTCGCGCGCCTTGGCCTCACGCAGGTTGGCCTGGTCGACGCTGCCATCGGCCTTGAGATATTCGGCGAATTTCAGTGTCACCGCTTGGCCGGCCTGGCCCTTGACCTTCAGGCGGGCAAAGCCGGCGAAGTTCTGGCCGAAATCGCAGACAAAGACGCCCGGCTTGATCTCGGTGATCTTCGGTGTCAGCGTCCGGCGCGGCATCAGAAGCGGGCTGGTCTGGGCCAGCAATCGCGTCTTCGGCGTGTCCCCGATTTTGGCCCTTGGCCAGACGGTGGTGAAGGCGGTTGTGTCCCAGCCGGGCTGATCCAGGCGGGCGTCGTAGATTTCGCCATCGTAGATTTCCGAGGTGATGATCGGCGACAGGCTGATTTGCCAATCCGTGCCGGTGGCGACCCAGTCGTGGCTGCCGTCGGCGTAGTCCAGACGCAACTGGGCGCGCAGGCGACGCGGCGCCGGCCCGAAACCGTAGCGTTCCAGTCGCCAGCCGTAGGCGGAGGCATACCAGCCGTCGCCGACCACGAAGCCTAGTGCGTTGTTGCCCTGGGCGATCAGGTCGGTGATATCGTAGGTCTGATAGAAGATATGGTCGCGGGCGACGCTGATTTCCGGCGCGAGCTTTTCCGACGATATCGCCTTGCCATTGATGCGAGCCTCGTAGGCGCCAAGCGCCGTGGCGTAGAGGCGAGCGGAAACCACAGGCTTCGTTGCCGTGAAAGCGGTGCGCAGCAACAGCGCCGGTTCGGCCGGACGCGGATCGTTCTGGGCGTCGGAGCCCGACTTCTGCGCCCGGCTCCAGCCCGTGGCATCGAAGCCCGGCGCCGTCCAGCCGGCCGTCGGATCGGGCATGACAGCCCAGTCGCCATTGCTGACAAGCCGCCTGGTCGTGCCGTCCTTCATGTGCAGGCGGATCAGGCAAGCCATCGCCCCGCCGTCGACGGGGAAGAAGCCGGTGGTTTCGGCCTGAACCAGCAGGCACACGCTGTTCTTACCGGGCTTCAGCGGCGCCGGTACCGGCACAAGCGTTCCCCAATTGGGCACGGGCTGTTCCGGCGTCGGGCCCTTTTCGCCGTTGACCCAGACCTCACGCAGCCAGTCCTTGCCGGCCACCAGCAGGTCCGCATGATCGAAGGCGTCGGGCAGAACGAAATCGAGCCGGAAAGCATGCGGCCGGGCATCCAGCGCTTTTTCAGCCCAGATCCACTGCATTCCGGCCAGGCGGTCGGCTTCGGCGTCCGGCGTCTCGGCATTGATCCATTGCGCCTTCCAGTCGGCGTCAGCAAGCAGGCCGGTCTCGAACCAGGCAGGCGCGGCGACGGCGACACGTTTCTTGTTGTCGCGAACTTCAACCGTCCACCAGACACGCTGCATGGCCGACAACGCCTTGCCGGCATAGGTGATATCGAAGCAGTTGGCCGATGGGGTCAAACCGCTGTCCCACAGGTCGGCCTTGCCCGCTTTCGCCAGGGCTTCGGTCGAAGCGGCGCGGATGCGATAGGCGGTCTGGGCCACGCCGCGCCCGGAGGCTTCGAGCCGCCACGACAGCCGGGGTCTGGTCACCTGGGTGCCAAGCAGGCCGTTCGTATATTCGGCGCGCAGATCCAGGACCTTCAGGCCTGCCGAGGCCTTTTTCGTCGCTGCTTCAGCGACGCCGGGCAAGCCCGTGATCCCAGCCGTACCGGCCAGGAAATGTCGGCGATTTAGGGTCATGGCGGCGTTTCCTGTCTCTGTTTTTGGTGGTCATATCCTGACGAAGCGGACCGCTTGATAGGCCTTGCCGTTCATCCTGAGCTTGGCATTGCCTGCCAGCGTGCCGTCGACCGGTGTAATGGTCATGGCCCACGGATCGATATATTCGGCGCGGAACTTGCCCTCGGGCAGGAGGAATTCGTACCAGATCGGCGCGTGGTAATCGGTGAAATAGAGGATCGACGCCACCGTCTTGCCGTCGGCCAAATAGGAATGGGCGTTGGTGTAGTAATTGATCGTGTCGGCTTCCAGGCCCGCCACCACACCGCCGGCCGCCGCCGTGTCCTCGACCAATTTGCGCAGGAAACCGATCCGTGCCGGACTGGTGCCTTTCAGCGTGCCGCCGTGCGCCCACCACAGGGTCGGCGTCGCCTCTTCGCTCATCGCATCCTTCGGATCGAGCAAAGTCTCGCCGTGGGTGACGTAGGCGCCGGAAATGACGGCGCGCCACGACCGCCAGGTCATCTCCTCACCCGACAGATTGCCCCAGCGCCGGTTGAGATTGCCCTCGTACTGCACCTCGTCATAGACGATCGGCTTTTTCCAGGCGGCGATGCGTTCGCCGGTCTTGTCGAAGTCGGAAACCTGCAGGCTGGCGTGCGTCACCCACGGGCGGCCGTAGTCGTACATCTTGCTGCCGTGGTGGACCGACCGCAGGTGGCTGTACGGGTCTTCTGTCTCAACGATATGGAAAAAGCGGTCCCAGTCGGCCATGGTCTTGGCCTTCATGAAATCATACTCGTTGGCCAGCGACCACCAGATGTTGCGGTAGGCGCTCAGGCGGGCGATCAGGTAGCGCAGATAGGCGTCGTCGTCGGCTGCCGCCATGGTGGCGTAGCCCCAGCGATCGTAAGGATGGAACAGGATTAGGTCGCATTCGATCCCAAGCTTGCGCAGGTCGGCGATCCGCTGTTCCAGGTGGGCATAAAAGGCCGGATCGGGCCGGGTGAAGTCGCTCTTGCCGGCGGCGTCGCGCTCGAACGGATAAAGCGCCGGTTCGTTGTGGTTGTATTCGTAGGACTTCGGAAAGACGCACATGCGGATCTTGTTGAACGGCCCCTTGGCCAGGCTGTCGAGCGTCTGTTTCTGCAGGTCGTCCGACTGATGGATCCAGGCATAGCAGGTGGTGCCGAACGGGAAGAACGGCGTGCTGTCGGCGTAGCCGAAATGGTGGCCGGCGCGGACGCCGACCGGACCATGAGAGTCCTTGAGTGGCGCGGTGACGTTGAACTTGCCGGACTTGCCATTCAGTGCGGCGGTAGCGCTTTGCGTGCTGTAGGTCCAGGCACCGATGGCATCCGGCATAAAGCGGATCTTGTAGGCGCCGTCGCCGTCATAGAAACCGGCGACCTTGATCCGGCGGTTGCCCTGGCTGAAGGTGGCCGCCAACTGGACGTCGCGAAACGGATTGCCAGTCGACGGACCTTTCAGCGTGATCTCGTAGACCTCCCAATTGGCCACCGACGCCGACGCGGCGACGGTGGGCGTTGCGGCGATCGCGGCCAGGGCGGCCCCGGTCTTCATCATGTCCCGGCGGTTCATGCGGTTAACTCCGATATCAGTGGGCGCTCAGGCCGAAACTGTTGAGGCGGCGAGCGGCGTCGCGATCGATCGGCGCGCAATCCATAAAATACGGCGGCTTTCGACCAATAAACCCTAAGATTCGAAACGGCTTTTTACTGTAGGTGTGAGGCCCGAATCGTGTGGTTGAGGGTTATTCTTGTTTTGCATTCGCCGGCATTTTCCATCAGGCGCCGTGCAAATCCTAGCAAACCTTCGCGCCTCGTCCAATGAATAAGCGGAATTTGCTCCGATCCGGTCGTCAGTGACCAAGTACGGGCTACCTTCACGGCGAATTTGCGCTATAACGTGGTTCTCATCATGGTCGATCCGGCTTCGTCATGACCCGCATTCTTCTTATCGACGATCATCCCTTGTTTTGTGGCGGGTTTGTCGCTTCGTGCCGTATGTACCGGAAGGATTTCGTCGTTACCGTCGCCGACACGGCCGCGGAAGCCTGCCGGCTGCTGCGTGAGCAGCCTGGTTTCAACTGTGTCCTGATCGATCTCCTTTTGCCTGACGCGAATGGCTTCGATGCCCTGCAGGACCTGGCGCGCATCGATCCGCTGGTGCCACGCGTCGTCATTTCCAGCCGCGACGACCGCCCCGTCCGGCTCCGGGCCCAGCATCTCGGCGCCTCGGGCTTCATTTCCAAGGCCGCCCAGCCTGCCGCCATCATGCAGATCTTGGATCGCATTCTCGCCGGTGAAGTCTGTTTTGACGAGGAAGGCGAGGACGAGCCCACCGACGGTATCCTGCGCGCCCGCCAGCTCGAAGTGCTCGAACTGCTGGCCGAAGGTTGCGCCAACAAGGACATCGAAAACCGCCTCAATCTGGCCGGCCGGACCGTGCGCGCCCACCTGACCACCATCTTCAAGGTGCTTGGCGTCAAGGGCCGCGCCCGTGCCGTGCTCGAGGCCCGCCGTCAGGGGCTGATCTCCTGACCGCCCCCGCTGCCGCAAAGTCAGACCGAGACATCGACCCGGTCGAGGCGGAGGCTATTGTCACCCTGTACCGCCACGTGCCAGGCGCTTTCATCGCCGTGCCGATCGTCGCTGTCAGCCTGATCGCCATGGCCTGGTCCTATGCCAACCACGTCCATATTATTGCCTGGACGGTGGTGACCATCCTCACCCAGCTTGGCCGGGCGGGCCTCTATCTCGCCTATCGTCGACGCAAACCGCAGGGCCGGGAACTGAAGACCTGGGCGCTCGGCTACACCATCTACATGTTCATCACCGGCATTGTCTGGGGCGCTACCGCCTTTGTCTTCCTGGTGCCGAACGTGCCGATCACCGTGGCGCTCACCTTCTGCGGCATGTACAGCCTCGGCGCCGGCAGTATAGCGGTTAATGCTTACCACTTGCCGAGCTACTATGCGTTTGTCGCCAGCATGTTCCTGACGGCGTTGATCATGACCCTGCGCGTCGGGGATATGGGGTTTATCGTCCTGGGCATCGGCTCGATCGGCTTCGCCGTCATGACCATCCTGTTTGCCCGCCTGCAAAGCCGCGTCATGCGCGAAAGCATCGCCATCCGCTTCGAGAACATCAAGATTCTCGCCGAGATGAAGGAAGCCCGCGAACGCGCCGAAACGGCCCGTCAGGAAGCCGAGGTCGCCCGCCGCCAGGCCGAAACCGCCAACCTGTCGAAGTCGCAATTCCTGGCTGCCGCCAGCCATGACCTGCGTCAGCCCTTGCACGCCCTGAGTCTGTTTTCCGGCGCCCTGGGCAACTTCTCGCTCGGGCCGGAGGAGACGGCGGTGGTGCAGCATATCCAAAGCAACATCGCCGCCATGGAAGGCCTGTTCAATGGCCTGCTCGACCTGTCGCGGCTCGAAGCCGGCGCGGTGCGTAAGGTGGTCCGGCCGTTCGCCATCCAACCGATGTTCGACCGCCTGGATCGCTATTTCATGCCGTCGGCCAGCGAAAAGGGCCTGTCCCTGTGCCTGATGCCGACTGCGCTCTGGGCCGAAGGCGACGAGATCCTGACCGAACAGATTCTGATGAACCTGATGTCCAATGCCCTGCGCTATACCCTCGAAGGCGGCGTGGTCGTCGGCGCCCGCCGGCGCGGCCGTCACGTCGAATTCCAGATCAGTGACAGTGGTGAAGGCATAGCCGACGCCGACCGCAAACGCATCTTCGACGAGTTTGTCCAGATCGGCAATCAGGAACGCGACCGCCGCAAAGGCTTGGGATTGGGCCTGGCCATCGCCGCGCGCACCGCCGCTTTGCTTGAGACGCGCATCACCCTCCATTCGGCGCCGGGCCGAGGTTCGCGCTTCGCCTTCGACCTGCCGCGCACCACGCCCGCTGCAGCGCTGGCCACGTCCACAGCGCGGCGGAACGATCCGCTCGGCCATCTTCGCCTGCTGGTTATCGACGATGACCAGGCGGTGCGCGAGGCTCTTGATCTCCTGCTCAAAGGCTGGGGCGTCGACTTCACCCTGGCGGATGGCGTCGATGCCGCCCGGGCAGCCCTGACGCAGGGCGCCTTCGATGTGGTCGTCAGCGACTATCGCCTGCGTGAAGGCCCGGTCGGGCTCGATTTCCTGCTCGGCCTCGACGGCGTCCGTGGCCGGGCCCTTGTCACCGGCGACGTCGACCCGGACCTGATGCGGCGCGTCGAGGCGGCGCAGATTGTGTTGATTCACAAGCCCGTCGATCCGGCGCGCCTGCGCGCCATGCTTAACCATCTCGCCAGCCAAACCGCCGCCCAATAGCCTCTTTAGGCTAGCCCTTGAAGGCAATTGATGACGGCCTTTTCCCGGTGCACATTGACCTGACGGCAATTTGTTCAGGAATTGCATCTGGTTAACGGCTTCGGCGGGGAACGGGATACCCGCGCGCGCCGCAACGGTTGGGGTGGATATTCATGACACGCGTTCTTTCGCAACGGGCCTTTGGCCCGGCGGTTCCCTGCGTCCAGCGCCGGCGCCTGATTTCAACCACGTCCTGGGCGGCGATGGCCGTTGCGGTTTCCGTGTTGTCGTACGCGGCCTCGGGCCCGGCGTTTGCCGACACCACCACCCCGGGAACGGCGCAGACTCCATCGTCCGCCCTGCCATTCATCGCCAATCCCGTGACCGGCCAGAACGAGAGTATCGTTCAGAGGTCATCCAGCAATGCCGTCCTGACGGATGCCGGCTATCAGATCCTGCAGGTGACGAAGGTCAACGACACCTTCGTTCCGATGGGATCATCGGACACCTACACGGTAACCGGCGTCACTACCGTCAAGGACGCCAAAGGCAATGACCAGGTCGTCAGTGTCCAGGCCATGAATAACACCACGAGTGCGGTCTCGAGCTTTGACATCGCCGACCACATCATCCCGACGTCGGTGCTTAATCCTGAAACCGAGGAGATGGAGACCGTCCAGAAGGTGGCGTCTCTATCGATGGTCCTGACCCGGTCGCCGACGACCAACGCCATCCATATGATCCTGCTGCCGATGGCGCAGAACGACAAAGTCTATGTCCCGAGTGCGACTCCCGGCGTGCCCAACGTCTTTACGGTCGCCAACGTCCACACGGATTCTACCACCGGCCGCGTGATCAGTCTCGATCTCAAGGACAGCAATGGCGACCCCCTTCCCGACGCGGTCACGCGCGTCAATGACGGCACCGCCGCCTATGCGGGCCTGCCCAATCCGCAGAACGGATCGGGGGCGTCCGGCGTCACCAACCCCACCATAACCATCCCGCCTGGCGATGTGAGCATCATCCGGAGAGGAACCGGCAACAACGGTGACAACGGCAAGGACGGCGGCGGCTTCGAGATCTGCTTCGGCATTTTCGGCTGTATCGACATCGCTTATCACCCGACCTCCGGCGATCCGGGCGCGCCGGGGCCGAACTACACGCTTACCGTCACCCAGGCCTCGGTGCACGCCGTTTCACCGCCGGATACTTACCTGCACACGGCGACCTCCGGTACCCCGCCGACGCCGGGTCCGCCGCCCGATCCCGGCAATCCGGGCATGCCCGGCATCCTGCTGGTCAGCGTTGGCGGCACTGGCGGCCAGGGTGGCGACGCCTATGGCAATATCGACGCGGCACCGGGCGGCACGGCGGGTGTCGGCGGCAACATCTGGCTGGAAAATGACGTCGACATCACCACGACCGGTATTTCGTCGCACGGGATCTACGCCAAGAGCAGCGCAGGCCAGGGCGGCGAGGGCGGCAGCGGCTATATCTTTTCCGGCGGCGGGTTCGGCGGCAGCGCCGCCCAGGCCGGCACCGTCACCATCAAGAATTTCGGCAAGATCACCACCGGCGGCGATTATGCCATCGGCATCCAGGCGCAGAGCCTGGGGGGGCGGGCCGGCGATGGCGGCGATAGTTACGGCTTCGTCGGCAATGGTGGCGGCGGCAGCAGTGGCGGTAACGGCAGCACGGTCATCGTCGAAAATGACAAGGAAATCGACACGGGCGGGGCTTTTGCCCACGGCATCCTGGCGCAATCGATCGGCGGCTCGGGCGGTAACGGCGGTGAGTCCGGCGGACTGGTTTCATATGGCGATACAGGCGGCGCTGGCGGCAACGGTGGTGATGTCACCGTCACCAATTTCGGTGTCATCAAGACCTTCGGCGCCTCGGCGCGCGGCATCTTCGCCGAGTCGATCGGCGGCGGTGGCGGCACCGGCGGCGACAGCAGCGGTCTGGCGGCCGTCGGTGGCAAGGGCGGTCCTGGCAGTTTCGGCGGAACGGTCACCGTCGGCAACTCGGGCAGCATCACCACCATCGGCAACAAGTCCATCGGCATTTTTGCGCAATCGGTCGGCGGTGGCGGCGGTGACGGCGGCTCGTCCAGTGGCCCCTTGCTGAGCGTCGGCGGCGATGGCGAAAGCGGCGGCGACGGCGGCGTTGTCAACGTCAACAATACCGGCATCATTAAGACGTCGGGAGATGATGCACATGGTGTCTTCGCCCAGTCGGTCGGCGGCGGCGGCGGCAACGGCGGGTCGAGCGACTCGGTCAGCGCTTTCGGCGGGATCGCCCTTGGCGGTAAGGGCGGTGCCGGCGGCGTCGGAGGGGTTGTCGACATCACCTTCGACAATCGCACCCAAACCGGCGTGATCCTGACGGCAGGCGACCGTTCTCGCGGCATCTTTGCCCAGTCGGTCGGCGGCGGCGGCGGCGCTGGCGGAGTGGCCAAGCAGTTGTCGGTCGGCTTGGCCGGCGCGATGAGCCTCGCCATCGGCGGCCGCGGCGGCGACGGCGGTAAGGGCGGAGTCGTCAATGTCGGCAATGTGTCGACCCAATGTCTACTCTTGCCTTCCGCCTGCTACAGCCAAGTCCACAACGATCTGTTTATCCAGACCCAGGGCGACAACGCCGAAGGGATGTACGTCCAATCTGTCGGCGGCGGTGGTGGCGCCGGTGGCTACGCCATTGCGGCCGCCGTTTCGGCCGGCGTGGGCGCATCGGTTTCCATGTCCACCAGTGTCGGCGGCAGTGGCGGCGGCGGCGGTGCGGGCGGCGACGTCACCATACGGACCGGCGGGGTGATCCAAACCGGAACCCTGGGCGGCGCCTTTGTCACCGTCCATGGCGTACAAACCACCGAAGTCCGCAACAGTGGCGAGTTTTCGACCGGCCTGATGGCCCAGTCGGTTGGCGGCGGCGGCGGCAAGGGCGGCTTCAGCATATCGGCTTCCGTGGCGGCTGCCGTCGGCGGCGCCATATCGATGGCAACCGGTGTCGGCGGCTCAGGCGGTTCAGGCGGCGATGCCGGCAAGGTCGATGTCGATTTCGACGGCAGCATCACCACCTATGGCGACGACGCGGCCGGTGCGATCATTCAGTCGGTCGGCGGCGGCGGCGGTACCGGCGGCTACAACATATCGGCCTCGATTGCCGCCGGCGCCGCGGTCGGCGCCGCAGCCAGTGTCGGGGTTGGCGGTTCGGGCGGCACGGCTGGCGCCGGTGGCCAGGCCAAGGGAACGATCGCCGGCGATGTCTTCACCGTCGGGGCGCGTTCGACCGGCGTCCTGGTGCAGAGCGTTGGCGGTGGCGGCGGTGATGGCGGGTTCAACATTTCCGGGTCGCTCGGGCTCGGCTGGGGTGTCGGCGCGGGCCGGTGCGTCGGTGTCGGCGGCCAGGGCGCGTAGGGTGGCGCCGGTGGCCGGGCCGTGGGCACGACGCTGGGCCGGATTACCACCTCGGGCGATGACGCCGATGGTCTGCTGGTCCAAAGCATTGGTGGTGGCGGCGGCAATGGCGGCTTCGATGTCTCTGGCTCGATCGGCGCGGGCGGTGCGGGCGGCGGCGCCATTTCCGTGGGCGTCGGCGGCAGCGCCGGAACGGGTAGCGCCGGCGGTTATGCCGAAGGTCACGCCAACGGCATCGTCCTGACCAGCGGCAAGAACGCGACAGGTGTCACGGTCCAGAGCCTTGGTGGTGGCGGTGGCGACGGCGGTTTTGCCGTGGCCGGCGGCATCGGCGCGGGCGGCACCGCGGGTGGCGCGATCAGCGTCGGCGTCGGTGGTTCGGGCGGCGGTGGCGGTTTGGGTGGCGAGGTCCACGGTTTCTCCACAACCATCAGCACGACGGGCGACGATTCCGGCGGCTTCCTGGCGCAAAGCGTCGGCGGCGGCGGCGGCAATGGCGGGTTCAGCGTCGCCGGCGGCATCGGTGCGGGTGGCACGGCGGGTGGCGCCATCTCGGTCTCCCTCGGCGGGAGGGGCGGAAGTGGAGGCAATGCCGGCACCGTCGAAGGCCGGGTCAGCGGCGCGGTAACGACATCAGGGCTGCAGTCCACAGGGGTCACCGTCCAGAGCCTCGGCGGCGGCGGCGGTAATGGCGGCTTCGCCGTGGCCGGCGGCATCGGTGCCGGCGGAACCGGCGGCGGTGCCATTTCGGTCGGCCTTGGCGGCGCCGGCGGCGTGGCCGGTAACGGCAACACCGTCGACGCTTCCGCGACGTCGATCTCTACCGTCGGCGACTTTTCCGGCGGCTTCCTGGCTCAGAGCGTCGGTGGCGGCGGAGGCAACGGCGGCTTCTCGGTGGCTGGTAGCATCGGTGCCGGTGGCACCGGCGGCGGCGCCATCAGCGTCGGCATTGGCGGCGCGGGCGGCAGTGGTGGCTCGGCCCAGCGCGTCGGCGCGACCGTGGCCGGCAATGTCGTCACCCAGGGCAAGCAATCCGACGCCATCGTGGCGCAGAGCTTGGGCGGTGGCGGCGGTAATGGCGGCTTCAGCATCGCTGGCGGTATCGGTGTTGGCGGCACAGGTGGCGGGGCGGTCAGCGTCGGCATCGGCGGCTCGGGCGCTGGCGGCGGCAGCTCCGGCACTGTCAACCTGTCGGTCACTGGCCTGACCGAAACCCTGGGCACGGACAGCAACGGCATCATCGCCCAGAGCATCGGCGGCGGAGGCGGCAACGGCGGCTTCTCGATTGCCGGTAACATCGCCGCCGGCGGCAATGTTGCCGGATCTGTCGGCGTTTCCATTGGTGGTAGCGGCGGCCACGGCGGCGACGCCGGAGCCCTGGTTACCGACAATGTGACTCTCAACGTTATCGGCGAGTTGGATCCGACCTCGGGCAATCGGGTCGCCGTAATGACCCAAGGCGCCGGCTCGCGCGCCGTCCTGGCGCAAAGCGTCGGCGGCGGCGGCGGCAATGGCGGCTTCTCGGTGGCGGGCAGCGTCTCGCTGGCCAAGACTGGCTCCGGCAATGTCGGCGTTGGCATTGGCGGCAGCGGTGGCAGTGGCGGCCTGGCGCGCAATGTCGAAGGCAATGTCACCGGCGACGTGATCACCGCCGGCAGCAGCGATGCGGCCGGGGTGCTGGTTCAAAGCATCGGCGGGGGCGGCGGCAACGGTGGTTTCAACATCACCGGCGGCCTGGCGGCTTCGACTAAAGGTTCCGGCAATCTGCTCGTCGGTGTCGGCGGCATGGGCGGCAATGGCGGCGCCAGCGGCGAAGTGCGCGGCACCGTCACCGGCGACGTTTCCACCGTCGGCAACAATTCGGCGGGCGTGACCTACCAGAGCCTGGCCGGTGGCGGTGGCAATGGCGGCTTCAACATCACCGGCGGCGTTGAACTGACCTCATCCAGCAGCGGCGCTGCCGGCAATGTCGGCGTCGGAGTCGGTGGCTTCGGCGGCAACGGCAGCAATGCCAAGCTGGTCGACGCGACCATTCTGGGCAATATCGCCACCCTTGGCGACAAGTCCTACGGCGCCTTGCTGCAAAGCGTCGGCGGTGGCGGCGGCAACGGCGGCTTCAATATTACCGGGGATTTCAAGGCCTCGGGCGGCCAGGGCGGTGGAGTCGGCTTCGGCCTCGGCGGCTTCGGCGGCGGCGGCGGGGCGGCCGGCACGGTCACTGGCCTCCTGACCGGCGACGTCCAGACTTTTGGCAGTGATGCCTACGGCGCCATGCTGCAGAGCCTGGGTGGTGGCGGCGGCAACGGCGGTTTCAACGTCACCGGGGCGGCGACGCTGACCAGCGGCAGCAACGGCTCGCTGGGTGTCGGTATCGGCGGCTTCGGTGGTGACGGCGGCCATGCCGACAAGGTCCAGGCCACCATCACCGGCAATTATCTGACCGAGGGCGCCCATTCCGGCGGCGTCATCGTCGAAAGCCTGGGCGGTGGCGGCGGCAACGGCGGGCTGAACGTCACCGGCCAGCTCAGCGTCTCGACCAAAGGCAATTCGGGCCAGGCGTCCATCGGTGTCGGCGGCTTTGGCGGCGACGGCGGCTATGCCGGCGAAGCCTGGCTGGATCGCCTCGGCGACACCGCGACGGCCGGCACCGACTCCCAGGCCATCCTGGTCCAGAGCGTCGGCGGTGGCGGGGGTGCCGGCGGCATCAACATCTCCGGCGGGTTGGTGGCGTCCAAGAGCGACGACGCCTCGATCAATATCGGCCTCGGCGGGTTCGGCGGCAATGCCAGCTATGCCCAGGCCGTGCACGCGACCATTCACGGCAATGTCTGGTCGACCGGCCTCGGAGCGAACAATTCGGGCAGCGCCTTGTTCACCGGTACCGTGGTGGCGCAAAGCGTCGGCGGCGGTGGCGGGGCTGGCGGCCTCAATGTCTCCCAAGGTGTCGCCCTGACCAAGTCGGGCGGTTCCGGCAAGGTCGCTTCGATCGGCATTGGTGGCTTTGCTGGCGGCGGTGGCGATGCCGGCACGGTCGACCTGACGATCGCCGCGCCGTCGGCGGACCGCGTCTCGGTGCTGGCGGTGGGTGACAATCGGGCGGCGGTGGTGGCGCAGTCGCTTGGTGGCGGTGGCGGTGTTGGCGGCATCAACATCTCCGGCGGCATCTCGAGCAACAGCGCCCTGGCTTTCGGCATGGGCGGCTTTGGCGGCGACGGCGGTTTGGCCAAGGCTGTGACGGTGGGCATTGACGCCGATGTCGCCGCCACCGGCGACGGCACGCGTGGCATCCTGGCCCAGTCGCTTGGCGGCGGCGGCGGGGCCGGTGGTATCAATGTGTCTGGCACGGTCAACATCAAGAGCGGCGACGACACCTCGGTCACCTTCGGCCTGGGCGGCTTC
>CAYULN010000051.1:0-4340 GCA_964445605.1 uncultured Caulobacteraceae bacterium | reverse complement strand
GCCGGCGGCGTCTTGTCGATGAGATCGAGCGCCTGCTGCACGCCATCGGCCGCTACGACGGCAAAACCGCGCGCTTCCAGGGCCCGCGCCAGACGGCTGCGGAACGGCGCGTCGTCGTCCATGACCAGCAGCGACTTGTCGGTCAGGCCGGCCATCTTGGCGGCGATGGCGCTTTTCAGCGAATCCCCAGAGACATTATCAGGGGCTTCATCGATATGGGGATCATCGGCCATGGTCACCTCCACGCAGCGTCAGGCCGCGTCGTCCGCCGCTAAAATATCCCCTCGGTCCCGCCGCCACAAGACCTTCACATAGGCGCCTGCCACCTCGCGATTGCCGAAACTGACCGTCGCGCCGGTATGCTCACACAGCGTCTTGGCGATGAAAAAGCCCAGCCCCATGCCGGAATGGCTTTGCCCGGCAGCCTTTCCGGCCGGCAGGTCTTCATCGGCGCCATAGACGCGCGACGAGATATAGGGCTCGCCCAACCGCGACAATATGTCCGGCGCGAATCCGGGGCCGTCGTCCTCCACCGTCAGGCTGACATAGGCTGTTCTGACCTCAACCTTGACGAAGACGGTGGTGCGGGCGAAGTCGGTGGCGTTCTCGATAAACGCCGACAGGGCATGCAGCCATTCCGGCCGGCGGCGAATGCGCAACTCCCCGCTGTTCTCAGCGTCGATAGCGATGTCGATGGCCTTGCGGCTGGAGCGATACGGCTCGGCGGCGGCTTCGAGAAAGGCCATCAGCGGCATCTGGTCAAAGACGGAATCGCGCCGTTCCGGCCGCGCCGACAGCGATTTGAGAATGTCGCGACAACGCTGGCTCTGCGACACCAGCAATTCGGCGTCTTCATACAGCGGATCGCCCGGCTTCAGGCCGTGCAGCATCTCCTTGGCCACCACCTGGATGGTGCCGAGCGGCGTGCCCAGCTCGTGCGCCGCCGCCGCCGCCAAGCCGCCCAGCGCGCTCAGCCGGGTTTCCTTTTCCAGCACCTGCTGCGTCGCCGCCAGAGCCTGCTCCATGCGCGCCGATTCCAGTGCCGCCTGCCAGGCATAACCGGCGGTGAAGACGATGCCGACCAGGATGGCGCTCAGGAATCCGAACCGGTAAATCTCAGGCAGGACAAAGGCTTGCCCCGGCAGCCACGGCAATTCCAGCGACCAGAAGGCCAGCGCGATCGACGCCGCCAGGCAGACCCCGACCACGGCGATGCCGTGCCGCGTCGGCAGGTTGGCCGCCGCCACCGTCGCCGGCGCCACCAGCATCAGGCAGAACGGGTTGTTCAACCCGCCCGTCACCCCGAGCAAGGCCGTCAACTGCAAGGCGTCGAACGACAGCTGCAGGGCCGCTTCCCAGCTGTGCAGCTGCGCCCGCGTCCGATGCGCCAGGGCCAGCACCACGTTCAGCCACACGCTGGCCAGGATCACCGCCACGCACAGCCATACCCGGATATGGAAACCGAACCCGAAGGCGATCAGCAACACCATCAGGCTCTGGCCCAGAATGGCGAGCCAACGCAGCCGCACCAGGGTCCGCAGCCGCAACCGGTCGCGCTCGCCCTCGCCGCTCAGCGGCGTATCGGGGGGTGCGGCATTGTCGCCGTTGAAAAAGGCATTGAGCCGGTCTAGGGTCCGCGCCATGGATGGGCCTTGCGTTTCGTCCGTGTCCTCCCCCCTATACCAGCCAAGCTTGAGTCGGAAGAGATGGCAAAAATTCGCACCTGGATCATCGCCGTCGCCTTCGTGCTGCTGGCCGGCGTGGCGGGCGTCAGCTGGTACCAGGCCCTGACCCGGCCGCGCACCGTGACCTCGCAGGCCGATCCCAACAATCCCGGCGCCAGGATCGGCGGGCCGTTCACCTTGGTCGATCAATACGGGCACCCGGTCGATCAATCGCTGCTGAACGGCAAATGGACGGCCGTGTTCTTCGGCTATACCTATTGCCCCGATATCTGCCCGTTGACCCTGCAATCCCTGGCCCAGACCAAGAAGGCCATGGGCGACAAGGGCAAGGACCTGCAGGTCGTCTTCATCACCGTCGATCCGGCCCGCGATACGCCGGACGCACTGAAGGCCTATCTGGAAAGCGGTGGCTTTCCGCAGGGCGTGATCGGCCTGACGGGCACCCAAGCCCAGGTCGACGCCGCCGAAAAGGCCTACGGCGTGCAGGCCGAACGCCAGGACGGCAAGGCCGGCAGCTATACCTTCAGCCACTCGGCCTATATTTTCCTGATGAACCCGAAGGGCCAGTACGCGTCGGTCCTGACCGAGGACCTGCCGGCCGACAAAAGCGCCGCCATGGTCAAGGACATCATGGCCCAGCCGTATTGAGGCGAGGGGTTTCTTGCTTACTTCACCCCTCTCCAAAATTTCAAATTTTTGTGCATTGCACAATTCTCACCCTTGCATCACAATATGGTGGACGGGTTCGTAACCAATTGGCAGCTTCGTCGTGTTAGTGTTAGCTGAACGTAACAGTAACCGCTTGGGTCGCCTGAATGCTCTATTCGCTGCACGAATATGCCTATTATAGCGCCGCGCCGTTTCGCGCGATTGCGCAGTTGACCCGGGATTTCTGGGGCTCCAAGCTCAATCCGGCCTCGGACACGGCGCTTGGCCGCACCCTTTACGCTTCCGCCGAACTGTTCTCCAACGTCACCAAGCGTTACGGCAAGCCGGAATGGGGCATCGACCACGTCGATATCAACGGCCAGCCGGTGCGCGTCCAGGTCATCGAGGACTGGCAGAGCCCGTGGTGCAAGCTGCTGCGCTTCCAGCGTGACAATTCCGACCTGCGCCGCGCCGGCAAGAAGACCTCGGCGCCGGCCGTGCTGATCGTCGCGCCGTTGTCCGGCCACTATGCGACCCTGCTGCGCGGCACGGTGCAGGAATTCCTGCTCGACCACGACGTCTATATCACCGACTGGGTCAATGCCCGCCAGGTGCCGGTGCTCGAAGGCCGCTTCGACTTCCATTCCTTCGTCAACCACATCCGCGACATGCTGCATGTCATCGGCGCGCGCGTCCATGTCGTCGCCGTCTGCCAGCCGGGACCGCCGGTCCTGGCCGCCGCCTGCCTGATGAGCGAGGACAAGGACGGCAACCGTCCGGCCTCGATGACCTTCATGGGTTCGCCGATCGACGCCCGCTTCAATCCGACCGTGACCAACAACCTGGCTCAGGAAAAGCCGTTCACCTGGTTCCGTTCGAACATGATCCACACCGTGCCGCCGCCCTATCCCGGCGTCGGCCGCCGCGTCTATCCGGGGTTCGTGCAGCTCTATTCGTTCATGAGCATGAACGAGGAGCGCCACACCGACGCCCACTGGGACTACTTCAATTCGCTGGTCGAAAATGATGGCGACGGCGCCAACAAGCACCTGGAATTCTACGACGAATACCTGTCGGTCCTCGACCTGACCGAGGAGTTCTATCTCCAGACCATCGACCTGGTCTTCCAGAAGTTCGCCCTGCCGAAGGGCGAGCTGGTCCACGAGGGCCGGACCGTCGATCCGCGCGTCATCACCGACGTCGCCCTGATGACGGTCGAGGGCGAAAAGGACGACATCTCCGGCGTCGGCCAGACCCAGGCCGCCCACGCCATGTGCCCGAATATTCCGGACAAGATGAAGGAACTCTACGTCCAGAAGGGCGCCGGCCACTACGGCGTCTTCAACGGCCGCCGTTTCCGCGACGAGATCTATCCGCGCATCCGCGACTTCATCGCCGCCAACGACGTATTGGCATGAAACAACTGGGATTGAAGGGGTTCGCGCGGGTCCTCTGGCAGGAACCGGCTGCGCCCTATCTTCCGGGCCAGGAGATCGACTGCGGCGAGTACAAGCTGCGGCTGAAGGTCAATCCGCGCGCCCGCCGCACTTCCCTGCGCATCGACAACCGGACCGGCGACGCCATCGTCACCACTTCGCACATCCGCAAACTGGCCGACGCCGTCGACTTTGCCCGCAGCCGTCACGACTGGATCATCGCCAAGCGCGGCGACCAGGTGGCGCCGCAGCCGTTCGCGCCGGGCATGGCCCTGACCATTCGCGGCCATCCGGTCACCCTGGCGGCGCGGGCCGGCGTTCTGTCTGCCCGGCCGGAGCAGCAGGCGGACGGGTCGTGGCACCTGATCAGCAGCGGCGATGGCGCGACCTTTAGCCGCCGCATCGAGCGTTATCTGCGCCAGCAGGCCATGTCGGCTTTTCAGGCCGAAACCGACCGGTTCAGCGCGCATCTGGGCGTGTCGGGGGTCAAGGTGTCGTTATTCGATGCCCGGGCGCGCTGGGGGTCGTGTACGCCGTCGCGACGGACCATCCGCTACCGCTGGCGGATGAT
>CAYULN010000050.1:0-15905 GCA_964445605.1 uncultured Caulobacteraceae bacterium | reverse complement strand
CGGCGGACAAGGGTATGTTTCCTTCTGAAGCATCTCGTCTCTGGGACTATGGAAATATGTTCTCTTTTTGTTCCGAAAATACGTAAGCTGTCAAGAGGGGAGGCGAAAAGCGTCTGTTGACGGACTAATCAAATTATTACCCGGCGGGCCTGCAATGCCGCCGCCGGGCTTATGCCGGTTGGGTTACGCTTTGGTCTGATCGGAGAGCATAATGATCGTAGAAACCAGCGCGGCCCAGACCCGGACCAATATCGCCAAATGCCTGCTTGAATTTATCCTGGGCAGTCTCGACGGTGAAGAAGTGGCGCTCGATCTTTGCGAACTTATTGCTCTTCGCATGCCGGCAGCCACCAATGATGAAATCGCGACGGTGGGCTTTTACGTCCGGGCCAACCTGGTCGCCGTGGGAAGAGGGAAGGCGCCCTATTGCGAAGTCCTGCATAATCTGGCCGAGGCGACCATCATGGCGCCATTAGGCTTTCCGGAATTGAAAAGGTCGATTGAAGCCGGTCTGGACGAACTGTTAAGGTAGGAAACAATGAAAAAGTCTATCGTATCCAAATCCGCGCAGGTCCTTGACCTGATGCCTTTCGCCCAGCTTCTGACAAGGCAAAAGCCATCGCCCAAACTCCTGGCCGCGGCCTCGATCGTTACCAGCCCTATCGCCAAGCGGATTGCGCCGCGCCTGACGGGACTGTCGCAGTTTGTTGTTGCCGGCTTTGCGTTGGTCTCGCTGGCAAACAGCCTTCGCCGGCATCCAGGGTTCAAGTGGCGACCCCGTTAAGGCTCGCTGCACTGAATGGCAATGATCTCGACTGTTCCGCCGGCTACCTGAACCTCGTCTCCGACTTCCTTGCCTGTCAAGGCACGCGCCAGCGGTGAAACATAAGACACGCTGCCAGCAGCGGGATCAGCTTCATCCTCTCCGACAATTTGGAAGGTCTGAGATCGTCCGTCTTCCCGTTCGATGGTCACGGTACAGCCGAAGACGACCCGCTCAGGATCGACAACTGGCTCAATGCGCTGAGCCGACCCGAGCCGTGCCCCGAAATATCGCAGATCCCGTGTCGCGCGTGCCATGGCCGTGCGATCTTCGCTGACATCACCGGCAAGTTGGGCCGCGCTGTAGGCAGCCTTAGCTTCGGCATAGGCTGCCTCCAACTGCGCCAAGCCTTTGGGCGTGACCAGGTTGGGGTGAGGAGAGATGGGGCGGTCCGGCAGATTGGCTGCGGCGGCTTCGTGATCTTCGTCTTTGGTGAATGCAACGCTCATGAGGCGGCGATTCTATGTGGACCGCTCACAAAAGTGCAAGCTTTTCCCTCGCTTGAGCCGAAGTTGGCGTGGTAGTCTATAGCCATGCAACAAAATGCTTATTTGAGCCGGCCGGAGATGGAAGTCGGCGCATCCCTTTTCGTTTTAGGCAGTCAGTTATTTTCAGGTGACACCTTGACGTTGAGCAACCCCGCCAAGTCGCTGATCATTGCAAAGGTTGCCAGCTTCGGTATGGCCAGGCTGATCATTGAGACGCCCACGGGCCAATTTGAGTGCCGGCCTTGGAAGCATGAAGATGAGGCAATTCCGGAGGTGCCGGGGCCAGGTTCTCGTTGGACGGTCGGTAAGGTCTTACGCTGAGCCGGACTGCCAATGGCCCATTGCGGACATTCGCTGAAGCAGGCAAACGCCCAATTCCGGACATTCACCGATTTGGTTAGTTAGCTCTTTCCGGACATAGCGCGAAATTCAGTCAAACCATCAAAACATCCACGAATAAGGTAGACCACTAACGCTACCGCAGCCTGTACAACGGCACCTGTCGCGCAAAGTAATAAGTGCGGCGTTGTGTTTGGTAATTTTTAATGCTGTGCCGCAGCCGTCACAGGTTCCTTTAATGACGGTGCTCAAGAGATCACTGACCCACCCATCCAGACCATCCAATGTAAAGAAGATACGCGGATTTGCTGCGAACGACGAAAGCGTTCACGCTTTTAGTGTCGAGCTTGGCCATTCTCTTATAGAGATCTCCGGCCGGCCGTGCTTTTTCATCGCCTCCTCCAGGGCTTCGATGCAAAACTCGACATCCATCGTGTTGCTGAGCCGCCAGGCCAGGACCTTGCGGCAGAACCAGTCCATCATGACGACGAGGTACAGAAAGCCGCGGCGCATGGGGATATAGGTGATGTCGGCGCACCAGACCTAGTTGGGTTGATCAATGACCAGGCCGCGCAGCAGATAGGGATAAGTGCGATGCTCCGGATGTCGGATCGTCGTTCTGGGCTTCTAGTAGACCGCCTGCAAACCCATCCTGGCCATCAGGCGCCGCACGCGCTTGCGGCCGACCTCGTAGCCTTGCCGTTTGAGGTGACGCGCCATCTGGCGACTACCGTAAAACGGAGTCTCCATGAACTGCTCGTCGATCGGCCGCATCAGGGCAAGGTTCAGCGGGCTTTCGCCCTGCCGGCCACCGTAGAAACAGGACCGGCTGATTGAGACCAACTGGCACTGGCGCTTCACCGACAAGGTCGGATGTCTCGGGTCGATCACTTCACGCCTCCGCCCGGCAGCAAACGACCGGAGGCTTTGCGCAAAAAATGCCGCTCCACCAACAACTGGCCGATCTTGGCGTGGAGTTTCTCGACCTCGGACTCTCGATCAGCCTGAACCTGATCGGCCTTACCCGAAAATGCCGACGCCATGTTCTCGATGGCCTGCCGCTTCCAGCTATCGATCAGCGTCTGGTGGACGCCGTGCTTGGCCGCCAGTTGCGCCAGGGTCATTTCGCCCTTGATCGCTTCCAGCGCCACCTTCGCTTTGAAATCACCCGAGTACTTTCGTGCGTTTGCCTGTCATCTGTCTCGTCCTTCTCAGAGAACGACACAAGCTTAGCACCATGTCCGAGTTTCAGGGACCACCTCACTCCGCCCATGGGCTGGAATTCGTACAATGTGTGGGGAACGCGGATCGACCAGCCTCTGGCCTTGGCTGCTGCCCATGGGTTGGTCGATTCAGGGTTGATCGAACACGGCTACAGCTATGTAAATCTCGATGACGGCTGGCAAGGTTTGCGGGGTGGCCCACTCGATGCGCTACAGCCCGACTTGCAGCGGTTTCCGAACTTCCAACTCATGATCGACCAGAGCCACGCCATGGGGCTGAAGGTCGGAATCTACTCCTCGCCCTGGGTGCAGACCTACGCCAACCGCCTGGGCGGCAGCGCCGAAAATCCGCAAGGCGCGCGTCAGGACTGGCCGGCCGGCGCGGTGCATAACAAGCACCAGTTTCCCTTCGAAGTCGGCCACTACCACTTCACGACAGCCGACGCCCATCAATATGCCCAGTGGGGCATCGACTACCTGAAATATGACTGGGGCCCCGTCGACTACGACAACGCCAAGGAAATGTACGACGCCTTGCGCGCCCAGCCGCGCGATATCGTCTACAGCCTGTCCAACAACCACGAACGCAACATGTTCGCCGATATCGGCCACGTTTCGACCGTCGCCAATGCCTGGCGCACGACGACCGACATCAACGACAGCTGGAAGCGCGTCGCCGACGATATCGGTTTCAATCAGGCCGAATGGGCGCCGTTCGCCCGGCCCGGCCACTTCAACGACGCCGACATGATGGTGGTCGGCGTGGTCGGCTGGGGCAAGGACCACCAGCACTACACCAAGCTGACCCCCGATGAGCAATACAGCCACGTCTCGTTGTGGGCGCTGTTGTCATCGCCGATGCTGCTCGGCAACGACCTGACGCAACTCGACCCGTTCACGCTCAGCCTGCTCAGCAATGACGAAGTCATCGCCGTCGACCAGGACGCGCTGGTCCATCAGGCGACGCCGGTCAAACACGATGGTCCGGGCGACATCTATGCCAAATCGCTCGAGGACGGTACACATGCCGTCGGCCTGTTCAATCGCGGTACCGCGCCGGCCGAAATCGAGGTCAAATGGAGCGACCTCGGCCTGACTGGCGCGCATAAGGTCCGCGACCTGTGGCGTCAAAAGGAGCTGGGCCGCTTCAAGGACGGCTTCAAGGCCACGGTCGCTCCGCACGGGGTGGCGCTAATCAAGGTACACTAGTCGGGAGGCGGAAATGCGAAATGTCCTGTCACGGCGAGATTTTGCCGGGCTGACTGTGGGCGGAATGGCCGCTGCCTGGCTGGCCGCGCCGGGGGCTGAGGCCGGACCGTCGCAGGGCCTCGACCGCCATCCCTTCCTGCTCAGCGGCGAATGGGATCACCGCAAGACCGAACAGACGCTCTTTCTGATCCGTAGCGGCAAGGTCGCCTGGAGCCATTCGGTGCCGATGACCAATCCGGACGGTACCGGCAACGAACTCGGCGACGCCACACTGCTCAAGAACGGCAATGTGTTGTTCGCCTACAAGACCGGCGCCGCCGAAGTGACGCCCGACCACCAGATCGTCTGGAAAATCGACGCCCGGCCCAATGCCGAGATTCACACGCTCCAGCCGGTCGGTGACGGCCGCGTCCTGGTCGTGGAAAACGGTGACCCGGCACGATTCCTGATCATCAACACGGCGACGGGCGCCATCGAAAAGGAACTGCACCCACCGGTGCCGAACCCGCAAAAGCCGCACATCCAGTTCCGCCGCGTCCGGATGACGCCGACCGGCACTTTCGTTGCCGGGCATCTCGATGACAAGAAGGTGGTCGAATACGACGGCGACGGCAAAGCCATCTGGACCTATCCGATCCTGCGGCCGTGGGGGCTTCAACGCCTCGACAACGGCAACACCCTGATCAGCTGCTATACCGAGGACGTCCACACCCAGGTGATCGAAGTCACGCCGGCCGGCGAAGTCGTCTGGCGCTTCGACCAGAGCGATGTGGCGGACTACAAATGCTATCAGTTCCAGGGCGTCAAGCGCCTCGCCAACGGCAACACCGTCATCTGCAACTGGTGCGCCGGCGACGTCAAGGATACGGCCCAATGGCCCGGCACGGTCCAGGTCTTCGAGGTCACCCGGGCGAAAAAGATCGTCTGGGCTCTGAGCGCCTGGCAATCGCCCGACCTCGGTACGGCTTCGTCGATCCAGTTGCTGGACCAGACCGGCGGGTACGGTGTTTCCGCCTGATCCTATGACACCGTGATCGCCAGGGTTGCCGTCTTCAGGCCCGGCGATGTGGCGCGCAGTTGCAACGTGCCCTTCTGACCGTCGAGCGATTGCACGATCACCTGGCCCAGCCCGTTGAACAGCGAGCGCTTGTCGCCCTTTTCCGGCTCGAGCGAGTTGGAATCGCCATTGCCGAGGCCGATGATCGCCCCGCCGCTGATCTCGTAGGTGATCATGTTGGCGGCCAAAGGTACGGTCCGGCCCTTGGCGTCGACGGCTTCGACCATGATGGCGGCGGCATCACGGCCGTCTGGCATCAAACCGGACCGATCGCTGCTGAGGCGCAGGGCGACCGCGTCCCCGGTCGTTTCGTTGGCCGTTTTCAGCACGACCTTGCCGGCCTTGTAGGCGCGCGCCTCGATCCGGCCGGGCGCGTAAGTCACCGTCCAGAAGTTCATCTGGTATTTGTCGGCCTTCTGGCGGCCCTGTGACTTGCCGTTCAGGAACAGCTCGACCTCGTCGGCATTGGTGCAGGCCATGACGCGCACCGGCTTGCCTTCCTGTCCATTTTCGCTTTTCGGCCAATTCCAGTGCGGCACCAGCCCCAGCACCGGCTTGTCCTTAATCCATTGGGCGCGATGGATGTGCGCCGCCGCCTTGTCGAAGCCGCACAGGTCGAGGATGCCGAACACCGAGCTGTTCGACGGGTATTTGAACGGCGTCGGCTCGCCGTGATAGTCGAAGCCGGTCCACACGAAACCGCCGGCGATGAAATCGCGCTCGGCGATCGCCTTCCAGGCGGCGCGGTGGGTTTCGCCCCACGGCGCCGCGTCGTCGTCATAGCTGGCGGAGATGTGCCTGGTCTTGTCGCTTAAGTATTCGCCCCGCGTCATGAATGCCGACGTGTCTTCCGACGACATCAGCGGCAGGCCCGGATGCTTGGCATGGAATTCGTCGTACTTGTCCTGCTGGTAGTTGAAGCCGACGACGTCGACGGCCTGGGTGACGTTCTTCGGATTGAACATGCCGTTGCTGATCGCCGCGGTGACCGGTCGGTTGGTGTCGAGGTCGCGGACATACTGGCGCATGCGACGGACCATTTCGTAGCCCTGCTCGGTGCCCTGGAACGGTTCTTCGTTGAACACCGACCACAGATAGACGCTCGGGTGATTGCGGTCGCGTCGGACCATCCACAAAAGCTGCGCCATGTAATCCGGCGACGGATTGAACAGGCGGTTCTCATCCATGATCAGGAAGCCCATCTGGTCGGCCAGGGCCAGCAGCGTCTTGGTCGGGGCGTTATGCGAACAGCGAATGGCGTTGCAGCCCAGGCTTTTCAGGCGGCGCAACCGGTAGGCCAGGATCGATTCAGGGATAGCCGTTCCGACACCGGCATGGTCCTGGTGCAGACAAACGCCTTGGATCTTAAGCGGCTGATCATTCAAGAAGAAGCCCTTGTCGGCATCGAAGCGCGTCGTGCGGAAGCCGGTCTCGACATAGTCCGCATCAATCACGTTGCCGCCCCGCAGCACCTTCACCACCACCTGGTAGAGGTTCGGCTCTGCCACCGACCATAGTTTGGGCGTGTCGTAGTCGAGAGTCAGATTGGCGACGCCACGTTCAAGGGCGGCGACAGCGATCTTTGTCGAAGCCGTCTTCAATACTTCTCCGCCGGTGGTTCGAAGTTCGGCCACCACCTCGACGTCGTTGGCATCATCAGCGGCGCTGGAGAAGAGGGTCGCTTCAACCGGGATCGTCCACTTGCCGTCTTTCTTGACCGGGAACGCGTAGATGCCGTCGGTGATCAGGTGGACCGGATCGCGCACCACCAGCCATGCGTCGCGGTACATGCCTGCACCTTCGTACCACCAGCCCTCGATCGCCTGGGCGTCGCAGCGGATGGACAGGCAATTCAGCTTGTCGCCGTAGTTGGCCAATGGCGTCACATCGATATAGGACGAGGTATAGCCGCTGAACGAATGGCGGACTTCGGTGCCGTTGAACCAGACCGTGGCGTGGCTGGCGACGCCGTCGAGCTGGATTTCGATATGCTTGCCGTGATCGCTTTCTTCCAGGCGCAGGCTCTTGCGGTACCAGGCGATGCCGCGCTTGCGGTAGCCTTGATCGAGATTGGCCTCGGGCACGATCGGTTGCGATGAAGCGAAATCATGCGGAATGGTGATTTCACCCCAGGCCTTGTCGTCGAACTTCGGCGACGCGGCGCCGCCGGCCGCGCCGGCCTTGGTCGAATTGTAGGTGGCGTCATGGGTGTTCGGCAACGGGAACGGCACGTCACCTTCGAAGAAGCGCCAGCCCTTGTTGAGCAGAACGGTGCGGCGCAACCCGGTTGGTGGCGTTTCCCTGACTGGAAGGCTGATCGCCTTCGCCGAACCGGCCATAAAAGCCGCTGCGCCCACGCCGATTAAAAGCTCACGCCGGTTCATGCCTATTTCCCTGATTTTCATTTGCAGTTTGGTTTACGCCGTCGCAACTCGTTGCGAAGAATGAGTTTAGTTTATATGGACGTCACTGAGTTTAACCGAGTCACAGCCTATCTTGCTGAATGGCTCACTGCAAATATGCGCCGATTATATAGTTCATTGCATATTCGGCTATTTGGGGCCTAGATTTTTCAATTGAATCCACTATTTCGCAATAGTCGGTCAAAAACGAGGCTCCGGGCTTTAGATAATGCGACCGTTCTAACAAGAAAAACGCCGTTGTAATCAGATCTTGAAAAGGCCGCATAAAGCGGTTGTTTGCCGCGTCGATAATGCAAACATGGAATGCTATTTGCGCCTCGATATATTTATCTGGATCGCATTTTGCCTTTTGCATTCCGTCGTAATGCTGTCTTAGAGTTTGGCATACGTATGGATCACTTTTGATCGCGGCTAAATGCGCGGATCTAGGTTCTACGGCTAAGCGAAGCTGAGTTATTTCTTCAAAGGTATCGGCGGAAAACGGCCCGTTTGCGATCCAGCGTAAAATGTCTGGATCGACAAGGTTCCATTTTTCCATGGGGTTAAGGCTAATGCCCTGTTTTGTGGAGGACGAGACAATTCCTTTAGCGCGTAACATTCTCACCGCTTCGCGGGCCACGCTTCGGCTTACATTGTAACATTTTTCCACGGCCAGTTCGCTTGAAAGGAAGCCAAATTTGTATTCCCCAGATACTATTGCCTGGCCCAACATTTCAAAAAGATGATCCGTTTTTGAGAGCAGGTGGCGCTCTGCCCGCGCAATGGCGACGGGAGTTAGCTTTAAAAGAGGAACAGAACTGTCCATCACGGTGTCGACCGATAGAGTTCAACGCGTCGGCGTAGATCAAACTTTATCGGCTGCCGACATGACCATGCTACGGCATGGGCTAGTGCCTTTATTTGGTGGAGAAGATGAATGAAGAGATCGGCGTTACCACGGGTTAACGCTCCCGGTTTGTCGCATCCATGCCCGAGGGGATGTAGTTTACGGATGTCGTTCGAGATTTGTTCAATTTGCGCAATCGGCCAGGTGGCCAACAGTTCATGCGTCAGACCCAATCGATCCCATGGGCGAGCAATCCTGCCACAGCTGACGCGGGCAGCGGTGCCGACCTTGACATCGGGACATGATAGAGACATGCAATGACCCAGCCCCAGATAGCGGCGGGCCGCCTTGAAAGTTATAGATAACACGTTGAGTAAGACGCGCTGCGCACGGACTTACGAACCTTAGCCCCTGAAGTGGTAAGCCTCGATTATAAATTACAAAGATATGTCCGGTGTCTGTAATAGGTCGGTTTGGCAGAGTGGTCGTTCGTCTCGACGGTGATTTTTAGCCAAAGAATTGTCGAGACATGCAAGGGGACTTGCGGATAGGCGAAAAAAACAACTAACAACCTTAGTACTGTAATTGCTGCGTTCGGATATGTCGCTTCGCTTTGGCCATCACCAATCAAAATTCTTATTAAGATGCGCGGGTCAACGTTGATTTGTTCCAATATTTTACGGTAAAATTTGCTGGCCGGCTCAATGCGTTTTACGTAGACGGACACCGCTTGCAACCCTCGGACCTCCGTTGCAAACCTCGCCATTTCAACGCATTATTTGCAGCCTACGGTTCGCGTTTATTAGTGGCCTGCGTCTTACATAGATGTCTATCTATTTGAAATTTTGGTAGCGCCTCAGTGTCCCCTCAAGAAGACACAAAGCTTGAAAGCCTAAATCGCCGGTACCGCCCGGCCCTGATCGCATTTTTCCTGCGCCGTTCCGTCGGCTATGCGGATGCAGAAGACATGACGCAGGACGTTTTTGTTCGATTGGCCAACACCAGGCACCAATCTTTCGATAATACCGACGCTTTCGTTTTCCAGATTGCCGCAAACCTTCTCAAGGATCAGGGAAGACGCACGCGAACCCGCAATACGGCAATTTCGAACCTCACAACATTCGAAGATCAGACCTTCGAAACGCTCGATCCAGCCCGGTTCGTGCTAGGGAGGGAGCGCCTTGATGAAGTCTCTCAATACCTGCATGAATTGCCCGAAAAGACGTGGAAGATTTTCGTTTTGTTTCGTCTCGAGGGTGTAAGCCTGGCCGAGTTGGCCTTCACCTACAATATGTCAACGCGCGCGGTGCAAAAACACGTGGCGAAAGCGTTGACCCACTTAGTGAATCGTCTGGAAGGCGAAGGAAAGCGTACATGAGCCCGTCAGAAGACCATCTGAGCCCGAACGAGATTGCTGCTCTATGGTGCACGATTTTGGCGTCGGGCCCGCTTTCACCCGAGGAAGCCGAGCGTTTCACGCGGTGGATAAACGCTGATCCGACCAACATGACCATCTTTGGCAAAACTCTGGCCATCTGGCGGGCACTTGAAATCAGCGATCTTCCCGAAAGCGTAGATATTACCCAACTGAGGCAGTCGCCCTTGGCGGATATGCGTCAGTCAAGTCCAGGCGTGGCGGTTTCGCGTGGCTTCGACCGGCGTATGATTATCAAATCCGCTGCTGCCGTGGTTGGGGTTTTAACTGGCGCTGGTCTGCTGCTGTCTCAGCGACCTGCGCAATTTCAGACGACGACCACACCGCAGGGTGCTATTCCCCTTTCAGACGGCTCAGTACTTTCCTTAGACGCCGACACGCTCGTTAAGGTTAAATATAGCCTGTCGGAGCGGCGCCTTTGGCTTCGCAAAGGCAGAGCCAAATTCATAGTTTCAAAAGACCCTAGACGGCCTTTCAGTGTTGATGTCGATGGCCGAACTGTCGTCGCCACCGGTACCCAGTTCGTGGTAGAAAAGATCGACGGGCAGGTCCGTATTAGCCTTTTCGAAGGACACTTGGCAATATTTCAGCCTGGGAATGCTCCCGCGCGTGGTGGCCGTGCCGACTACGTTCTTTCGGCGGGACAGGGACTTGTCTTCGACGGCCCGAACTTCGCCGCGACCCCGATCGATTTGCCGGGCGAGGATCAATTCGCATGGGAGCAAGGGCGACTGGTTTTTAAGGACGAGCCTCTGAAAATTGCTGCGGTTCGCGTCAATCGGTATAGTGCCGAGAAAATACAACTGTCGCCTGGGGTAGACGGAACTATAAAGGTGAGCGGCATCTATAAAAGCGGGGATACACAGGCTTTTCTTGAAGGCGTCAGTGCGTTGAACGGATTGCGCTATCGTCGCGACCGTGACGGATATGTTATTGAGGCGGCCAAACCCTAGAAGTCATGTTTGTTTCGCAGGCGGCTTGTTACATTGTACGTCGCGAACAAAGCAGCTAAGAATAATAAAAGGGCTCAATATGTGAACCTGCGCGGCGCGCCGCATTCGATGGATCGGGAGCGCTAGGGTTCGCATTTTTGCCGATAGGGAAAACGCATGTCCCGTGGGGCGAGAATGAACAGAGGCCGTCTGTTGGGCCTCGTCCGGAAATATGGTGCGATTTTTGCGGCGATGCTGGCCTTTCAGTCCGCTGCTTATGCCGAGCCGCAAATCAGAAGCTATAGCATCCCTTCACAGGACTTGGTGTCCGCGCTTGAGGCGTATGCGAGGGTTTCTGGTGAACAGCTCGCCTTTGATGCCAGCAAGCTTGCCGGCAAGAAAAGCCATACACTGGTGGGTGCCTACAGCGAAGGACAAGCCCTCAATCAATTGTTGGTAGGTACGGACACAAAGCAATTGGTTCTCAATGGTGGCGTCCGAGCAATCCTGCCTACGTCCACCAGCGCGAAAGTCGAAGCGGCTGCCCTCCCGGTACCTTTGCCTGCCATACCCCCAGAGGCGACGGTTCTCGTCACCGGTATCAGGGCTTCCCTCCGCTCCGCCGTGACGAACAAACGGGCAGCGATGGAGGTCAGTGACTCCATCATCGCAGAGGATATCGGTAAACTGCCCGACAGCAACCTCGCCGAGGCGATGCAGCGCGTCCCGGGCGTCCAGATTACCCGCGATATGGGCGAAGGTGATGGTATCGCCATTCGCGGGCTAACCCAGGCCGAAATGTTGCTAAATGGCCGCGAAATTTTCTCAGATACGCAGCGCGACCTTAGTCTCGGTTCGTTTGCTTCAGATATTTTCGCCGGCGTGGAGATCATCAAGACGCCTAGCGCCGACCTGGTGGAAGGCGGCCTCGCCGGGATTGTTAGCCTCAGGACCCGCGAGCCTTTCGATTTCGAGGGTCCTTTGTCCAATCTGAATATCAAGGAGACATATTACGATACGGCCAGCGAGGAACGCGCTCAGCTGTCGGGCCTGTGGAGTACACGCGCAAAAACCCGGACGGGGGAATGGGGCGTATTGATAAACATAGCCCGGATCGGTTCGACCGCCCGCCTTGACACCGTCGGGGTAGAACCGTTCGATTCACGTTATAATCTCGTCGACCGGGACCACAATGGCGTTTTTCCCGGCACGTCGCCCCCGGCTCCCGACGCCGACGCCGGGGACGAAGTGATCGCCCCACACGGCGGCGGCAACTCCATCAGCATCGTCAATCGCGAACGCCGGGCCTTCGGGCTCGTCGGCCAGTGGCGAGGCAATTCAGGCCGGGCGCTCAAGTTTGAGTTCAACCGTTTCAACCTCACTTCGCATCAAGATGCCGCGGTCATCTATGCCAACGATGGCCCTATGAGCGCCGCGCCCGGTGCAATATTTACGTTCGCGGGTGCGACGGACGTCCTGGCCTCCGGTGCCTATTCCGACGTCATAGTCACCGTGCCCGACAATTATTTTGATCAGAAAAGCCAGGTCGATCAGATGGCTCTTTCGGGGAAATGGACCTTTGACGATGCATCGACGATCAGCTTCGATCTGTCCGGCACGAACTCACGCCAGCAACAGTTCTATGGAGGTCTGCGAATCGGCACGACGCAATCCTTCGCGGGCAGCCGGTTTGATTTCGACTTGCGCGGCAGCCTGCCGAGCCTCTCCCTGAACGGAATGGATTTCAGTGATCCGAACGTCTATCGCCTGCAGGACGCGAGCAATTGGATGTTGCGCAACGATAGCGGTCTTTTTGCTGCCCAAGCTGATGCGCATCTTAATGTCGACCGTTCTATTGTCGACAGCGTCAATTTCGGCGTCCGACAGACTCGTCGCGAAACGCGCTCGCAGCAAGGAGGACAATCACATCTGGTGGCTGAAACCAGTATCGTCGCACTGCCAGAGGCTGCCTCGGCTATGCCCTTCCACGACTTTTTCGGCGACACCGGTCACGGCGAGCTTTTCGGTTTGGGTATCTTAGGGGCGCCGTTCAGCTTGGTACGTAACACGGCTCGCATTTGCCAAGCGCTCGGCGATACAAAGTGCCAACCGCAATTTGATCCACTCAAGACGTATGACGCTGTCGAGGCAACCTCGGCGATCTACCTGCAGGTGAATTTTACCTTTCCGTTGGGCGACATAATCGCCACAGGTAACCTGGGAGCGCGCTATGTTGCGACGGACCTGGACATTGACGGCTTTCGAACTTCAGGCAGCAGTTCCTTGCCACTTCACAGCCACACCCGGTACGCCAATTTCATGCCCAGCCTCAATATGAAACTTGAAATGCGGCCTGGCCTTTATCTGCGTCTGGCGGCGGCCAACCAAATTACGCGGCCCAATTTCGATATACTGTCACCTGATTTGACTATCGGGTTCACCGGGACGAACACGTCATTAGTAGGCCACGCTGGTAATCCCAATTTGGGGCCGATGACGTCGTCGTCGTACGATCTGGCGCTTGAATATTATCATACGCGCAACAGTCTGGGCTTTTTCACTCTGTTTTCAAAGCGTGTCGAGGGTTTCGTTGAGACCGTAGTCAAGGCTGAGCCCATTAATTTTCCGGACTACCCAAGCTACAGCTCCCTCGAAGTCGCGCGGCCGCAGAGCGGGGGAGTGGGACATATTCGTGGCGTCGAGGTAGGGTTTCAAACCTTCTTCGACTTCCTGCCGGCGCCACTCAATGGATTGGGGTTGCAGATCAACTACACGTTCGTCCACGCCAATGCCCCGGGTCCGCTGGCAGGGACTTTGGTTCCGCTTCTTGGGCTGTCGCGCAACAGCGCCAATTTAATTGTCTATTACGAGAGCAAAGCATATCATGCTCGGATCGCTTACAATTATCGCGACAACTATGTCGAAACCACCTCAGGCACGGGGTCAGGCTTCCTTCCGATTTATGAAAAGCCCTATGGCGTACTTGATGCATCGGTGGGTTACAGTTTTTCAAAAGGAACCGATCTTAGCCTTGAAATCGGCAATATCCTAAAACGCTCCTACCAGAGTTATTTCAGCGTTGCCGACAAGCCTCGCTTCTACAACATCTATGATCGCCGCTTTAGCCTCGTCCTTAGGCTCAGGCGTTAACCCGGCAACATTGTGCTATTGTCCACCGCAGGTGCCTTGCAGTTCGCGTCAATAAAGACCTGATGCATTGGCAAGGTCTCCGCGGTCTGACTCACCATTTCCCGTACATGGCGCGTAAAATTCTCTACCTCGCGGGCGGGTAGGGCATCGACTAATGGATCATAGGACTGCGGCTGGATATTCTGTCCCAACATGACCGCAATCCAGCTGTCGATCGTGAACAGTTCTTCCTCGCGGCGGAAAATCCGCCCGCGACCTCGAAACAGCTCGATCTTATGAGCCAAGGAGTCAGGTATCACCATGTCGCGGCAATATCGCCAGAACGGGCTATCGTCGCGTCGCGTCGCTTTGTAGTGCAGAATGATGAAGTCGCGAACCTGTTCGTATTCGAGCAGGGTCTGCCGATTATATTCCTGGACTTCAGCAGGCATTATTTCGCCGCCGGGAAACAGGGCCATAAGTTTTGCGATGCCGGTCTGGATCAGGTGGATGCTGGTCGATTCCAAGGGTTCGAGGAATCCACCGGCAAGGCCGATCGCCACACAGTTCTTCTCCCAGAATGTCTGTCGGCGGCCTGCGCGGAACCGGATCGGGCGCGGGTCGGCTAACGAATTACCTTCAAGAGTTTGCATTAGGCGAGTCTTGGCTTCGTCGTCGCTAAGATAGTCCGAGGCATAAACGTAACCGTTGCCGATGCGGCTTTGCAGTGGAATGCGCCATCTCCAGCCCGCAGTATCGGCAGTCGAACGCGTGTAGGGCAGCGGATCCCCAGTGCTTTCACAGGGAACAGCCAAGGCGCGGTCGCAGGGAAGATAGGTCTTCCAATCCTCGTAGCCGACTCCGAGCGCCCCTTCGATCAGTAGCGCCCGGAACCCTGAGCAGTCGATGAAAAAATCGCCGTCAACACATTGGCCGCTTTCAAGGCGCAACGACGCGATATGTCCATTGTGGGGATGCTGATGCACCTCGATGACCTTGCCTTCGAGGCGCAGAACCCCCCTCTGCTCGGCATAGGTGCGCAAGTAGCGCGCATAGAGACTGGCATCGAAATGGAAAGCGTACCGCAAGGTCGAGAGTACCGATTCGGGGTTAGTGGACGGGCGTTTGAATTTTTGCCGAAGTGCTGCCGTCGCGCTCAAACTGTAATCTTCAAATCGCCCGGCCGAAGAGCCGTTTAGCTGCGCCGCTCTCAGCCAGTACTGGTGAAACCCAACGCCCTGAAAATCGAGGCCCGTTTTGCCGAACGGATGAATGTAACGCTCATGAAGGGCACCCCAGTCGACGAATTGAATGCCGAGCTTAAAGGTGCCTTGGGTCTGGCGTAGAAAATCGTTTTCATCGATTCCTAGCATGGCGTTGAACGTCATGATGGACGGGATGGTAGCTTCGCCGACGCCGACGGTGCCGATTTCGTCTGATTCGACGAGCGTGACACTGACGCCGGCGTGCTTGACGAGGCGCGACAGAGCCGCCGCGCACATCCAGCCGGCCGTGCCGCCCCCGACGATGACAAGGCGCTGTCGCGTCGGATGGGTTTGGTAATTGTTACCCATCAGAATGCCCCGAAATCCTGCGTCATGATCTGCGCAATCAGTTCGCGATTGCTCGGCAGGATTGTCTGAGCATAGTTGGCCTGACGTCTGAGGTCTGCGAATTCGGCGCGGGCCTCGTCATAGAACCTATAGACGCCTGCCTTAGGCTGCAGGTCGGTCTTGTATCCCATTCCATAGAGAACATATTGCCAGCTTTCCGCTTGGAAGATGTCAATATTGGCGTCAATATCAATGGGCTCTGGCGGCCTGTTGCGCCAGCGATCTAGCAATTCCTTTAGACTGTCAGGAATGCTGTGCGCGTCAGCGTTGTCGCGCCAGAACGCCGTGTCGCGGCGTTGAGTGAGGCAATAGTGCAATTTGATGAAATCGAGCGCCCGCCGGTAGCGCTTGAGCATCATTTCGTTGAATTGTTTGGCGGCGATTTCGCAATTGCCGCCCCAAGGGAAC
>CAYULN010000049.1:0-11546 GCA_964445605.1 uncultured Caulobacteraceae bacterium | reverse complement strand
CGATGAGTCCGACGGTTCGTTCCTGCGACTGAAATCGACCCTGGCCATCGTCACCAATATCGACCCGGAGCACCTCGACCACTGGGGCGACTTCGAGGCGGTTAAGAAGGGCTTTGCCGATTTCGTCGAGAACATTCCGTTTTACGGTTTTGCGGTGGTGTGCATCGACCATCCGGAAGTCCAGGCCCTGGCGGCGCGCATCGATAACCGCCGCCTGATCCCGTACGGCGTAAGCCCGCAGGCCGAGGTGCGTTGCGCCAATATCGAGTTCGGTCCGGAAGGGGCGGTGTTCGATGTCGTCTTCTCGCCGCAGGGCGCCGAGCCGTTCACCTGGGAAAAGATGAAGCTGCCGATGACTGGCAACCACAACGTTTCCAACGCCACGGCGGCCATCGCCCTGGCGCGGGAACTGGGCGTCAAGGAAGAGGCGATCCGCAACGGCCTGGCTGGGTTCGGCGGCGTCAAGCGGCGGTTCACCACGACCGGCATGGTCGACGGTATCCGGGTGATCGACGACTATGGCCACCATCCGGTCGAGATTGCGGCCGTGCTCAAGGCCGCCCGTCAGGTTGTCGGCTCGGGCCGGGTGATCGCCGTGGTGCAGCCGCACCGCTATACCCGCCTGCGCGACCTGATGAACGAGTTTTCGTCGTGCTTCCATGACGCAGACGCGGTGATCGTCGCCGACGTCTACAGCGCCGGCGAACAGCCGATCGAAGGCGTCGACAAGGCGGCCCTGGTCGACGGCCTGCACCGTTTCGGCCACCGCAACGCCAATGCCCTGGAAGGCCCGGCGCAACTGGCGTCGATGATCGCCGCCGAGGCCAAGCCGGGCGATCTGGTGGTCTGTCTTGGCGCCGGCGACATCACCCAATGGGCCTATGCCTTGCCGGGGCAGCTCGAGGCGCTCAAGGCATGATCCCACCTGGATTGCCAGCGCAGCTACCAGCGTTCTGCACGGAAATGCAGGCCGACGCGGATAAGATCCAAGCGCCGGCTAATTTGCTTCCAACTTGCGGTCAAGGCGAAGTTGGCGTGACGCAAACGAGAGTCAAACTTCAGGGCGTAAACTACGTTTACGTCTACGAAGGCGATCAGGCCCCCAAAGTGATCATCGCGGCGCCGGATAAGAATGCTGTCCTGGAGCGCGTTTTTTATGACACGACATTGCATCTGGCCGTCTCGACAAATCTAGGCCTCGCCGTGTTTGCGCATCCAGATGGAAGCGCGATGAGCAAGCCGGAAGAGACGAGCCTATTCACGACTATTTACAAGTCGCAGGACGCCATTTTGCGGAAGCTTGATCCGGTATGGGCTGAGCACGCAGCTCAGAAAAATGCCGACAATCTGCAATCCTTGCAAAAGGGAAAAGCCTCCGATGAGTAACTGGAAAGACAGCCTCCCGGCAGTGCGTGGCAAGCTGCTGCGCGACGAGCCGCTGGCGCCGTTCACCTGGTTCCGCGTCGGTGGTCCGGCGGAGGTGCTGTTCATCCCGGCCGATCCTAACGATCTAGGCGATTTCCTGCGTCAGCTCGATTCGGCCGTGCCGGTGACCTATCTGGGCGTCGGATCGAATGTCATTATCCGCGACGGCGGCATTGACGGCGTAGTCATTCGCCTGGCCGGGCGGGCGTTCGCGGAAATCACCGTCGACGGCGACTTGATTACAGCCGGACCGGGCGCGCTCGACAGCATGGTGGCCAAGGCGGCCGCCAAGGCCGGGCTGGCGGGGCTTGAGTTCTACGCCGGCATTCCGGGCACAGTTGGCGGCGCTCTGACCATGAATGCCGGCTGCTATGGCTCGGAAACCAAGGACGTGCTGGTTTCGGCCTGGGGCTACGACCGCAAGGGTGAAAAGCGGACCTTCAGCAACGCCGATTTCGGTTTCACCTATCGCCATACCGAAATCAGCCCGGACATCATCTGGATGCAGGCGGTGTTCCAGGGCAAGCCGGATGATCCGGCCGCCGTCACCGAGCGCATGGAGGCGATCACCAGCCGCCGCGAAACCACCCAGCCGATCCGCGAAAAGACCGGTGGTTCGACCTTCAAGAACCCGGACGGCAAATCGGCCTGGCAGTGCGTCGATGAAGCAGGCTGGCGCGGCAAGCTCTATGGCGGGGCCAAGTTTTCCGAACTGCATTCAAATTTCATGATAAATGCGAATGACGCGACGGCGGCCGATCTCGAAGGGCTTGGCGAGGCGGTGCGGGCGGATGTGAAGGCCAAGCTCGGCATCGACCTGCAGTGGGAAATCAAGCGGATCGGCAAGCCAGCCTAAACGAGGCGGACAGCAAATGACCTTGCAGGAACTGTATGCCGTCAAGGGACCGCTGATCATGGGCGTGGTCAATATCACGCCCGACAGCTTTTCCGATGGCGGGCGGTTCCTGGGGCACCATGAAGCCCTGGCCCAGGCCCAGCAACTGATCGCCGCCGGGGCCGACGTGCTCGATATCGGCGGCGAGTCGACCCGGCCGGGGGCCCAGCCGGTGACCCTGGCCGAGGAGATCGACCGGGTGGCGCCGTTGATCGCGACGCTCAGCAACCAATGGGACGGGCCGATCAGCATCGATACGCTGAAACCGGAAGTGGCCGAGGAAGCGTTCAAGGCGGGCGCTGAAATCTGGAACGATGTCAGTGGATTGGGTTACGATTCTGCTTCTCTGGAAATGGCGGGCCGGCTTGGCGGCGAGGTGGTGCTGGTGCACATGCAAGGCGAACCGCGCACCATGCAGTCCAACCCCTATTACGAGGATGTCGTCGCCGAAGTCGAATCCTATCTGCTGGAACGGGCCGAACTGGCCATCCGCGCCGGGGTCCGGCGCGACCGGATCTGGATCGATCCAGGCATCGGCTTCGGCAAGACGCTTGATCACAATCTGGCGCTGATCCGTTCGGTGAAGCGGCTGGCCGGGCACGGCTTCCCGCTGCTGATGGCGGCGTCGCGCAAGCGCTTCATCGCGGCGCTGGAGGAGCGGGAAGGGGCGCCGGGGTCCGCGCCCGATCATCGCCTGGGCGCCAGCCTGGCGGTGCACCTGCACGCCATTCAGAACGGTGCGAAAATGGTGCGTGTCCATGATGTCGCCGAAATGCGCCAGGCCATCCGGATGTGGCGGGTTGTGACCTAATCCGCCCGAGGATAGATATCGAAGGCCGCCAGGAACGCCGGATCGACGATTACGGCGCCGCAGGACAGCTGATATTGACCCGGCTCGACCAGATTGAAGGCCGCCGGCACCAGCGGCAGGAACAGTTCCTCGCCCGACTTGCCGCCGACCAGGGACAGGACGAAGCCTTCCGACCGGTTGGCCCGGGCCAGCCGCCCGGCCAGGATTTCGAAGCTCAGCAACTCGTCTTCCATGCTGACCTGGTTCAGGCGAACAAGAATCATCGTCCCCCGCATGGCACGCAGCATCGGATGATTGGGATCGGCGATCATGCCCGGCACCAGATCGTTCCAGCGGGCGTCGGGGTCTTTCTTGCTCATTCCGGACACGCCTCGAGCGCATCTTCAACATAGGCGAATCGCGGCACCTCGCCGTCGGCGGTATGGACGGTTTCGGTGAACATGGCCAGCGGTCGCACCCACAAGCGCGCGGTACCGGCTTCCTGGCCCATCGGAGCGTAGAGCACCAATTCCTCCTCGGTTTCAGAATGGGTGACGGTCCCGTGGACGCAATAGAGCTTGTTCTTGTAGTGGCGGTAGATACCGCGCCGGATACCGCTTTTGTAAAATGAGGTTGCGAGCGGCATGCATGCCTCCTACATCCATTTTGGGAGATTCGGGGCGCCGCAAGGTGCGCGCCACGTGTTCATATTGCCCCCATTCGCGCGTTGAGGACAAGCGTTACATGCATAGGGTTTTGATTATCGCCGGTTCGGATTCGGGCGGCGGCGCGGGCATCCAGGCCGACATCAAGACGGTCACCTGCCTGGGCGCCTATGCGATGACGGCGGTGACGGCCCTGACGGTGCAGAATACGCTGGGTGTGCAGGACGTTCTGCCGGTGCCGCCCGATTTCATCGTCGCCCAGGCGCGGGCCTGTCTGGACGATATTGGCACTGACGCCATCAAGACCGGCATGCTGGCCGATATCGCCACCATGGAAGCGGTCAGCGAGGTCTTGCTGGCGTCGTCGGCGTTCAAGGTGGTCGATCCGGTAATGGTGGCCAAGGGCGGCCACGCCCTGATGAAGGACGATGCCGTCGATGCCTTGAAAGCCCTGATGCTGCCGCATGCCGATCTGCTGACCCCCAACGTGCCGGAAGCGATCGCCCTGACCGGCGTAGGCCTTGAAAGCGAAGACGAGATGCGCCGGGCCGGCGAGATGTTGCTGCGCATGAATGCCAAGGCCGTGTTGATCAAGGGCGGCCACCTGCGCGGGCCGGAAGTGGTCGACATCCTGTTCACGCGCGACAAGGAATACCGGTTCGCCTCGGCGCGCATCGAAACGGCGCATACGCACGGCACGGGCTGCACTCTGGCCAGCGCCTGTGCTGCCCTGGTGCGCGAAGGGCGGGGGCTGGACGAAACCGTCAGCATGGCGCGGGACTATCTGTATGGCGCCATCGCCATGGCCCCGCAGCTCGGCAACGGCCATGGGCCTTTGCGGCATAACTGGTTGATCTAAAAACTTAAAAGCGCGAGGTTCGCACCTCGCGCTTCAAAGGATCCGGATGATGGGGGCACTTCCCGGTGGCCCCTTCACCGAATGCGGTTAGCTGCGGTTGCCGTCGTGGGCCTGAACGTGGATCCGCGCCGACAGGTCGTCGAGACGGGTGTTCAGGGTAGCGACTTCACGGCCGTCAAGGCCGCGGCCCGAACGTTCGAAGCTGCGCTTGGTCGAAACAATGCTCGACAGCTGGCTGCTCAGGCGGGCGGCTTCACGCAGGCTCAATTGACGCGTGCGCTTGCCCATGTCGATGCGGGTCTGCAGGTTGCTGATCCGCGAATTGAGTTCCGCCGACGCGTGGGCGTCAAAACGATCATGGTAGGCGATCGCCACCGGCTTCAGGGGCTGCGCCTCGGCCAGAGCCGGAGCGGTCATCGTAGTCAGGGCGGCGGCCATAGCGGCCATGGTGATCAAGGTTTTCATCGTCTGTCTCCTTTAGAGTTGTTTCGCTGCCGATCAGCGATGAAGCCATATTGGCATAGGCAAGCTGAGCCTAATCTGAACCGTACGGTTCATTTTCCGCTTAGGCTCCGGGCCAAAATGCGGCGCGCGTATCAAAGGTGAAATTCTGTAAGGAAACAATATATTGGTCGTCTCCGAGCCGTGCGGACGCGATCAAGGCGCGGCCCGCTGTCGCGAACCGCGCCTTGAAAAAGCGCCTGAGATTGGGCTGTGCTATATTACCAGCGGTTACCGTCGCGGCCTTGGAAACGGATGTCGGCGGACAGCCGGTCGAGGCTGTCGTTCAGCATGGCCACTTCACGGCCGTCGAGGCCACGGCCCGAACGTTCGTAGTAACGCTTGGTGCGTTCGATCGAGTCGAGACGGTCACGCAGGCGGTCGGCTTCCCGGCCGCTGAGCTGGCGGCTGCGTTCGCCCATATTGATGCGGCCGTTTAACTGGTCGATGCGGCGGTCGATCGAGAAACCGTCGCGGTCATAGCCGCCATGGTCGCGATCGAAACCGCGATCATAGCCACCACGGCCCAGGTCGACCTGGACGACGGCGCGGGTGTCGGCATTGGCGGCGGAAGGGGCGGACAGGCCAACCGCGGCGGCGGCGATGGCGGCGGCGGCGATCAGGGCGGTTTGCAGGGTCTTCATGGTGGTTCTCCTCGGCTTGAATGTGTCGGTCGCTGTTTCCTTCAGCGATGAGGCCAGTTAACCACCAGGCCCCTGAGCCCAAGCTGAACGGCACGGTTCATTTTCGGTTCATTGTTTTCGCTCACGGCGCGAAGATGCGCCTCCGCGGGGGCGCGCAAACGTGCGCGGCGTCCGGTCGGGCAGGGTTTATTTCGCTCACGGCCAGTTCGCCAAGGCGAACGCCTCCGCGGGGCGGCGAAACGTCGCCGGCGCCCGGTCGGGCGCTTAGGCAAGCGCGCAAGAGATTTGCGAGCTTGTTTTGTTAAGGGGAGTTGGGGCAAGTGCTTGAAGAAACTCCTTGCGGGCCTGGCGTGGCTGGCGCATTACGCCCATATGTACCCTGTCGCTGACTTCGAGATGCCCGTGCCCGTTCCGCCCACCCAAAAGCCCGTCCTGATCCCGCAAAGGCCCTGGTTTTCGTCCGGTCCGACCGCCAAGCGGCCCGGCTGGAACCCGGCGGCGTTGAAGGACGCGCCGGTCGGCCGGTCGAATCGTTCCAAAGCCACCGTCGGCCGCCTCAACCAGGCGCTGGATCTGACCCGGTCGGTGCTGGGAATCCCAGCCGATTACCAGGTCTGCGTCATGCCGGGCTCGGACACCGGCGCCTTCGAGGCGGCCATGTGGAACCTGCTCGGCGAGCGCAAGGTGCAGCTGCTGAGCTTCGAAAGCTTCGGCCAGCTATGGGCCGAGGACGCGGTTCAGCACCTCAAGCTGGACGCGGAAGTTTTGTCCGCACCGTATGGCCAGTTGCCGGACCTGGGCAAGATCGATCCCGAAGCTGATCTCGTGTTTCCGTGGAACGGCACCACGTCGGGCGTGCGCCTGCCGGATGCGTCTTTCCTGGACGGCCATAGGGGCCTGGTGCTGTGCGACGCCACTTCGGCGGCGTTCTGCATGGAATTGCCATGGTCCAGGCTCGATGTCGCCACCTTCTCCTTCCAGAAGGCGCTGGGCGGGGAGGCCGGTTTCGGCGTGCTGGTGCTGTCGCCGAAAGCTCTGGAGCGGCTGAACAGTTTCGATTCGGGTCGCGCCTTGCCGAAGGTGCTGCGCCTGAAAACCAAGGGTGCCGCCGACATGAAAATTCTCGGCGGCGATGCCATCAACACCTATTCCTTCCTGGTCATCGAGGATTACCTCGATGCTCTGCGCTGGGCGATCAACGAGGGCGGGCTGGAAGGCCTGGTGGCGCGCTGCAACCGCAACTTCGACACGCTGCGGCGCTGGGTCGAGGCGACCGATTGGATCGATTTCGTCGCCGAAGTGCCGGCGCAGCGGTCGACCACGTCGGTGTGCCTGAAATTCGTCGATCCGGCCGTACAGGCGCAGCCCGCCGAGGCCCAGGCCAAGCTGGCGGCCAAGATCGGCTCTCTGCTCGAGGCGGAAGGCGCGGCCTATGACGTGGTCGGCTATCGCGCCGCGCCGCCGGGCCTGCGCGTCTGGTGCGGCGCCACGGTCGAGGCGGAGGACATAGCGGCCCTCACCCCGTGGCTGGACTGGGCCTATTCGGAGGCTCGGGCGGCCTTGGAACTGGCTTAGCTCAATTTGTTTCGTCCCGATGACACTTAAGGGGTTACAACGCCCGATTCCTGCTCTATAGGGTGCCACCGTTTGTGGTCCGCGCCCCTTTTGCGCGTCGACCCGGAAAGCGGAGTTTTCAATCTTGGCAAATGTTACGGTGATCGGCGCCCAGTGGGGTGACGAAGGCAAAGGCAAGCTCGTCGACTGGCTGTCGAACCGGGCCGATGTCGTCGTCCGGTTCCAGGGCGGGCACAATGCCGGTCACACCCTGGTGGTCGATGGCAAGGTCTATAAGCTGTCCTTGCTGCCGTCAGGCGTGGTGCAGGGCAAGCTGTCGATCGTCGGCAACGGCGTGGTCATCGATCCGTGGGCGTTGTTCGACGAAATCGCCCGCGTCGAGGCGCAAGGGTTGAAGATCACTCCGGATCTGCTGGTGGTCGCCGACAATGCCTGCCTGATCCTGCCGATCCATTCCGAACTCGACATCGCCCGTGAGTCGGCTGCGGGCGCCGGCAAGATCGGCACCACAGGCCGCGGCATTGGCCCGGCCTATGAGGACAAGGTCGGCCGCCGGGCTATCCGCGTCGCCGACCTGGAGGATTTCGACGCGCTCGACGCCAAGATTTCGCGGCTGCTGACGCATCACAACCCGCTGCGGCAAGGTTTGGGCCTGCCGGATGTCGATGTGGTCGCCCTGGTGCAGAAGCTAAAGGATATCGCTCCGCGTCTGCTTTCGCACGTGAAGCCCGCCTGGTACGTGCTCGACAAGGCCAAGTCCGAAGGCAAGCGCATCCTGTTCGAAGGCGCGCAAGGGGCTCTGCTCGATATCGACCACGGCACCTATCCGTTCGTCACCTCGTCCAATACGGTGGCAGGGCAGGCGGCGGCAGGGTCTGGCATGGGCCCGAAGAGTGTCGGTTATGTCCTGGGCATCCTTAAGGCTTACACGACCCGCGTCGGTTCCGGGCCGTTCCCGACGGAGTTGTTCGACGAGATCGGCAAGGGCATCGCCGAACGCGGCCATGAGTTCGGCACGGTCACCGGCCGGGCGCGCCGGGTCGGCTGGCTCGACGCCGTGCTGGCGCGGCAATCGATCGCCATCAACGGCATCGACGGCATCGCCCTGACCAAGCTGGACATTCTCGACGGCATCGAGACTATCAAGGTCTGTGTCGGTTACAAGGTCGACGGCGAGGTGCTGGATTACCTGCCGGCCGGCTTCAAGGCGCAGGAAAAGATCGAGGCGGTCTATGAGGATCTGCCGGGCTGGAAGGAAAGCACGCAAGGCGCCCGCTCGTGGAAGGACCTGCCCGGCAATGCCGTCAAATATGTCCGCCGCATCGAGGAACTGATCGGCGCGCCGGTGGCGTTATTGTCGACTTCGCCTGAGCGGGAGGACACGATCCTGATGCGGGATCCGTTCCAGGACTGATGGCCCCGGCAAAGCCAAATCCGACAAGGGAATTTATGCTAGATTAACCATGCGCTCTTACCCAATCTTCATCGGATTGGGTTAGGCTTAACGACGAAATCGTTTTGTGCCGCCAAAGAGTCCGCCATGTTCGACCTCGATCCCAAAATGCAGGCCCGCTTTCGGCAAAGCTTGAAACGCGTGCTTATTCTTGAGGAAAATCAAGCCTATGCGCGCATGCTGGCCGATATGCTGCGCGTGTTGGGCGCCGACAATGTCGTGGTCGAAACCGACGACCGCCGCGCCCTGACCCTGGCCAAGAGCCTCGATCCGCAACTGGTCCTGAGCGAGTACCGCACCGCCCATGTCGACGGGATTGAATTTACCAAGGCTCTGCGCCACAGCGACCTGAGCTGCAAAGCGGCGCCGCTGATCATGCTCAAGGCCAACATCACTCCGGCCGAGTTGCTCGAAGCGCGTAATATCGGCGTGCACGAGATGCTGGCCAAGCCGTTCGCCTGGCAGGACCTGGTTAAGCGCCTGCAGAACGTGCTGTTCAAGCCGCGTGAATGGATTTCGGTGGCCACCTATACCGGCCCGGATCGTCGCCGTTTCAACACCGGCGAATTCAAGGGCAAGAAGAAGCGCAAGAACGAGACGGATTTCCGTGTCGCCGTCGAGGAGGCCGTGCGCCTGCTCAATGCTTGCCTGGATGGCTTCGACAGCGATGTCGCCGGCACTTTACAAACGGTCATGGCGCAGATGGCGGTGATCGTGCCGGCGTGCAAGACGATCAAGGATCCGCGCTTCCTCAACGCCGTGTCGGCGACCATCCAGGACATCCGCGCCAAGGCGGTGTCCAAGGAAATCCTCGCCCCGCGCGTCGCCGAGATGATGGTATGCCTGGGGCTGGAAAAGCAGATGCCGACCCTGTCGGCGGCGGCGCCTTCGCTGGAACTCGACCTGGATTCGGGCCGGGCAGCTTAAGTTTCTTCCCCTCCCCACGCGTGGGGAGGTGGCGCGCTTGTCGGGTCACTTGCCGAAGAAGATACCCTTCCGTCATCCGCCGCGTAAACGCGTCGTCTGCCACCTCCCCATGGAATGGGGAGGAGAGTAAATCCCGAAACAAAAAAAACCGGTCGCGAACGACCGGCTTTCCTTGTTTCATAAGACCTTAAATCAAGCCGGCGTCATGGCCTGCGAGGCGCTGACCATGGCCTTTTGCAGCTTTTCGAAGGCGCGGACCTCGATCTGGCGGACGCGTTCGCGCGACACGCCGAAACGTTCGGCCAGGTCTTCGAGCGTGGTCGGGTTGTCCTTCAAGCGGCGCTCGGTGAGGATTTCCTTTTCGCGGTCGTTCAGTTCGCCCATGGCGACCTTGAGCAGGTCCATGCGCTGGTCGTACTCTTCGCTGTCGGCCAGGACGGTTTCCTGCGACACCTGCTTGTCGTCGACCAGCCAATCCTGCCATTCGCTATCACCTTCCGACGCGCGCAACGGCGCGTTGAGCGACGAATCCGGCGACGACATGCGGCGGTTCATGCTGACCACATCGGCTTCGGAGACACCGAGCTTGGTGGCGATCTGTTCGACCTGGTCGTGGCGCAGGTCGCCTTCCTCCAGGGCCGAGATTTCCGACTTCACCTTGCGCAGGTTGAAGAACAGCTTCTTCTGGGCGGCGGTGGTGCCCATCTTGACCAGCGACCACGAACGCAGCACGTATTCCTGGATCGACGCCTTGATCCACCACATGGCGTAGGTGGCCAGGCGGAAGCCCTTGTCCGGCTCGAACTTCTTGACCGCCTGCATCAGGCCGACATTGCCTTCGGAGATGACTTCGCCGACCGGCAGGCCGTAGCCGCGATAGCCCATGGCGATCTTGGCGACGAGACGCAGGTGCGATGTGACCAGCTTATGGGCGGCCTTCGGGTCCTGATGCTCGGCCCAGCGCTTGGCGAGCATGAATTCCTCGTCCTTGGCCAGCATCGGGAACTTGCGGATTTCCGACAGATAGCGGTTCAGGCCACCGTCCGGCGACAAGGCCGGCAAATTGGCCGAAGGAAGGTTGCTGAGGGCCATCGAGGTGCTCATCGGCGTTTCGCTTTCTGTTCGGGGCTCCGGCTCGCCGGACGGCGGGTCGGAAAAGGAGGAGGTGCCGGACATGAGCCTAAGCCTTCGACTGTGAGGGGGAGGAAACACAGGAGTCCAGTAAGCCCACGGCCGGCAACTGTCTCCATATGGGGGCGGTTTTGCAGAAATAAAGACCTTGTTAAGACCGACCCGTACGATTTATTCGCGGAGTGGGTATCATAGGATGCCATACGTTCGGGATCACAGTTCGGTTACGCGGCCGCACGTTATTGTCGTCGTGCCTGTTACCGAACCGTATTGAACCCTTATTCCCCCAGGCTTTCCAGCGCCTCGACCAGGGCCTGCATGTCATCGGGCAGGGGGGATTTGAAGCGCAGTTTCTCGCCGGTAATCGGATGGACGAAGCCCAGAACACCGGCGTGCAGGGCCTGGCGGGTGAAGCCGAGTTCGTCGAGGATTTCGCGGATTTCGCGGGCGGGCGCACCGGAGCCGTAGACCGGATCGCCCAGGCAGGGACAGCCGAGATGAGCCATGTGGACGCGAATCTGATGCGTCCGGCCGGTTTCCAGCCGGCAGGTCAGGCGGGCCGCCAGGGGCTTGGTGAAGCCGTAGGCCTCCTCGACCTGGTAATGGGTGATGGCTTCGCGGCCACCGCCACGCAGCACCGCCATCTTCTTGCGGTCGTGGTGCGAGCGGCCGATGCGGGTA
>CAYULN010000048.1:0-4138 GCA_964445605.1 uncultured Caulobacteraceae bacterium | reverse complement strand
TAAAACCCTTCGTTCGTGTCTGTTCGTGTGGTTCGTGGTTCAAACGCTTAAACGATTGTCAGCATCAGATACCGAACCTATTTAGCTCAACTCGACCTACATCACCGCCAGGATCGGCCCGACCGGCGCCGCCTGGGTCGCGTCCTGCAACGCCTTGAGCAGGGTCGCATAGTCGATCGGCTTGGTCAGGTGCAGGTCGAAACCGGCATCGGCCGCCCGCTTCTGGTCCTCCTCGCGGCCATAGCCGGTCAGGGCGACCACAAAAGTGTCCTTCAGCTTGGCGTCCTGGCGGATGGTCTGGATGACCTGGTAACCGTCGATTACCGGCAGGCCGATATCGCAGAAGATGACGTCCGGCTGATACTCGCGCGCCCGTTCCAGGCCTTGCTGCGCCGTATAGGCGATATTGACGTCGTGGCCGTCATGCTGCAGCAGCATGCGGATGCTGTCGGCGGCGTCGCGATTGTCCTCGATGACCAGGACGCGATGCTTTTCGCCGCCCGACATCGTGCCGGCGGCCAAAGGCGGCGTCGCCCCGGCATAGTCGGCCACCGGCAGTCGGATGGTGAACTCGGCCCCTTCGCCCAGCCCGGCGCTGAACGCCTGGACTTCGCCGCCGTGCAGCTGCGTCAACCCCTTGACGAGGGCCAACCCCAGACCCAGCCCGCCGCGCGATCGGTCGAGCCCCTGCTCGGCCTGGCGGAAGACGTCGAAGACATGGCCCAGCATCGACCGTTCGATGCCGATGCCGGTATCCGTGACCACGACCCGCGCCGTTATCCCGTCTTCGTCGGTGTCAAGCCGCACCGTCACCTTGCCGCCGGGATTGCTGAACTTGTGCGCGTTGTGCAGCAGGTTGCCGATGGCCTGGACCAGCCGCGTCGGATCGCCGTCGACCCACACGGTCTCGCCGGGCAGGTCGATGTCCAGCGCCAGGCCGCTCGAGTCGATGACGTTGCGATAGTCCTCGACCGTCTGGCGCACCACCGTGTTGAGATTGCAGCGCTCCTTGCGCAGCAAAATCTTGCCGTGCGCCAGCCGCGTCGCGTCGAGCAGGTCGTCGATCAGCCGGCCCATATGCCGCGCCTGCCGGTCCATGGTCTCGCGGATGCTGCCCATGCGCGGGTCGGCCGGATCGATCATCTTCTGCAGTTGCAGGCAGTTGATGATCGGCGCCAGCGGATTGCGCAGTTCGTGCGCCAGCATGCCGAGGAATTCGTCCTTGCGCCGGTCGGCCTCGCGAATCTGCTCCATCAGGATGACGTTTTCCAGCACCACGCTGGCGCGATGCGCAAGGTCGATGGCCAGCGGGCTGACCTCAACCTGCGGCGCGCGCGTGCCGAGCACGACCACACCCAGAATCTCGCCCTGCACCGCCACCGGCAGGATCTGCGCATAGGCCAACGCATCGCCCATATGGTCGGCCATGACGCGCGGCCGGCCTTCGTCGAGGACACGGTTGACCTCGGGCTCCAGCCGCGCCAGGGCCTCGGGCGTCGCTGCGATGGCCTTGTCGGCGCTGAACCATTCGATGACGTCGGGACGGTCGCTCCCAGACACGCCCCCAGGCACGCTCCAAGAAACCCCTCTGAACCACACCAGGGCGGCATCGGCCAGATGCGGCACCGGCAGAGCCACCAGCGTCCGCATGAATTCGCCCTGGCTCTGCGAACGCGCCAAGCCTTCGCTGACCTGGGCCAGGAAGGCGAAATTGCGCGCCGCGTCCTCGGCGGCCTCGCGGCGGGCGCGCTCCTCGGCCTGCAACGCCGCCTGGCGGCGCATCTGCGACAGCTCGATGAACACCCGCACCTTGGCCTTGAGCACTTCGGGCACTACCGGCGTCGGCATGAAATCGACAGCGCCCGAGGCATAGCCCTGGGCGATATTGGTCTCGTCGTTGAAAGCCGTCAGGAAGATGATCGGCGTCGACGCCGATTTGCGGCGCTTGCGGATCAGCGCCGCCGTATCGAAGCCGTTGAGCGTCGGCATGTTGACGTCGAGCAGGATAACGGCAAAGTCGTGCTTGAGGACCAGTTTCAGCGCTTCTTCGCCGGAACTGGCCGTCATCAGGGTCTGGCCCAGTTCCTCCAGGATGGTCCGGTATACCATCAGGTTGGCCGGCCGGTCATCGACCAGCAGAATGGTCTCCGCCGGAGTTTCCGCCGCCGTCCGAACCGCCGCCGGTTCGCTTGCAGTGACGCTAGGGTGTGCCCCAAGATTCGCCTTTGCCATCGCCCTTTCCCCTAACCCCGCCCTCATCGGTGCAGCCAGGCGCGCAGGACGGTGATCATCTGTTCGGAATCAACGGGTTTCGACAGATAGTCCCACGCCCCCGCCTCGATGCACTTTTCCCGGTCGCCCTTCATCGCCTTGGCCGTGACGGCGACGATCGGCAGGTTCTTCAGCCGCGACACCTTGCGGATTTCCTGGATGGTCTCCATCCCGTCCATTTCCGGCATCATGATATCCATCAGCACGATGTCGATGTCCGGATCGTCCATCAGGATGTTGATCGCCTCGCGTCCATTGTCGGCCGACAGGATGTTCATCTGGTGCTCTTCCAGCACGCTGGTCAGAGCAAAGATGTTGCGCGCGTCGTCGTCGACGATCAGCACCTTCTTGTTTTCCAACAGCTTGTTGGAATGATGCAGGTCATGCAGCACCGCCTGGGCGGCGTCCGGCAGGCTGTCGACGCGGCGATGCAGATGCAGCGCGGTGACGTCGAGCAGCCGGTCGGTCGAGCGTACCACGCTGACCGGGAACTGGGTCATCAGCCGCTTCAGGGCCGCGTCGTCGATCTGGGCGTCGCCGAACAGGATGACCGGCACTCGGTTGGCGATCGCCTCGTCTTTCTGGCCCTGCTTGATCAAGTCGTCGATCACCGACGGCGCCGCCGCGCTCAGGACGATGGCGTCGATATCCTGCTTGCGCAGGCGCTTGACCGCCGCCGGTGCCGTGTTGGCCACCGCCACGTCGATACCGTCGACCATGAGCGCGTTGGTGATCTGACCGCGCCGCCCGGCCTCCGGCTCGAGCACCAGCACCTGCCGGGTCGGGCGGTCGAGATAGCCCGCCAGATTGGTCATCAGTTCGTCGAGGATCTCGTGCTTCTGGATCGGCTTGGTGACAAAGGTCAGCGCCCCCGAGGTCAGGGCCCGGTCGCGCGATTCATCGGTCGAGATGATGCAGATCGGGATATGGCGGGTGGCCATGTCGTTCTTCAGCCGCTCCATGACCCGCCAGCCCTGCATGTCGGGCAGGTGGATATCGAGCAGGATGCAGTCGGGCTTATGATCGTGCGTCAGAGCCAGCGCCGACGCGCCGAGGCTGGTGACCAGGCCCTTGAACCCACGGGCGCGCGCCACGTCGAGCAGGAAGCGGGCAAAGCCCAGGTCGTTCTCGACGATCAGCGCCACCCGGTCGCCCGGCTGGATGAAGGCCCGGTCGTCGCCGACCTCGTTGGTCAGGGCCGGTCCCGGCGCCGCGACTTCCTCCAGGCCGATCGCCGCCAGTTCGGTTTCCGGCAGGTCCAGCTTGGTCAGGGCCGGGATATCGGTGCGCGCCAGGGCTTCGGTCAGCGCCTTACGTGGCCGCTGCGCATAGGTCGCCGGCAGGTAGAGGGTGAAGGTCGAACCGCGGCCCGGCACCGATTGCAGGCGGATTTCGCCGCCGAGCAGCCGCGCCAGTTCGCGCGAGATGGCCAGGCCCAGACCGGTCCCGCCGTACTTGCGCGAGGTCGAACCGTCGGCCTGCTGGAAGGCCTCGAAGATGATCATCTGCTTGTCGGCGGCGATGCCGATGCCGGTGTCGGTCACCGAGAAGGCCAGCACTTCCGGCGCCCGGTTCAGGTCCTCGTTGTCCGACGACCAGCCCGCCGCCGCCGGCTCGACGCTGAGCGTCACCTGGCCGTGGTGGGTGAACTTGAAGGCGTTCGACAACAGGTTCTTGATGATCTGCTGCAGGCGCTTGGCGTCGGTGAAGATCGAGCGCGGCAGGCGCGGATCGAAGCCGACCAGGAAGTCGATGTTCTTCGATTCCGCCATGTGGTTGAAGGTGCGCTTGACGTAGCCGTTGAGGTCGTCGAGGCGCAGCTCGCCGGCCTCGACCATGACGGTACCGGATTCGATCTTCGACAGGT
>CAYULN010000047.1:0-11747 GCA_964445605.1 uncultured Caulobacteraceae bacterium | reverse complement strand
GGCGTCAGGCGCACAGTTGATCACCACTGAAAAGGATTGGGTGCGCCTCGATCAGGCTTGGCGAGACCGCGTAGCCTGCCTGCCGATCCGTGCCCGCTTCGAGGATGAGGCAGGGTTTGCCGCCGCGCTTGCGCCGCCAGTCGCCTAAAGCGCCCGCCAGGCAATGTCCGTGCGGTAAAATCCGCCCGGCCAATCGATGCCCTTGATCGCCTCGTAGGCCTTATCGCGGGCTTCCTGGAGCGTCTTACCCCGCGCGCAGACATTCAGCACACGGCCGCCGGCGGCGCGCAGTTCGCCGTCCTTGCCGCGCGACGTGCCGGCGTGGAACACCGTCACATCCGGGCCGAAATCCTGCTCGGCGCCGCGGATCACCGAGCCCGACACCGGGCTGTCCGGATAGCCGCGCGCGGCGAACACCACACAGACCGCCGCGTCCTTGTGCCATTCCGGCGCCGGCAGGCTCTTCAAATCGCCAGTCGCCGCCGCCTTCAGGTAGGGAACGATATCGCTCTTCAACCGCAACATCAGCACCTGGCATTCCGGATCGCCGAAGCGAGCGTTGTATTCGACCAGGCGCGGCTGCCCGTCCTCGATCATCAGGCCGGCATAGAGCACGCCCTTATACGGATTGCCCTCGGCCTGCATACCGGCCATGGTCGCGTCCAGAATGGCGCTTTGCGTGATATCGAGCACGCCCGGCGTGACGATCGGCGCCGGGCTGTAGGTGCCCATGCCGCCGGTGTTCGGCCCCATGTCGCCATCAAAGGCGCGTTTGTGATCCTGCGCCCAGCCGAATAACATGGCGGTTTCGCCGTCGCACAGCGCGAAGACCGAAGCCTCCTCGCCGGTCATGAATTCCTCGATGACGATCTGCGAGCTGGCGGCGCCATAACGGCCGCCGAGCATGGCTTCGATTTCGGCCACTGCATCCTGATAGTCCGGCGAGATGGCCACGCCCTTGCCCGCCGCCAGACCGTCGGCCTTGATGACGTAGGGCGGATTGTAGGACTTGAGGAACTCGCGCGCCTCGACGACGTTGAAGAAGGTCTGCGACGCCGCCGTCGGAATGTTGTGACGCTTGCAGAAATCCTTGGTGAAGGCTTTGGAGGATTCGAGCTGCGCAGCCTTCTGCATTGGGCCGAAGCATGGAATTTTCACCGCCGCCAGGGCGTCGGCCAAACCCGCCGCCAGGGCGCTTTCCGGCCCAACGACCACCAGGTCGGCGGCCACTTCGCGCGCCAGTTCGACCAGGGCCGGCACGTCGGTCGCCTTGACGTCGTGGCATTCGCCAAGGGCCTCCATACCGGGATTGCCGGGCGCGATCGCCAGACGCTCGACCAGCGGCGACTGTTTGATCTTCCACGCCAGGGCATGTTCGCGGCCGCCCGAACCGATCAGCAGAATGTTCATGAGCGACGGCTTGTCGCACAGCGATGCTCAGGTCAAGAGGCTTTTGCTGGCATTTTCCGCGCCGCCGGTTAATAGTCGGACAAAACAGATGGACAGGGATGGAGACAATGACGACGCGCAGAACCGTGCTGGCCGGCGGAGCAATGCTGGGGTTGATGGCGCAATCGGTGCTGGCCAAGGCCGCGCCCAAGGTACTGGCGCCAACCCCGCCCATGGGCTGGAACAGCTGGAACAGCTTTGCCACCACCATCACCGAGGACCAGGCGCTCGACGTCGCCGGCATCATGGCGCAAAAGCTTTTGCCGCACGGCTACACTGTCTTCACGGTCGACATCCAGTGGTATGAGCCCGGCGCGACCGGCTACGACTATCGCGACAAAGCCGAGCTGACCATGGACGGTTATGGCCGTCTTTTGCCCGCGCCCAACCGGTTTCCGTCGGCCGTTGATGCGGCCGGGTTCAAGCCCCTGGCCGACAAAATCCACGGCCTGGGGTTGAAGTTCGGCGTCCACCTGATGCGCGGCATTCCGCGCCTGGCGGTCGAACGCAATCTGCCGATCCTAGGCACAGCCTTCCACGCTCAGGACGTCGCCAATACCGCCAGCACCTGCAAGTGGAACAGCGACATGTATGGCGTCGACATGACCAAGCCCGGCGCCCAGGCCTATTACAACAGCGTTTTCAAACAGTTCGCCGATTGGGGCGTCGACTTCGTCAAGATGGACGATATGAGCCGTCCCTATGGCGACCACCATCTCGAAATCGAAGCGGCGCATGCGGCGATCCAGGCATCCGGCCGGCCGATGGTTCTTAGTCTGTCGCCGGGCGAGACCGACATCGCCTGGGCCAAGCATGTGCAGAAATACGCCCAGATGTGGCGGATCAGCGACGATTTCTGGGACGACTGGAAACTGCTGAAGGCGCAGTTCGCCCGACTGGCCAACTGGAATCCGTACCGCATTCCGGGCCATTGGCCGGATGCCGACATGCTGCCGCTGGGCCTGCTGGCGCTCGGCAAGCGCCAGAGCAAGTTTACGCCGGACGAGCAGCAGACCCTGATGACCCTGTGGTCAATAGCCCGCTCGCCGCTGATTATGGGCGGCGATCTGCGGGCGCTTGATCCGGCAACCCTGGCCCTGCTGACCAACGACGAAGTGCTGGCGGTCAATCAGACTTCGTTGGGCAACGCGCCGCAGGTGTATAAGAATGACGGCGACGATTTCACGCTTTGGACGGCCAAGGCCGCCAAGCCCGACGCGCATTATCTGGCGTTGTTCAATGTCGAGGACACGCCAAAGCATCGCTACGCCCAATTCTACACGCTGGGTCTGAAGGGCAAGATCAAGGTGCGCGATTTGTGGGCGCACAAGGATTTGGGTGTGTTTGAAGGCATTTTCGGCGTCGACCTGCCGCCGCATGGATCGGGGCTGTATAGCCTAAGGCGTGCCTGACAGGCATGGACAAGCGGCGCGCGCAGCCTTTAGATTGCCGCCATGTCCGATCTGCTGTCTCCCGAGTCGTCCAACGTCCAACCCTATTCCGTGTCGGAGCTGGCTGGCGCGCTCAAACGCACGTTGGAGACCGCTTACGACCACGTGCGGCTGCGCGGCGAAATTTCCAAGGTCACGCGCCATTCGTCGGGCCACGTCTATCTGACGCTCAAGGACGACAAGGCGGCGATCGACGGCGTCATCTGGAAGGGCCAGGTATCGCGGTTGCAGACCCAGCCTGATTACGGACTGGAAGTGATCGTTACCGGCCGGATCACTACGTTTCCGGCTTCATCGAAATATCAGATCGTTATCGAGCAGATGGAAGTGGCCGGCGTCGGCGCCCTGCTGGCCCAGCTCGAACGCATCAAGCAAAAGCTCAGCGCCGAGGGTCTTTTCGCCGCCGAGCGCAAGCGCCCCCTGCCCTATGCGCCGCGGGTGATCGGGGTCGTCACCTCCCCCACCGGAGCGGTCATCCGCGACATCCTGCACCGCATTCGCGACCGCTGGCCGTGCCGGGTGGTCGTCTGGCCGGTGCTGGTCCAGGGCGACCAGGCCGCACCGCAAGTCATTGCGGCGATTAAAGGTTTTGAACGCGGAGATGGCGGCCTGCCCCGTCCGGACGTGCTGATCGTGGCGCGCGGCGGCGGCAGCGTCGAGGACCTGTGGCCGTTCAATGACGAGGCCCTGGCCCGCGCCGTTTCGGCCTGCACCATTCCGCTGATCTCGGCGGTCGGGCACGAAACCGACACGACGTTGATCGACTTCGTTTCCGACAGGCGGGTGCCGACACCGACCGGCGCGGCCGAGATGGCGACGCCCGTGCTGGGCGACCTGCGCGCCTTTGTTGCTGACCTGGAACGGCGGCGGCAGGGCATCATTTCCAGATATATAGAAATGAAGCGCGAGCGCGTGGCCCTGCTCAGCCGCGCCCTGCCCAAGCCGCAGGAATTGATAGACGCCGCCCAGCAGCGGCTGGATTTCGTGGCGCACCGGCTGACCGGCGGGCTGATGAGCAATCTCAACGCCCATGATAACGCGTTCGCGCGGACGGCGGCGCGCTTCCGGCCCGGCCTGCTGGAACGGCCGCGCCAATTGAAAGCCGACCAGTTGACGCAACTGGCGCAACGGCTGGAAGGGGGCGCGGCGCGCAAGCTGGCCCTGACCGAAAGCCACGCCCGCTTGCCGCAGCTGACCCAGCGCATGAACGAGGCCGTGACCCGCCTGGCGGCCCGCAAGGGCGAGCGGTTGCCAGAGTTCGAGCAACGTCTGCAAAATGCCGTGGCGCGTGGTCTGGCGCTCAGAGCCGACCGGTTGAAGACTCTCGATCAACTGCGGCTCAGCCTCAATCCGGATCGGCCGCTCGATCTCGGCTTCGCGCGGGTCAACCGCAAGGACGGAGCGCTCGTGACTGGCCCGGATGGCATCGGCGCCGGCGAAGGCCTGGTCCTGACCTTCAAGGGCGACCGCAAGCTCGACGTGGTTGCCGGATCAGGTGGCACACCACCGGCGCCCAAACCCGCAGCGCCGAAAAAGCCGCCACCACCGCAACAGGGTTCGTTGTTCTAAACGCGGCGATCCTCTTGATCGGAAGGCCGCACAGGCATATGTTCAAGGCATGAACATGCATTCCCATCCCCTCCTGCCCGGCCAAGCCGTCCTGACCTATGGCGACGGCGACTATACGATCATGCGCCCGGGCAAGTTCGTGATCTGCGCCGTGTCCGGCCGGCAGATCCCGCTGGAGGCGTTGAAATACTGGAATCCGCGCACACAGGAAGCCTTTGCGGGCCCTGAGGAGGCCTTGACAAGATGGAAGAGCCTGCGCGGCTGAACCGGCGGCAGTTGATCGGGCGACTGGGGGCCCTGTCCGGTGCGGCGGCCGGCGGGTTTGCCATGGCGGCCTGTTCCGTGAAGGCCGACGATGTTGTTTCGGCATCGACGACCAGCGCATCCGCTTCTACGGCGGCATCAGCGGTTTCGGGCGCACCGGCGGCAGTGGTTGCTCTTGATCCCACACTCCCGTTCAATTTGATTGGCCGGTTTGTACAAAGCGGCTACGCCATCGGCCAAGGCACACCGCGTGCCGAACTGTGGGTCGATGGCAAGCTGCAGGGCCTGACCGCCGAAAACGGCTATTTCTATGTCGGTTTCGACCGCGACGCGGCGACGGCCTGCCAGATCACGGTGAAAACGGCCGACAAGTCCGAGACCGCCCAACTGGCCATCGCCCCGACGGCCTATGATATTCAGCGCGTCGATGGCCTGCCGCAGGATACGGTGACACCGTCCAGTCCTGCCCTGCTCGAACGAATCAAGCGCGAGGCGGCCCTGAAGGCCGAGGCCTTCGCCAGCCGGATCGATTCGGACGCTTTCAAAGGCGGTTTCGCCTATCCGCTCGACCACTTCGTCGTGTCGGGCCATTTCGGCAATCAGCGCGTCCTCAACGGCACACCAGCCAGCCCGCACATGGGCTTCGACATGGCCGCGCCAACCGGCACGCCGATCCACGCGCCGCAAACCGGTTTGGTGGTGCTGGCGGAACCCGACCTGTTCTACGAAGGCGGCCTGATCCTGATCGATCACGGCCAGGGCCTGATCTCCATGTACCTTCATCAGTCGCGACTCATCGCGCGCAAGGGCGACACGGTGTCCCCTGGCCAGGTCATTGGCGAGGTCGGCGCCAAAGGCCGCGCCACGGGGCCGCACCTGTGCTGGCGATTGAAATGGGGCGATCGACACATGGACCCGAGCCTGATGGTCGGTCCGCCGCTTAAGGCTTGAAAAATCGCCTGAAAAGCGTGCTGCACTGCGGTATCTTGACACAGGAGAGCGGGTATCCTATGGCCATTTCCGCCGGGCAATCCTAACAGGTTTTTTGCGAATCACGCGAAATATTTGCTTGAAATGGCTTCGCCTTTTATCATAACAGCATTATCGGTTTCATCCCCGCACGTCTTGGGATGCACCGCGAAATCCACCCGCTCCGCTCTCCGCACCCATGGCCGATTACAGTAGTCTGAAGATCCTGCTGGTTGAGGATAATCAGCATATGCGCTCGATTGTCGGGGCCATCCTGAAGGGCTCGGGCATTCGCAATGTGCGCGAGGCGCGCGACGGCGCCGAGGCGTTGGATATGCTCAAGCAGTATCCGGCCGACATCGCCCTGGCCGACTTCAACATGGCGCCGATCGACGGCGTCGAGTTCACGCGGTTGCTGCGCAATGCCTCGGACAGCTCCAACCCCTACCTGCCGATCATCATGATCACCGGCCACTCGGAAAAGTCGCGCGTTATCGAGGCGCGCGACGCCGGGGTCAACGAATTCGTGGTCAAGCCGCTGACGGCGCGCGCCCTGCTGGGGCGGCTCGATTCGGTGATCATGCGGCCGCGGCCGTTCATCCGCTGCAAGACCTATTTCGGTCCCGACCGACGCCGCCTGGTCGACAAAGCCTATCCGGGGCCGTACCGGCGCAATACCGACGGAATGTTCTGACCGGCAGCGCTTAGGCGGCAAAAACTCCTGTTTACAATTGTGAACGCGCCTCTTTGCGCAGCGGTTGAATCATCCCATAGTTACCGGATGATTCTATGCCCGCGGCCTTGGCCGGCGGGCCGCCTTGGAACCGAGCATGCGCAAACTGACCCCCGTCCTATTGGCCTGTACCTATGTAATGCTGGCCCTTATTGTCGCCTGGGAGTTGTATAGCCATGGCTCCGACCCGAACACCAGCATAGCGGCGATCTTCGGCGTGCTCGGCCTGTGCGGCGCCATCCACGTTTTTTTCAGCCAGAAACTGATCGAACGACGCGTGACCAAGGATATCGACCTGGTACGCGAAGCGCACCGGCTGATGGTCGACGCCATCGATTCGACGCAGAAGGACATGATCGAGCTGGCCGACCGCGTGCAGAACCAGCGCACGTCGCGATCGGAGGAACTGACCTCCGAAGTGCGGATGCTCGAGGACCTGGTCAAAAAGCTTGGCGAAAGCATCGAGGACCGGTTGACCGAATGGCGTTCATCGGGACCGACCGTGGTGCCGATGCATGGTGGGCCGCGCAATGCCAAGGAAGCCCAGGCCCTGGCGCTGATCGAAACCATCCGCGAGGCGCTGACCCAGAACCGCGTCGACCTCTACCTGCAGCCGGTGGTCAGCCTGCCGCAGCGCAAGACCATCTTCTACGAAAGCTTCTCGCGTCTGCGCGACGCCACCGGCCGGGTGCTGATGCCCGCCGAGTACCTCAATGTCGCCGATGCGGAGGGTTTGGTGCCATCGATCGACAACCTGCTGCTGTTCCGCTGCGTGCAGATCGTGCGCCGACTGGCCAAGCAGGACCGGCGCATCGGCATTTTCTGCAATATTTCGCTGACCTCCCTGCGCGACGAGACCTTCTTCCCGCAGTTCCTGGAATTCCTGAACGAGAACAAGGACCTGGCCGGCGCGCTGATCTTCGAACTGGGCCAGGATGCGTTTGCGACGCGCGGCTCGGTCGAGGCGCGCAACATGGCCAAGCTGGCCGATCTCGGCTTCCGCTTCTCGATCGACAAGGTGACCACCATCGACTTCGATCTGCAGGACCTGCACCGGTCGGACGTCCGCTTCGTTAAGATCGGCGCCAAGATCCTACTCGAGCAGCTGCTCGAGGTCGAGGGAAAGCCGGCGCTGAAGTTCCTCAAGGACATTCACGCTGGTGACTATGCGGCGCTGCTGGCGCGTTACGGCATCGAAGTCGTCGCCGAAAAGGTCGAGAACGAAAAGCAGGTGGTCGATATCCTCGATATCGAGATCGGCTACGGCCAAGGTCATCTGTTCGGCGAACCGCGCGCCATCAAGGAAGCCGTGCTGGCTGAAACCGACCCGCCGGCGGGCTTTATCAAGTCGACGCTTCCGAACGTCAGACGAAGGGCTTAAGGCAAGGGTGAGGCGCGCCGGTTTGCTTTCTTAACAAACCGGATGAAATCGAGACTAAATGTCTCGATTTCCGCAACGAACGCCCGGAGCCATGCGGAGGGCCGGGAGGCCCCTTGACCCCGGAATCGCTATAGCGCAAATGGCATAAACCAGCGCCCTAACGAGTAAATAAATGCCCCATCCCGAATTGCTGTCCGGTCTGTCGGCTGTTGCCGATCGGTACGATGCCGTCTTCTGCGATATCTGGGGGGTGATCCATAATGGCCGCCAGCATTTTCCCCCGGCCTATGAGGCGCTGCGCCGGTTCAAGGCCGAGCATGGACCGGTCGTCCTGATCTCCAATTCGCCGCGACCGCGCGAGAGCCTGATCGCGCAGTTGAACAGCCTCGGTATCATGGAAGATGGCTTTTCGGCGGTGATTTCGTCGGGCGACGCCACGCGCGAATATCTACGCAAGTTCGCTCCCATGGGCCCGGCCTGGCGGATCGGCGACCCGCGCGAACAGATGCTATATGATGGCATCGATATCGACCTGAGCGGCACGCCGGAAACGGCCGCCTTTATCTCCTGCACCTCGCCTTATGACGACGAGAACGACACGGTCGATCAGTACACGCACGCCCTTACGATTGCCGCAAAGCGCAAGCTGGTCATGGTCTGCGCCAATCCGGACAAGGTGGTGCAGAGAGGCGACAAGATCATCCTGTGCGCCGGCTCGCTGGCCGACCTGTACGCCAGCCTGGGCGGCGAAGTCGTCATGGCCGGCAAGCCCTACGCGCCGATCTACGAGATGTGTTACGAGGCCCTGGAAAGCCTGACCGGCAAACCGCATGACAAGCGGCGCATCCTGGCGGTTGGCGACGGCTTGCCGACCGACGTGCTGGGGGCGAACGGCCAGGGGCTCGACCTGCTGTTCATCGCCGCCGGTATCCATGCCCTGGAAGCCACCGACGCCAATGGCAAACTCGATCCGCTATTGCTGAAAAAGCTGCTCGACGTGCAAGCCGCCGAGGCGAAATACGTCGCTGAAGCCCTGCGCTGGTAACAAAAAACGCGGCTGCCGATCCGGCAACCGCGTCTTTCCACCATCGCAATATTGTCCACCGGCAGGTCTGTCGCCCGCCTGATGTCTTTGCTTGTTATTCCGTTTTAATCGAACAGGGCGTCGATATCGTCCTGGCTGTTCGGTTTATCCGGGTCGCCAGCCGGCGTATCGAACAGGGCGTCGATATCGTCCTGGCTGTTGGGCTCTTCCGCCTTTTCCTCGGCCGCCGGAGCGGGTTCGGGCTTAGGCGCTTCGACCTTGGGTTCGGGTGCCGGCGCAGGCTTAGGCGCTTCCGCCTTCGGAGCCGGCTTGGGGGCTGCAACTTGGGGGGCTGCAACTTGGGGGGCTTCAACTTGGGGAGCCTCGGCCTGGGGCGCAGGCGCGGCTTCCGAAGGTTCGGCCGCGGCGACTTCCGATTCGAACATGTCGAACATGGCGTCGATGGCGTCCTGCTTGGTTTCCGGACCACCGATGGCCGGACCGTTGAGCAGCAGGTCGTGACGACGCTTTTCTTCCGCCGTCATTTCCTGCGGCAGGCTGTCTTCGACACCAAGCGTGTTGGCGAGCTTGCCGACGCGCTCCTCGATCTGCTTGAGGACACCGACCACCTTGGACACGCGCTGACCGGTAATGTCCTGGAACGAGCAGGCCTCGAAGATCTTCATGACCTCGTCATCGACCTTCGTCTTATAGTCCGGATCCGACCCGTCGAAGCCCATGATGGCTTCGGCCGAGTTCATGATGGCATGGGTGGCGTTTTCCGTGTCGCGGGTGATGGCTTCGAGCTCGGCACCGGCCGTCGGAATGCGCTCCTGCGAAATGTCGTGTGGACGCATTTCGCGGATTTCTTCCTTGGCCTTGGCGATATAGCCGGCGATGATGCGGAACTCTTCCGAGCGGCGCTTGTCCAGCTGCTGGAAGAAACCGCGCATCAGCGCGACCAGCGCCTCGGACTGCTGCATCAGGTTGATCAGCTTGGGCTCGAGTTCGCCGACCATGGCGGGATCGAATCCGTCCAGGTCCAGTGCGTCTCCCGCATTTGGCGATTTGTCTGCGGCCTGGGCCATTTTATTCTAATCCAAAAAGAAACTTAGAATTCGCCGAGAACGGCAGTGATCTTCTGCTTCAGCGTCGCCGCGTTGAAGGGCTTAACAATATAATTGTTAACGCCGGCTTTCTTGGCCGCGATGACGTTTTCCGTCTTGCTTTCCGCCGTGACCATGATGAACGGCGTGCGCTTCAGGCTGTCGTCGGCGCGAACCTTGAGGAGCAGCTCGTAGCCGGTCATCGGCTCCATGTTCCAGTCCGAAATCACCAGACCGTAATTGCTCTTCTTCATCTTATCGAGCGCCTCGGTGCCATCCGAAGCTTCTTCCACGTTCTCAAAACCAAGCTGCTTGAGCAGGTTGGAGATGATCCGCAGCATGGTCTTATAGTCATCAACGACCAAGACGGGCATGGACATATCGATGGCCATGAGTGTAACGCCCCACTTTTTCTAAAAGCGAGCCCGCAAAACGCAGGCTCTTCGGTTAAGACATGAGCCAATATGAGGTAAATACGATAAGATCAGGTTAAGGCCGTTTGCGAATTTTTCCATTATATTTCAATAATATAAGCCTTATTAACCACGAATTATGGTGAAATTTCCGAAAGCATGACGGCTTTTTTTGCCGGCGGACAGGTTTTCAGGTGGGTTTCTTGCGTCCCACGCGGGCTTGCTTATTTGTTTCGCGCGCATCTTAATCCGAAAAGTGCTTCACACTTTTCGGGATGCGCTTTAGGGAATGGCCATGAGCAAAGCCTACTATCTCGATGAACTAAGCCTGGAACAAAGCGCGACGCGCGCCTTTACGGTCGACGACGACGCCATCAACGGCTTCGCCGACGTTTCGACCGACCACAATCCCGTACACGTCGACGAAGTTTTCGCCGCCGCCTCGCCATTCAAGGGGCGAATCGCCCACGGCATGTTGATGGGCGCGTATATTTCGGCCACTTTGGCGGGTGACCTGCCGGGCCAGGGCGCGGTCTATGTGTCGCAGACGCTCAATTTCAAGCGGGCTGTCCGGCCGGGCGACGAAGTGACGGTGACCGTGACCATCACCGATATCGACCCGAAGACCGGTCATGTGACGCTGTCGACCGTGGTGCGGCTCAAGCACCGGACGATGGTCGACGGAACGGCCGTGGTGATTGCTCCCAAAAGGCCGGCCTGAGCCATGTTTCCCTTCGACGACCTGCCCCCAGCGCTCCGGCCCGGCCGCATCAAGACCTGTGTCGTGAAGATCGGTGATGACAGCGGCCTGTCAATTGAGGGCGAAAACCTGCCGCGTGGGCTGGCGGCGGCAATCGGCAGTTTCGACGGCGTGCATCTCGGCCACCAGCACGTGATCGAGAGCGCCCTGGCGGCGGGCCGGGCCACGTCGGCTCAGACGGCGGTGATCTGCTTCGATCCGCATCCGCAAAGCTTTTTCCGGCCGGACAGCGCGCCGTTCCGGCTGATGCGCCTATCGCAGCAAGTGCGTGCTTTTGAAGCCCTGGGGGTCGATTACGCCCTGGTCATTCGCTTTGATGGCAATCTGTCGAGCCTGACCGCCGAGGCGTTTGCGCAGAAAGTTCTGCACGAAGGGTTTGGCCTGTCGCACGTTTCGGCGGGCTATGATTTCCAGTTCGGCAAACGCGGCGGCGGTCATGCCGCGGACCTGGTGGCGTTCGGAGAGCGCTTCGGTTTTACCACCGATATCCTGCCGCTGCAGACCGATGCCGAGGGCGACAAGCTGTCGTCATCGAGCGTGCGGGAGGCTTTGCTGGCCGGTGATGCGGCGTTGGCGGCGCATATTCTCGGCCGGCCGCAGGCCTATGTCGGCGTCGTGCAGCATGGCG
>CAYULN010000046.1:0-2732 GCA_964445605.1 uncultured Caulobacteraceae bacterium | reverse complement strand
GACTACCTGCGGCCGCGTTACGGCATCTATGTGACGCAAACGCGACTGGGCGACGGACGGCTGATCAACGGCGTCAGCAATATCGGCGTGCGCCCGACGGTCGGCGGCGACATCGAGCTTCTGGAAACTTACCTCTTCGATTTCAACGCCGACCTGTACGAGCAGGTCGTCGAAACTCTGCTGCTCGACTTCATCCGCCCGGAAGCCAAGTTCGACTCGTTCGAGGCGATGAAGGCTGAAATCCAGAACGACGCCGCCAAGGCGCGCGCCTGGCTCGCCGCCCGCTAGTTACTCTTGAAAAACGCGGCCCGCAGCGTGCCCAACAGATCGCCCGGCGCCAGGTCGTAGAGGTGGCAGGTGATCGATATGGCCACGGCCAGGGTCGCCAGGAACAGCACCGTGTTGATATAGCCATGGAAGGCGCTGAAGCGGATCTTGTGGCGGAAGTCGCGGCGTTCGCCGGCCTTTTGCCAGCCGAGGTCGGCGACGCCGAAATGGTCCTCCAACCGCAGCAGGTAGTTGCCGATATTGCGAACGCTGGCAGCCGAGCGGGCCGTCGAGATGCTCAGAATAATGACCAGCACGCACGGAATCCAGGCCGAAGCGATGCGTAGCCAGACATCGTCCGGGCGCGGCGGCGACAGGGTCAGCAGCCAGGCGATGATTGCCGAAATGCCGGTCAGGTAGAAGCGGAATGAGTCGTTGATTTCCTTGAACAGGTACAGCATCTCGGCGCGCAAGGCGCGGTATTCCTCGATGTGGAATGTGCCTGTGGTCTCGTCCATTGATCCGCCCGCCGCCCTGTTTTGCCCCAGCTTAACTCAAGGCCGGCGGGCCGCCAACTCAGTTCGCCTTGAGGGCTTTCAGCGTAGTGGTGTCGAATATCTGCACCTCGCTGCCGTAGTCGATATAAACGACACGGGCGGGATCGTCGGCCATGACCTCGAACAAGCGGTCGCCGGCAAAGGACACGCCCATCTCTCCGCATGGCGGCGTGCCGTCACCGGTCTGCTCGGCCTTGTCCCAGGCGGTCTTGGCGGCGCCGGTCGGGGCCAGTTGGAACAGCTTGCGTTTGGAATGGTCGGGATCGAGCGGGTCGGCGGCCGCTTGCAAGGTACAGGTGTCAGTGTGCGGCCCGGGCGACAGCTTGCGGATTTCCGGCAGGATGGCGTCGATGGGTGCCGAGGCCTCCTTGGCATAGGTGCGGATGACCGGCGTATAGGTCTGCACGCCCGGTTCACCGCCGTCGCCAACCAGACCGAAACCCGGCAGGGTGTCGTCGGCGACCAGGTGGATGTGACTGGAATCCGGCCCGCAGGCATAGGACCAGATCGACAGGGTCTTGCCGCGCACCTCGCCCCAGGTGCAGCCCTTGAAGGTATCGGCCATGTATTGTTGCGGTTTTGGTGCTTCCGGCGCTTTGGCACAGGCCGTCAGGACCAGGACGGCGGCGATAGCGAGATAAGATTTCATGAGCGCCCTCCCCGGCGGTTCCGGGCGCAGGATGTCAAATCGCCGGTCCCTCGGCAATAGCCGTTTGAGGCCATCGCACCGGCTGGCGCAGCAGGGTCCTGCCGGATTTGAGGACGATTTCGTGCCGGGGTCCGTTCAGCAGCAGGCCTTTCGGCAAACCGTCGAGGCTCAGGCCCTGGGCGCACAGGCCCTCCTCAAGGTTTTCCAAACGTACGCGTTCCAGGCCCGGCAGGCCCGATTTCATAAAGGCTTCGGCGCGGGCGGCCTTAAGCATGTCCGGGAAAATCCAGTCCGGCTGCAGGATCATCTGGGTCCAGGTGCCACCGGCATTCAACAGGCGCTCAAACGGCCCGACCGCATAGTCGCGGCCGAAACTTGCCCGGCTCATGAATTTCAGCGTATAGGCCAACGATCCCAGGGCCTCCAGGGCCTGCGTTCGATCCACCTCACCACGTCCGTTGAACATCAGATAGCGCAACGGCGGCACCTCGATCAGCACCGGCGTCTTCGACGGCGCGTACAGCGAGGCATGGGCGAGGTTGAAATCGATCTGGGACATCTGGCACTCCGGGTTACTGGTTTGCCCGAGCCTAAAACCCGCCGCGCGCGATTTGTGTCAGCAATGCCCTTCCCCTGCCCGGCCCGCTCTGATAAAGCCTTCGCCATGCCGATGCCGGACCTTACCGCGATACGAATTTGACGCCCAGCGCCGGGCCGCGACCGCGGCGACCTGTGCTGGGATGCGTTTTATCGCCCGCGCCGCAAAAATGGCGCCTTTACCGGTATTCCTGAGACAAACGAGCCATGTCCGACCTAGAAACCAAACCTGCTGACACCGCCACTACCGGCCGCGACTACCGCGAGACGGTGTTCCTGCCTGAGACCGACTTTCCGATGCGCGCCGGCCTGCCCAAGGCCGAGCCGGAAATGCTGAAGAAGTGGGAAGACGCCGATCTGTATCATGCTGTGCGCCAGGTGCGGCAAAAGGCTGGCGCGCCGCTGTTCGTGCTGCACGATGGCCCGCCCTACGCCAACGGCAACATCCATATCGGCCATGCGCTCAACAAGATCCTCAAGGACTTCGTGGTACGGTCGAAGTTCCTGACCGGCCATGATGTTGACTACGTACCGGGCTGGGATTGCCACGGCCTGCCGATCGAATGGAAGATCGAAGAGGAATTCAGGGCCAAGGGCCGCAAGAAAGACGAGGTGCCTGCCGCCGAGTTCCGCAAGGCGTGCCGTGAATATGCCGCCAGGTG
>CAYULN010000045.1:0-2556 GCA_964445605.1 uncultured Caulobacteraceae bacterium | reverse complement strand
CTTCACCTGTCCACCTGGCGCGAGATCGACGAGCGCCTCAAGGCCTCGCGCACCGTCATCGTGCCGATCGGTTCCAACGAGCAACACGGACCAATGGGCCTGCTCGGCACCGACTGGCTTTGTCCGGAGATCATCGCCCGTGCCGCCGACAAGGAAGGCGATATCCTGGTGGCGCCGACCTTCAACATCGGCATGGCGCAGCACCATCTCGGCTTTGCCGGCACGATCTCCCTGCGGCCGTCGACCTTCATGTCGGCGATCGAGGACTGGGTGGATTCGCTGGCGCGGCACGGCTTCGACCGCATCTATTTCCTCAACGGCCACGGCGGCAATGTCGCGACCATCGAGGCCACGTTTTCGCAGATCTATTCGCACTATTCGTATAGCGGCGAGCCCTGCCCGTTCCTGCTCAAGCTGCGCAACTGGTGGGACTTGCCGGGCGTGACGCGGCTGTGCGCGCGGCTCTATCCGAACGGCCACGGCACGCACGCCACGCCGTCGGAAATCGCCGTCACCTTCGCCGCCTATCCGGACCATATCAAGGTCGCACCTATGGAGCCGCAGATTGCGCCGACCGGTCCGATCCGCGACGCGCTCGATTACCGGTCGCGCTTTCCGGACGGCCGGATCGGCTCGGACTCCAGCCTGGCCAAACCGGAAGACGGCGCCGAGATCATCAAGGCGGCGGTCAAGAGCCTGTTCGAGGACGTCGCCAAGTTCGAGGCGGAATAAATCCCTCCGACGGCGCCGGGCTTCTCAAAGCGGTGGGGCTGCATTATAATACGCTATAATAGGCCAGAAGCCGCATCGTGCGGTGGGCCTTCGGGGGATTTTCCATGCGTTCGACTTGTCTTGCCTTCGCCGCGGGCCTTGGCCTTCTGACGGCTGCGTCCAGCCTGCCCGCTCAGGCGGCCGACGGCGACACCCACATCATCGTGCCGCACTATCCGGACCATTTCAAGTACACCACCACCAGCGTCAACGACGATACCCAGCAGACGATGGGCAAGACGTCGCTGCGCCACATGAAAACGGTGGCCCAGGCCGACGTGACCAAGACGGCGGACGGCGGGTACAAAGGCACCTATGTGATCCAGTCGCTGGAGCTCACCAACACGACACCGGACGGTCAGCCGGTGCCGGCCAAGCCGGCGGACGAGATGATCAAGGCGTTTTATAGCTCGCTCGGCCCCATCGAGGTGACCTTCGACAAGGATATGGCGCCGGTGCGCATCGACAATTTCGATGCGCTGAAAGACAAGCTGCATACGGCCATGCTGCAGTCCAGCCTCAACAAGAACGGCTCGGCCGAAGCGGTGTACAACGCCATGTTCGCCAATCTGACTGCCGAAAGCGCGGCCAAGTTCCTGAACCAGGCCCAGACCCAGGCCAGTCCATTTAACCGGCCGCTGGTCCTGAACCAGACGGTGGCCATGTCGGGCGCGCCGCTCAATTTCTTCGGGGCGGATCTCAATCTCAACGCCAGCATGACGCTGGTGAGCTGGGAAGAAGGCAAAAGCGCCCGCATCCACTATGTGCTGGCGCCGTCGTCGGACGATCTGCATAACTTCATGACGAAGATGATCCGGACCATCCTCAGCAAGTCGGCGCAGCAACCCGACGCCAAGACGCAGGAAATGTTCGACCGGCTGATGGCCAATATGCACATGGACATGAACACCGACTGCGAGATCGACATCGACCTGGCCAATTCGACCGGGCGGCACAGCGACTGCCATACGACGGTGGCCATGAGCCTGGATCTTAGCAAGATGCTGACCGAAGCCGATCTTAAGGCGCATCCGGATGCGGCAAAGTCGCTGCCCGTGGTCACCGTGAACTCGGACAGCCACGCGGTCAGCGATACGGTGATAACGCCTTAATCAGGCCCGCTCGGCCTTCAAAGGCCGTGACAACAGGGCGGCGACGGCGCCATCGACATCGATCTTGCCGGCCAGCACGGCGGCGACAGCCGTGCACAGCGGCAGGTCGACGCCGTAGGTCTTGCCCAGCTCGATGACCGCCGGGGCCGATTCGACGCCTTCGGCCACCGACACCTTGCCTTCCAACGCCTGCGCCAGGGTTTGGCCCTGACCGAGCGCCAGGCCGACGCTCATATTGCGCGATTGCGGCGACGAGCAGGTCAGGACCAGGTCGCCCATGCCGCACAGCCCGACCATGGTTTCCAGCTTGCCGCCCATGGCCATGGCGAGGCGGGTCATCTCGGCGAAGCCGCGCGTGATCAGGGCGGCGTGGGCGTTGCGACCTAGGCCTTTGCCCTCGGCGATGCCGCAGGCGATGGCGATGACGTTCTTGATCGCCCCGCCGGCTTCGGCCCCAATCAAGTCTGTCGACTGATAAGGCCGGAAGGCGGGGCCGGCGATGCTGGCGGCGATACGGGCACCGACGGCCTCGTCGGCGCAGGCGATGGTGACGGCGCTGGGCAGGCCCTGCGCCACCTCGCGGGCGAAGCTTGGTCCCGACAGAATGGCATAGGGTGCCTCCGGTGCGGCCTCGGCCAGAACTTCGTTCAGCAATTTGCCGCTGCTCTTTTCG
>CAYULN010000044.1:0-12581 GCA_964445605.1 uncultured Caulobacteraceae bacterium | reverse complement strand
TAGTCTCGATTTCATCCGGTTTGCGTAAACGCAAACCGGCGCTCCTCACCCCCAAACCCCATAAGTTTAGAGCGGCTGAAACCCGGCGAAGATCATGCGCTTGCCGTCGAACGGCATCTCCATCTTGGCCATTTCCGGATCGTTGCGCATCTTTTCGTTGCCGGCGTCGCGCGTCGCCTTGTCCGGCCACTCGAGGTAGGAAAAGACCACGGTCTCACCGGGTTCGAGCTTCACGGCCATCGGGAACGAGGTGGTTACGCCATCGGGCACATCGTCGCCCCAGAACTCGGTCAGGCGCGTCGCGCCCAACGCTTTGCAGTAGGCGGCCCATCCCGCCGACATTTCCTTGTATTTCGCCTTGTTGGCGGTGGGAACGGGAATAACAAAACCATCGATATAGGACATGGGGAGCCTCCTTTTTGTTGGCGCCAGAGTTATACGCCTTGTCCGCCGTCAAACAATGGCAGCAGAGGCCCCCATGCTAGTCACATGACTGTGACAGTTATTGGCTCTGGTTCGTCATATACCGCTCGGCGGCCATGCCGACCTCTTCCCGAATATCATCCGGCAACGGCACATAACCCTTGTCGCTTGGCACCTGAATTGAAAGATATCTCAGGCTCAAATAGACCAGCACCTGCCGGGCAAAGTCCGACAGGGGCAAGGCGAGGGGCGAGTGAACGTTCACGACACCAGGTTCGTCCAAATAATGTTTGGCCGACAGCTTCTCATGCCCGTTGTCGAACTCGTAAATCAGAAAATTGTAATAAAATTCAAACGCCTTGTCGTCGGCGGCAAACATGAAATCGACATGATGCGAAATCCTGACGGCGTCGATTTTTTCATCCTCGTCGGAGAAAAAAAGCGTCATTTGGCCAAGTCTTGAAATTCAGCAATGACCTTGCGGTAGCTGTCCCGCTTGAAGCTGACCACGCGGTCGATGACCTTGTCCAGATCGCACCATTCCCAGCGCGAAAACTCCTGCTCGTGGTGTGCCGCCAGGTCGATTTCCGACTCCTGGCCAGTGAAGAGATAGGCGAACCAGATCTGCTTCTGGCCCTTGAAATTCTTGCCGATCTTCTTGTGCGCCAGCACTTCCGGCGGAAAATCGTAATGAATCCAATCGCGAGTCCGGCCAAGAAAGCGCACCGAGCGGATGCCGGTTTCTTCGTAGAGTTCGCGCAGGGCCGCCGCTTCCAGGTCCTCGCCCTCATCGACGCCGCCCTGCGGAAACTGCCAGCTGTGGTCGCCGGACTGGCCGAAGCGATGACCGATCCACACCTGTCCGGCGCCGTTGAAAACGACGATGCCGACATTGGGACGGTAGTCTTTTGGGGTGTCGTCAGAACTCATTGCTTGGTTAAAGCAGACGCCGGCGCCAGTTGCAAACCCTTGGCATCCAGCGATTGAGTCCAGCGCAGCGCCACGGCCAGGGTGACCGGATAGGCGAAGCTGGTGCCGAGCGCGCCACCGCGCGTCTTGGCGGTGGCTTCCAGGCCGGCAAGCTGGGCCTGGATGGCCGGGGCGTTGATCTGGCTGTCGATCACCCGATCGGCCGAGGCGCGGCCCCAGGCGCCGGTGACGCCGCGCGCCTGGCCGTCGTCGACAAAGGCGATGCCGCGCGACTTCAGATTGGTCATCAGGGTGCCGACGCCGGCCTTGTCCTTGAAGAAGGCGCCGCCCTGATAGTTCATCAGCGCGAAATAGCCGGAACAGCGGCTGAGCGCCCAGTTGATGTGCGCTACCAGGTCCTCGGTGCGGGCATTGGCCATCAGGGTCTGCGGGCCGGGATCGTTGTCGGGATAGTTGATCGGCTGCATCGGCACTTCGATGATCACTTCGTGGCCCGAGGCGCGCGCCAGATCGATCCAGCCCTGCAGGCCGGACGTGTAAGGCACGAAGCTCAGGGTCACCTGCGGCGGCAATTGCTCGATGGCTTCCTTGGTGGTGGCTGGATTGAGGCCGAGGCCGCCGACGATCAGCGCCACCATCGGGCGGCCATCGCTCTTGAACGGACGGGCGTAAGCCGACGCCGGCGTCATGCCGTTGGGGGCGATGACCGGCATCGGGCCGGCATTGGTGGTCTGGACGAGACCGTTGAGCGGCGCCTGCGCCAGGGGCGACGGCGGGGCCTTGGGCGCGGCGGCAGCGGACGTGTCGTCGCCGGTTGAGCCGGGCAAGGTGATGACCGCCGTGCCGTCCGGCGCGCCGGCCGATGTCTGGTCGAGATTGAAGCCGTCGGCGGTGGCGTCCTGGAACATGCCGAGGCTGTCGAGCGTAAAGGCCTGCATGCCTGCCTGGCTGTCCTCCGGCCGGGCGGCAGGCGCCGCCGCCTTGGGCTTGGCCATGTTGATGCGCACCGACGGCGAGCCGGCATTCGGATCGCCGGCGACATTGAGGAAAACGAACAGTACCGCCAGGAAGGCGCTGAGCGCGGCGACCGGCGCGACGAACGGTTTCTTGAATAGCTGGATCAGTTTGTCGCCCAAAGCGCGCACGTCGAACTTCAGGCCGTTTTTCAGGCGGCGGGCGTCGGCGAGGGACGGAAGTTTCGGCTTGGCAAACATGGTGGCGATCCTTGCCTCCATATGTGCCGGATTCCGGTTAACAAAGCCTAACGAATAGTAAGGCGCGCTGACGATCAGCGCGCCTTTTTTCATTCGTCTTAATAACGGTTTAGCCTATTTCGACGCGCTGCTGCTTGAGGAGGCGCCGGACGCCGCTTCCGGCTTGGCTTCGCTCTTCGACGTCGCGATGACGCCGGCGGCGGTGCCGGCCTTGGTCTTGCCTTCGAAACGCTTGCCGGGCTGATCGACCAGGTCGGCGTCGGCCAGGGCCTGGCCGCGCGGATGGGCCGCCGCCAGCTTGACGTCGCCGCCATAGCCGAGCACGTCGAGCGCGCGGGTCAGTTCGAAATCGCCCTTGACGGTGTCGAAGCCGTCCGGCGGCACTTCCTGCACGGCGTGCGGCGAGCGGCGGACCTTGCCTTCGTCGGCGTCGAGCGCGTTGGAGTAGGCGGCTTCGGAATACTGCATGGCGGCGGTGGCGATGTATTTCGCCTGGTCCTTGGACTGCGCCACTTCCAGGTCAGGTTCGATGCCGGTCTTTTGGATCGAGCGGCCCGACGGCGTGTAGTAACGGGCCGTGGTTAGCTTGACGGCGCGATTCTCGCCGAGCGGGATGACGCTCTGGACCGAACCCTTGCCGAAGGTGGTCAGGCCGACGATTTCGGCGCGGTGCTGGTCCTGCAGGGCGCCGGAAACGATTTCCGCCGCCGAGGCGGTGCCGGGGTTGGTCAGGACGACCATCGGCATACCGTGCAGGATATCGCCCTTCTTGGCCTGGTAGCGAATGATGTCCTTCGGATTGCGGCCGCGTTGGCTGACGATCTCGCCGCCATCGAGGAACAGGTCGGCCACGGCCACGGACTGGTCGAGCAGGCCGCCCGGGTTGTTGCGCAGGTCGAGGACCAGGCCCTTCATGTTCTTGTTCTTGGCCATCAGGTCGGTGAGCGCCGCCTTGGCTTCGTCGCCGGTGGTTTCCGAGAAGCTGGCGATGCGCAGATAGCCGTAATTGCCTTCCATGCGCGCCTTGACCGACTTGACGGTGATGACTTCGCGCTTGAGCTTGACGTCGAACGGGTCGTCCTTGCCGACGCGCACGATGGTCAGGGTCAGTTCGGTGTTGGGCTCGCCCTTCATCTTCGACACCGAATCGTTCAGGCGGTTGCCGATGATGCTGGTGCCATTGATGGCGGTGATATAGTCGCCGGTCTGGATGCCGGCCTTCTGGGCCGGGGTGTCGTCCATCGGGGTGACGACCTTGACCGCGCCGTCCTCAGTAGTGACCTCGAGGCCAATGCCGCCGTAGGTGCCGCGGGTCTTTTCCTGCAGGTCCTTATAGTCGTCGTCGGACAGGTAGTTGGAATGCGGATCGAGGCTGGCGAGCATGCCTTCCAGCGCCGACTGGATCAGCTTCTTCGAGTCGGTCTTGACGACATAGTCCTGCTGGACGATGGCCAGCACGTTGCTGAACAGCTCGAGCTGCTGATAGGTGTCGGAACGCGGCGAAAATACCGGCTGATTGGCGTAGGCAACGGCGCCGATGCTCAGCGCCAGGGCGGCGACACCGCCGAAAACGTAATTCTTCATTCGATCCTCGAAGGACGGAGTACTCAACCTATCCTCATATAAGAGTCTGAGTGTGGCGTAAACGGGGCCAGCCTAGGCCGCAAACAATTTGTATCCGATGTGGTTTTTGTCCCGCTCCAGATAAAGGGGTGAAAACCCTAATTGGAGGCTAAGATCGAACCGGCCGGATTAACCGGATCGTCACCGCGCCTCAGTTCCATATAGAGAGTCGTCTTTTTCTCCGACAGGTTAGGCATCCGTCCGATCGGTTCGTGGCGGGCCACCGTCTTGCCCTTCTCGACATAGACCCGGCCCATGCCGGTCAGCACCACGCGGTAATTGTGGCCGACATTGAGGATGACCACCCAGCCGTAGGATTCGATCGGGCCGGCATATTCGACCTCGCCTTCGGCCGGGGCCACGACTTGCGAGCCCGGCGCGGCGGCAAAGGTGACGCCCCGGCTGACGAGGCCATTGCCGCCCTGGCCAAAATCGTTGACCTTGTCGCCGACGACGGGCGGTTGCAGATGGGCCAGGTCGTCGGCGGTGAAGCCAAGCAGTCCACGCAATGGCAACTCGCCGCGTAAGCGCGCCTCGCGCGCCTTGAGCTCGGCCGCCTGGGCCTGCAACTGGTCGGCCTGGCCGAGCAACTGGTCTTCCAGGGCCATCTTCTGGTCGATCAGCTTTTCGATCTCGTCGCGCTGGCGGCTGACGTCGGCCTTGGTGTCGAGCAGGGCCTCGTTCTGCAGGGCGGCCTGGCGGCGGATGTTCACCAGCCGGGCGTTTTCGTCGTAGAGGACCTGCGTGCGTTTCTGCAGCTCCGGCGTGATGGCGCGCATGATAATGGCGGCCATGACCGCGTCATTGGCGCGGCGCGGCGCAATCAGGATGGCCGGCGGCGGATTGCGGGTATAGATCTGCAAAGCCGACAGCAGCCGCGCTTCCTTGCCGCGCATCTCGGTCAGGCGGCGGGTGACGTCGGCCTCCTGCAGGTTCAGGGTTTCCAGTTTGGCGCGATAGACGGCCTCGCGCGTTTCCGAGACGCCCTGCTGCTTGGAGATGTCGACGATGCGGCTGCGCAGGTCCTCGATTTCAGTGCCGATCTGACGGGCGGTCTGGCGGGCGGTGGCGCTCTTGCGCTCGGCGGCCCGGCGCTGGGCCGAGACGGCGTCGAGGTCCTGCTGCTGCTGAGCCGACAGCGGTTTGGTCCGCATCTGCGCGTCGCCGCGCCCGCCGGCCACGGCGGCCAGCACGGCAATCGTCAGGACAAGGGGCAGGCGCGACGTCATGGCGGACGAGTCTAATCTGCTTCGTCGCGGGGCTCAATAAACATGCGGTGAAGCGCTTGCCAAGCGGGCAAAACGGGCGCATCGAAGAACAGAAACCTGAGTTGATTCCATGGATTCCCTACGCAGCGCCTTGTTCCGTGCCCTGAGCAAATCGCACCTGCCGATGCTGCGGTCGTGTGTGAGCCTGGGCGTGTCGCCGGCCTTCCTGCCCGGTGACGAAATGCCGGTGTTCCACGCCGCCCTGTCGGCGCCGTTCGTCGATGTCGAGGTGTTGAAGATCCTCGAGGAAGCCGGGGCCGACCCGGCCATGCGCCATCCGTTCGACCTGTCCGGCGCGCTGCACATGGCGATGGCCTTGCCGGAGCCGGAAGTGCTCGACTGGCTGCTGGCCGAGCGGCTGGATGTCAATGCACGGACGCGGGCGGGTGAGACGCCGCTGATCTGGGCCGCCCAGGCACCGGAAGACGAGGACACCGATCCGCGCCATCCGGAATGGGCTTTGCGCGATGCGCGTACCCTGATCGCCGCCGGAGCCGAAATCGATCTTGCCGATGAGACGGGGCGGACGGCCTTGCATTATGCCGCCGACGCCGGCTGGGAGGAGATGGTCGCTCTGTTGTTGCTGGCTGGGGCCGATGCGGTGCGGGCGGACGGCCATGGCGATACACCGCTGCATCTGGCGGTCGGCAAGGGTTTCGATCCAGCGGCGCGGGCGCTGCTGGAAGCCGGGGCCGACCCTAATGTGCGCAACGACAAGGGCTGCAACTGCCTGCATCAGCTGGCCGATTTGTTCCTGACCGACATGACGCCAGCCCATTTGCGGCTGGCCAATGCCTTGCTGGCGACGGGTGGCGACCTCGAAGCGGTCGACCATCGCGGCCTGAACCCGCTGGTGGCGGCGGCGGCGACCGGCAATATCCCAGTGGCGGCGGTGTTCGTGTCGCGCGGCGCCAAGGTGGATGCGGAAAACGGCGCTGCTTTGCGACAGGCCCTGTTGTTCGAGGATGACGACATGACCGACCTGCTGCTCAAGGCCGGAGCGGCGGTGAATGTGGCCGGCGATGCCGGCGAGCGGCCGCTGCACTTGGCGGCGCAAGAAGGCTTTGTCCACGGCGTGCGGGCGCTGCTCATCCATGGCGCCGATATCGAGGCGCGCAATATCGACGGCGAGACGCCGCTGCTGGTGGCGGTGCGGATGCGGCGGTACGATGTGGTGGCGCTGCTGATCGAACGCGGCGCCGATGTCGGCAGCCGCGACCAATATGGCAATACGGCCGAGGCCCTGGCCGAGCAGCGCAAGGACGCCGTGCTAAAACGTCTGCTGGTTTTAGAGCACGCATCTTAATCCGAAAAGTGCGGCACACTTTTCGGGATGCGTTTGTTAGTCCCGGTGATAGGGTAGTCCGGCCAGGATCGTCACGGCCCGGTACATCTGCTCGGCCAGCATGACGCGGACCAGGGCATGCGGCCAGGTCTGCGGCCCGAACGCCAGCGAAAAGGCGGCTTCCTGACGCAAGGCCGGATCGAGCCCGTCGGCGCCGCCGATCAGGAAGGTCACTCGCCTTTCGCCCATATCCTTATATTTCTCAAGCCGTTGCGCGATGGTGCGTGAGGCCAGTTGTTCGCCGCGTTCGTCGCAGGCGATAAGGATGCCGCCGTCCAGGCCCGCGCGAATGGCTTCGGCTTCAGTCGCTTTGAGCTGGGCGGAGGACAGGCTTTTGGTTTTCTTCGCCTCGACCTCGATCAGGTCGACAGCGGTGATGCCCAGGCTCCGGCCGGTCTGGGCGGCGCGGGTCAGATAGTCCCGTACCATGATATTCTCGGGCGTCGCACCGAGCCGGCCGACCGCGCACAGGGTCAGTTTCATCAGTGATAGAGGGTGACGTTGTAGACGGTCTTGATCAGCTTTTCGCGGTCGCGCGTCATCTGAATCTGGCAGTCGAGGCCGACGGAATAGCTGACGTCGCCGCCGTCATAGAACAGCTCGGCGGCATGGCAGGTCTGGGCCATTTCCTTGACCCAACCGTCCTGCGAGGCGTCGAACAAGGTGTCGTAGCCGTCACCGGCCTTGAAATGGGTCTTGAGCTGAGCAATCGTGGCGTCGAGCGACTTGGTGGCGGCATCGAGGACCGGCGCCAGGCACACGGCGCGGTCCTTGCCGTTCTGAGCCTTGGCGCACGGATCGGCGGCCGGAAGCTTGACCGGCTGCTTGATTTGAACGGGAGCGGCAAAAGCGGGAACGGTGACCAGGGCCAGCAGGACCGGCAAGGCTTTGAACAGCATCTACCCCCCCTTGGATGATCTAGTTGCTGCCGGACGGCGACAGCGACCAGATCTTCTCGATATTGTAGAAAGCGCGGACTTCCGGACGGAAGATGTGGACAACCACGTCGCCGACGTCGATCAAAACCCAGTCGCAGGCCGGCAGGCCTTCGACCTTGACCTTGCCGTAGCCCGCCTCTTTCAGGGCGCGCATAACGTGGTCGGCCAAGGCGCCGACATGGCGGTGCGAGCGGCCCGAAGCGATGATCAGCGTATCGGCGACCGACGACTTGCCTTTGAGATCGATGCAGACGATGTCCTGCGCCTTGTCATCGTCGAGACGTTCGACGATCAGGCTTTCCAGGGCCAGGTTGTCCGGGGAGACTTCGGCCACCCCTTCGGCCAAAGTGCTCAGATTGTGTGTCGTCTGAAGGGCTTCAGACGAAGGATCCTCTGTGAGAGGCGCAGATGAAGACGCGGTTTGCGCGGGTTGCAGAGACAGGGCCGGGGTTCCTTATGCGGTAAACAGGCTTGGACGGTAGCACAAATGTGGCCTCCGGTCATCCCTCGATCAAGCCGTGATGCGCGTTTTTGATCGCGGATTGTGGCTTTCCCGCCCGGGCCGGCCTTGATTTTATGGCAGGTTTTGGGCCGAGCCAGCGCCTACCAAGCCGGGAATCGCCCGGTCACAAAATCTTGAGGCTGTTATTTAGTATCAGGATTTGGCGGGACTCCGGCCGCGTTGTTGCGCCCGGATGGCGGTCGAGGAGTGGCTGTGCAGGGGGCCTTTGAGGTAGCTCCAGGCCGGGGCGGTGCGTTGCGGCAGGATATGGCCGGCGCGTTCCGGCTTGCGGAAACGGGCGAAGCGCTTAGCGGCGGGTGACAGGCGGGCGTTCATCAGGGTGCCCGGCCGCGAGACGATGACGACCGGTATCATATGCATGATCTGCACCCAGCCGCGCCAGCGATGGAAGCTGGCCAGGCTGTCGCCGCCCATGATCCAGACGAAGCGGACGCCGGGAAAGCGGGCCTTGAGGGCGCGCAGGGTGTCGAGCGTATAGGTGGCGTGGATACGGGTCTCGAAGTCGGAAATGATGTCCTTCGGGCCGATGAAGGGTTTCAACTGCGCGATGCGTTCGGCGAGAGGTGCGGTATCAGCCTTGTTTTTCAACGGGTTTTGCGGCGAGACCAGCCAAACGATGCGATCGAGCCCGAGCCGCATCCGGGCGGTGTCGGCGACGTGCCTGTGGCCTTCGTGGGCCGGATTGAACGAGCCGCCGAACAGGCCGATAGTCATGCCGCGCTCGAAATGCAGGCCGGTGCGCAAGGCGCCCGAACGCACGGCATTGGTCATGGGGGCGAGGCCGGCGAACCACATCAGTGCACCTCCCTATACTCCCCCGCCACGCGGGGGAGGTGGATTTGACCGGCGTTAGCCGGGCAAAGACGGAGGGGGGCCTTGGTTAGCCACGCCAAGAAAGGCCCCCACCACCGCATCTTGCCGTCCCCGCCGCCTGCGCGAATGGACAAAATGGAGAACGGCTGCGTACGGTCCCCCTCCCCACAAGTGGGGAGGTATAAAGGAAAGCAGGGCGCCAGCAGTGTTGCCATGCTCTAATTTTTCCACGGATCGTAGGCGGTGGAGGCGGGCGCTTCGTCTGGGTCGACCGCCTTGCCCTGGATGGTTTCCAGCGCCTTGAACAACATGGCGCGGACGCCTTCGCCGGTGACGCCGGAAATCAGCAGCGGCGTCTGGCCCGCCGCCTTTTTCAGCTTGGTCACCAGCTTCTTGATCGTGTCCGGGGCCATGGCGTCGATCTTGTTGATTGCCACGATTTCCGGCTTTTCGGCCAGATCCTCGGCATAGGCCTGAAGCTCGCCGCGGATGACCTTATAGGCGCCGACCGGATCGTCCTGGGTGCCGTCGACCAGGTGGATCAGCACCTTGGTGCGTTCGACGTGGCCTAAGAAACGCGTGCCGAGGCCGGCGCCTTCGGATGCGCCTTCGATCAGGCCGGGAATGTCGGCCAGCACGAAACGCTGCTCAGGCCCCAGGTCGATGACGCCGAGATTGGGCGTGAGCGTCGTGAACGGATAGTCGGCGATCTTCGGCTTGGCGGCCGAAGACGCCGCCAGGAAGGTCGACTTGCCGGCATTGGGCAGGCCGACCAGACCGGCGTCAGCGATCAGCTTCAGCCGCAGCCACAACCATTTTTCTTCACCGGCCTGGCCCGGCAAAGCGAAGGTCGGCGCCTGGTTGACCGGGCCTTTGAAGCGGGTATTGCCCCAGCCGCCATTGCCGCCCTTGGCGAGCAGGAAGCGTTTGCCGGCGACGTCGAGGTCGACGATCAGGGTTTCTTCGTCCTCCTCGAACACCTCGGTACCGACGGGGACGCGCAACACGATATCCTCGGAATTGGCGCCATGCATCTGGCGGCCCTTGCCGTGTTCGCCGGTCTTGGCCTTGAAATGCTGCTGGTAGCGATAGTCGATGAGCGTGTTGAGCCCCTCGGTCGCCTCGATCCACACGTCACCGCCCTTGCCGCCGTCACCGCCGTCGGGGCCGCCATTGGGGATGAACTTCTCGCGCCGGAAAGAGACGCTGCCCGCGCCGCCGTTGCCTGAGCGAATGAAGATCTTGCACTGGTCGAGGAATTTCATAGTCCGGATGTCATGAAGGAAAATGGCCGCCAGATCAATGGCGGTTGTGCTCAGGAAGAGAATAAGGTGCGAAAAGCAAACCCCCGCTGCCCGGGGAGAAAGCGGGCGGCAGGGGGCTGGGATAACGGATTCTGTGCCTACAGGCTTTTTGGGCCTACAGAATCCGGATCATGTGCAAGGCGAGGTGTTCGCCTTCGCGGGCCAGCGAGGTCTCCATGGACTTGCGGCCGGTGTACAGGAAGTCGGCGTTGATCAGCAGACGCCCCGACGGGTCGTTGTCGGCAAAGTGCGCCGCATGGATGATGCGGTAGACCTTGCGCTTCTTGACCCAGCGCAGCAGGCCGTCGACCGCTTCGAGCGCATAGCCACGCCCCTGGTGGGCCGGAGCGATGAAGACGCTTAGGTTAGGGCCGAAGGCGTGCAGGCCGCGCGGTTCGCCGCAGGCCGACTTGGTCAGCGACACGACGCCGATCAGGCGTTCGTTATCGAGCCGGATCGCCCAATGGGTCAGCTTGGCGGCGCGCATGTCGCCCAGCAGTTTTTCGGCGCCTTCGCGGCTCAAGGGGTGCGGAATAGCGTGGGTCATGCGCGCCGAATTGCGATCGGCGAACACGGCCATCAGGTCTTCCAGATCAGTCGGCCGCAAAGGCGTCAGGCTGAGACGCGTGGTCTCGATGCTCAGCTGTTCGGGCCTGGCGGGGCTGATTCTGTGGCGCGTAACATCGTTGCGCGTAATCATAGCTCATCTCCTTGGCCCAACCCGGCTTATGGAACCTTTATCTACCGGTTAGGGCCTATTTAGGGTCGAACTATGTCAGTTCGAGACCCTGGCTGTTATGAGCGGGATCACATTTTGGTCAGGGTGCACTGCACCGAAATGCAAAAACGGGAGCCCGTGGTGTCCGGACTCCCGCTCATCTTTGGGTCCGGATCGGCTTTGAAGGTCAAGCACGATCCGGAAAATTCTGGGTCGTACTTATTCGGCGGCTTCGGCCGCCGGAACGATCGACACGTAACAGCGATCGTCGCGCTTGGTCTGGAACTTCACCTGGCCTGTGGCGGTGGCGAAGAGGGTGTGGTCGCGGCCCAGGCCGACATTGTCGCCCGGCCAGAACTTGGTGCCGCGCTGACGAACGAGGATGTTGCCGGCGAGGACATGCTCACCGCCGAAACGCTTGACGCCGAGGCGCTTGGCTTCCGAATCGCGACCGTTACGCGACGAGCCGCCGGATTTCTTGTGTGCCATTGGTCAGGCTCCTTTAATCTTAGGCTTCGTCAGAAGAGGCCTCAGCAGCCTTCTTCTTCGGAGCGGCTTTCTTGGCGGGCTTCGGCGCGTCTTCGACGACCGGAGCCGAGATTTCAGCGGCAGGCGCAGCAGCGGCAGCCACATTGCCAGCGACGTTTCTTGGGGCCAGGTTACGGGCGCGGGCGTCGAGCTCGGCCTTGGTGGTCAGCGACACGACGCCGTCCCACTTGGCCTTCTTGCCGGCGCCGGCGATGCCGGTGACGCGCAGGACGCTTTCCAGCTGGCGGTGACCGCGGGTGCGGCGATAGCCCTGGCGGCGGATCTTCTTGAAGATGCGCACCTTGTCGCCCTTGCGGGTTTCGATCAGGGTCGCCTCGACGGCGGCGCCATCGACCAGCGGCGCACCGACGACCGAGCCGGCTTCGTCGCCGAGCATCAGGACTTCGTTGAACTTCACCGCCGCGCCGGGCTCGCCCGCGAGCTTTTCGACGACGAGAAGATCGCCAGCCGCTACACGGTATTGCTTACCGCCTGTTTTGATGACCGCGTACATGGTCAGACCTTCTTATAGGCGCACGGCTTTTCGGTGAGGAAGTCCCGTGCGAGAAAATGGAGAAACGCCCCAGGAACCAGAAGGCTCCGGGCGAGAGGGCGCGACTTATACTCAGATAAGCCGATGAGTCAACGCCTTTGGGCCGGTTTTTGGCGATTATTGCCTGGCCCGGCGCATCTTATAGTCCATTCCCGGGCGACTTTTTCACTTCCGCTTGATTTCACAGCGCAAAGGCATACTTAAGCCGGGTACAAGATAACGTTTCCGCCAAAGGTCCGCCATGCCCGATACCGCCAATCTCAGCCAGAAAACGCCCGTCACCGTGCTTACCGGCTATCTGGGGGCGGGCAAGACCACCCTGCTCAACCGCATCCTGTCGGAAAACCACGGCCAGAAGTACGCCGTCATCGTCAACGAGTTCGGCGAGATCGGCATCGACA
>CAYULN010000043.1:0-4813 GCA_964445605.1 uncultured Caulobacteraceae bacterium | reverse complement strand
CCCGGCTTTCGGGCACGGTTAACGGAAGATTGTCATACAATCGACCGGTTTCATAGGTATAAGCAACGCAACGCCACGCTTTATTTGCCGGCGGCCTGGCGACCCGCCTGACAATCCCCACAGGCGCCGGCTTGGCCCCTTGCGCGTCTGGTCGGACAAATCTATTCTGCCCCGGCAAGCCGGACGAAAAAATGACAACCACCAACGACGCACGCAAACTTTACCAGTCCGTGGCGGCAGGCATCGCCGACGCCATCGCCGAGGGCCGCTACAAGCCCGGCCAGAAACTGCCGTCGGAACGCGAACTCACCGAAACCTATAATGTCAGCCGCCCGACCATCCGCGAAGCGATGATCGCGCTGGAAATCCGCGGTATCGTCGAAGCCCGCCACAATGCCGGCGTCTTCGTCGCCGCCGTCGCGCCGCCGCCGGCGCCGGAGCCCGATCTCGACATCGGCGCCTTCGAACTGACCGAGGCGCGCAAGCTGATCGAGGGCGAAGCCGCCGCCCTGGCCACGAAGACCATCACCGAAGACGAGGTCGCCAGCCTGTACGCCCTGCTCGATGACATGAAGCGCGACTTCGACAAGGACGTGACGGACGACTGCGCCGACCGCAATTTCCACCTAACCATTGCCAACGCCACGCGCAACGCCGCCCTGGTCTTTGTCGTCGAGACCCTGTGGGACCTGCGCTACAAGGCGCCGTTGACCCGCGAAATCTTCCGCCGCGCCCGCACGGTCGGCATCTCGGCCTTTGTCGACGACCACCGCGCCGTCGCCGACGCCCTGGCCAGCCGCGACGCCGCCGCTGCCCGCACCGCCATGCAGGCTCACCTGACCAACGTCATGGACGAACTGCTGACGGCGACGGAACTGGAAGAAGTCCGCAAGGCCAAGGACGCCGTCCAGCGCCGCCGCGACGAGATGATCGCCCGCTCGCAGCTCTGATCTATCTCCCTGGTTTGTCTGGGACCACCCCAAACCGAATTGTTCCGCGGTTAGAGGGGTGTTATAACGTACAGACCATAGAGGGAGGGACCTATGTCGAAACTTTTTGCTGTCTGTCTGCTTGCCGCGACCTGGATGCTGGCGTCCGCATCCGCTCATGCCGAAGTGTCTTGCCGTGCGGTCGCGGACGAGGCGGCGAGTAAAGGCGCCGGTGCGACTGTGCGCGACCTCACCGGCCGGACCAACGGCGATTGGGATCACTTTATTGACCAGGTCGGCAGCGGCCGCGACGAGTGCGTCCAGGCCGCGGCGGCCGTTGCACCGGGCGCCGACGCGGCGGCCCACGAAGGGGTGATGTGGGGTCTGGCGATGGCTCTGCAGAAAAATCCCGAGGCCGTCCTCGCTGTCCTGGGGGGCGGTATTTCGGTCGATCGGGTTTGTGGGGACCCAACCGTCGAGGGGGACGTTGCGCAGCACAACACATTTATTCAGCGCACGACCGCTGCCTTGTCGCGCGTCAGCGACCCCTCACTCCGGGCCAAGCGCGATGCCTGCCTGGCTTCCCTGAACCGTAAGTGACGCGCCAGGGGTAATGAGGGACGGGTATCTACCCTACTCCGTCGCCCCGCCCCGCACCGTACGCAGGTTGACCAGCTTGACCGGCTCGAACGCGTTCCCGGGCTTGCCATCCGTCGTCACCGCCAGCGCCACCACATTGTCGCCGTTCGGATTCAGGAACGCCTGCGGAATGACAAACGTCCGCTGCGGCCCGACATGGCTGACGAAATTGCCGGCATGCCAGCCGTTGACGAAAATCAGCACGCGCGTCTGGTGATCGGAACGCGGCTTCGAGGTGTCACCGAACGCCAGGCCCAGTTGCACGTCGTCGCCCTTCGGCAGGTCGAGTCTGAAATGCTGGCGCAGCCAGTAGGTCCCGGGCAAGGGCGGCGCGGCATCCGCCTTGGCCGCCGCCCAGTCGCCATCCTTGAACTCCGGCAGATACCAGCCGTTGCGCTCGCCATACAGGCCGCCGTTGTTCATCGGCCCGCGCACGGTATCGGTGATGTTTTCACCGCCTTGCGTCCCCTGGATTTTCCAACTGATCGGCGTCACGAAGCGCGTCGTCTAGTCAGGACTCAACGACGCCGAGATCAAGCCGCGCCCTTCCTTGTGCTCCTCGTTGGCGAACAGGTCCCAGTTGTGCGACATATTGCGCACCATAACCGAAATCTCGTGCGCGCCGGGCTTAACGCCATCCAGGTCAAAGTGGGCATTGCCAACTGTCGGGATGTCCGGATAGGTCCGCCCGCCGGGCAGCTCGTTCTGGCCGACCCATTTGCCGTCGATCCATACCTGCACCAGCCCGACCACGCCGCCGCCATAGGTCAGGTCCAGGTCTTTCGGCACGGCACCCGCCTTGGCGGTAAAGCGGCCGCGATACCAGACGTCGCCGTGGTGGAAGCCGTAATCGCTCATGGCCAGCACCGGCTGGCCGGCCGGCGGCTGGGTCGGACCGCTGGCGGCGGAGATTTTGAGATCGGCCACCCGCCAGTTGCTGTCGTCAAAGTCGGCTGCGGCTTCCTGGCTGTCGGCATGCAGCTTCCACGGGCCCTGCATCAAGTCTGGCAAGGGCACGGCGTCCGGCCCAGGAACAGTGGCGGTCAGCAGGCTGCCCGAAGCGGTCGCCGTCACCGCAATAGATTGGCCGTTGAAGGTGACGCTCTTGACCGGCGCCCAGATTTCGACGCTTGCCGCCTTGTCGGTATCGCCAGCCAGCGCCAGCGCGTCACCCTTGACACTCGCCTTGCGGATCACCGCCTCCGAGCGTTCCAGCACCGGTCCTTGCGCCGTGTCCTGCCGCCAGAATTGCTGCGCCGTCTTATCGTCGCCGATCAGCAGCAACAGCGGCGCCGGGCCGCCGGCAATCTGCACCCGGATCAAGCCGTTATGCACGTAATTCAAACGCAGATCACCGCTCTTGGCGTCATAGGTCGACGTCGCCTTGCCTTCCAGCACTTCGACCTTCGACTTGCCCTTGACGCGTAGCACGGTCTCGCCGTCTTCGCCTGCCCGGCCATACAGCAGCGCGATATCGCGGTCGCCCTGGCGCAGATGGGTCTGGAGGTCAGAGGTCGTATAGACCAGCCGTTGCCGTTCCAGCGGATAGTCGGCCAGCAGCAGCTTGGCGTCCTGGCCGTTGAGCCGCAAAGTGCCGGCCTGCGGGATCAGATAGCTCCCCGCCTTTGTAGTCAGCCGGAACTGGAACGCATCATCGCCCAAATTATCCGATGGCTCATGGATGGCGAAGACCAGGTGCCCCGCCCCATCGGCACCGACATTATGATAGAGCTTCACGTTGTTCGACGTCGGATAGAGCACGTCACCCTTGTCCATGGTGGTCAGCAGCGGTGCGGCCGCCTGCGCGAACTGCCCCAGCTGTTTCATCACATAGGCCTTGTCGCGCAGTTCCCGGTCCTCGGCGATCGGCGCGCCGTAGTCGTAGGACGTATAGACCACGCTGGCCGGTTCCCAGCCCCAGGTGGTGCCGCCATAAGTGATGTAAATGCTGTGAATGGTAATGCGGTTGATCAGGTCGGCGCCGTAGAAGGTGCGCTCATAGCCCGGCCCCAGCCACTTCGCCGTGCACGGATAGCTGCCGTTGCTGCCCCAATAGTCGAACCAGCCAGCGCCATACTCCGCCGTGAAACCCGGCGTCTTCGGCGATACCAGCGAGCCGATGTTGGGCGCCGTCGTCCCATAGATGCCATTGTTCGGCACCGGCTTCGGCCTGGCCGGCATCACCCCGCTGTCGCAGCCGCCATTAGGGTAGCCGTCGTAGGCGTAGAGGTCGAGCCCTGGCGCGGCCACGCTGTAATAGGTGCCGGCGTTTTCCGGCACCCAGTTGGGATAGCTGTTCGGCGAATTGTGGAACAGCGGCACGTCGATGCCGTCGGCCCTGACCTTCTTGATCAGGTGGTCCATATATTTCTTGTGCGTGTCCGACGTGTCGAAGATCTCGTTCTCGACCTGGTACAGGATGACCTTCCCCGTTCCACGCGTGATCTGATGCCTGGCGACGATGGCGTCGATGTGCGTCAGCCAGTCGTCGGCCTCCTTCAGGAAAGCCGGATCGTCGGTGCGCGAAACGGCCGTCTGCCGCGCGATATAGCCCGGCATGCCGCCCATGGTCAGCTCGGCATTCACGTACGGCCCCGGCCGGATGATGACATAAAGCCCGGCGTCCTCGGCCATGGTGATGGCTTTGTCCATGTCGCGGATGCCGGTGAAATCGTACACACCCGGCGCCGGCGAGTGATAGCCCCAGTCGAAATAGAGCGTCACCGTGTTGAAACCCGACGCCTTCATCTTCTGGAAGATGTCCGGCCAGGTCTGCGGCGACGGCAGGCGGAAGGGATGGAATTCCCCCGACCAGATCATCTCGCGCTTGCCGTTGATGAACAGGGAGTGGCTGTCCCAACCGACCGCATGGCTTTGCGTCGCCGGCGGGTAGCTGACCGGCTCGGCCGAAACAGGCGCTCCGAACGCCAGCGCCGCGCCCAGGGCAACCAAAGACAAGCCGTATTTGACGGTGGCGTTTTTCATGCTGGAAATCCCTGTTTGTGCAGCCTTCAGGCCGTCTGTCCGGGACTTGGCCGCCCCGCCTGGGGCATTTATATGATCATAAATCCGCAAAACCACTCAGATTCGGTAACCGTGCGCGGCGAAAACCGGCAATAAAAAACCTCCCGAAACCGGGAGGCTGGTCCCGGCCGATGCGCGCCAACTGCAGACCGCAGGCAATCAATTCGCGTGCAACGCCAGCTTGGTTGGGTTGGGTGGGCGTTAGTGCTGCACCGGTCTGG
>CAYULN010000042.1:0-5486 GCA_964445605.1 uncultured Caulobacteraceae bacterium | reverse complement strand
ATAATAGTCCGGTTCGGTCTTGGCATAGCTGGCAACCGGATAGGCCAGCCAGAACTCGTTTTCGTTCAACAGATGTTCGTTGATGATCCGCTTCGCCCGCTCCGGCGTGGCGGCCCCGGCGAACAACGGCATGAAGCAGGTCGCCGATTTGACCTTGACCAGCTGCCCGGTCTTTTCGTTGCGGTCGTAATACATGCCGTCAGTTTCGTCCCAGAAAACGGCGTTGATCAGCCCGACGACCTTGTCGGCATGGCCATTGTAGGCCTTTACGTCTGCCGCCAGCCCGAGATGCTGGGCGATGACGGCCATGGCCCGCAGTTCGCGCACCAGGTAGGACGCCAGGTCGACACCTTCGATGGTGAAAGAGGCCAGCGCCCCGCCCCGGCTCCATTGGTTGTCGGTGCCGGCAGCGTCAGCGGAATTCCAGACCGGCAATCCGTTGCCGTCGCTGTCGTAGGAGAACCACTTGGTCAGATATTTGCCGAGACGGTCATAGTAATTGCCACGCAGCCATTCGTAATCCTTGGTCTGCCGGCAACCCAGCACCACCAACTGTGCCAGGAACGGTTTGAATTGCTGACGGTCGCGCTGCTTGATCAGGCTGCGGTTGACATAGCCGTCGGCCTGTTGGCGATCGAGAAATTCGCGCAGATTGGTGAAGCAGTATTGCGAAACACCGTAGTACGACAGGTAGAGGTTCTCGAAATAAAGATCCCAGTCGTAGAATTCGTTATACGGATAGCCGGTCAGAAGGGTCGATTTCACCCCCGGAATCGTGCGCAGGCCCTTGGTGCGGATGTCGGCGTTGACAGTCGCCAGCCTCGGCCCCAGTTCCGCCCATTGCTCAGGCCCTATGGCTAGGGCAAATGCCTTGCCGGCTGCTGTTGGCGGTTGATTGGCTATCGTATTCGTCGCGGCAGATACTGACCGTGACAATGCCAGCGTCGCCACGCTCGCCGAAGAAGAAATCAGAAAATTGCGCCTTGTTTTCGACATTTAGTTCGCTCCCTAGCTTCGTTACAGCCATTTTTTTTGTAAAAAGCATTTCGCATTAAAACATATTATATGAATTAATAACAGTCCTCAGTACCAAGATAAACCGTGGTCCTTCTTCACTGGATTTGCCATCTGTCTACCGATGGCTACGATCGGTGCTTCGAACCAAAACGCCAGATAAGATACTTCGTGCCGCGATTGCTCGCCATGCCTCCGTCCTTCGCTGTCAGCCCGTGCGAAAGCTAAAGAATAACTACCGCCAGCCGGCGTCGATCCAGTAGCCATGCCCCGTGCACAGTGCGGCGTCGTCCGAGGCCAGGAATAGGGCCAGTGACGCGACATGCCTCGGCTCGATTCGGCCTGGCAGGCATTGCGCCTCGACGATCTGGCGTTCGCCTTCGGGCGTGTACCACTTCATCTGACGCGGCGTCTTGACGTTGCCAGGGATGATGGTGGTGACGCGGATATTGTCCTTGCCCAGTTCGCGGGCCAGCGCCCGGCTCATGCCTTCGATGCCCGCCTTGGCGGTCTCGTACAGCACCAGGTCAGGCTGCCCAAGATGCCAGGAAATCGAGCCGAAATTGATGATGGCGCCACCGCCGACCGCCTTCATGCCCGGCGCCACGGCCTTGGCACAGAACAACAGGTGCTTCAGATTCACGGCGATGCGGTTATCGAAATAGGCCTCCGTGACTTCACCGAGGGTGTGGCGGTCGTCGTTGGCGGCGTTGTTGAGCAGGATATCGACCGGCCCAATCTTGGCGATCACTTGCTCAAGGGCGCGGATTTCGGTCAGGTCACACTTGTGGAAGGTCGGCGCCTCGCCAACACTGGCATCAAGTATCGACGATACGCTGTCGACCAGGTCGATGAAATGCACCTTGGAACCCTGGCGGACAAAGGCTTCAACCAGCCCGGCGCCGATGCCGGAGCCACCGCCGGTGATCAGGACCTTGCGCCCCTTGAGGCTGGGATAAATAGCGGAGGACATGGGGTCTACATTCCGTGCTTCAGGATTTTTAGATTCTTGGTTTCGCTTTTGGCCGGGTTTGAGTTTTGCCAGGTGCGCCAACGACGCGTTACCTCTCTTAAAACTTTACGATTTCCGACCTTTTGCCACGATCAACCCAGACATCTTCCAGTTGGCTTTTGAAAACCGACACCCTTTGAAAGGGCTGAATTCGGCCACGCTTCACGCTTGGTACAATTTAAAGCCTGTGATTGTCATACCGCTACATACGGCGACGTCAATTCCAGTGAAAACCGAACCATTTTAGCCTAGCCGACCCCTGGCAGCGGGGAATTCTCGAGAGGGTAACCTACGTCCCTAGAAAGAGAGTTGAACCCAGAATGGCCGTATTGTGGGATAATTAATGCGCAGATGTGGCCATTTTGCATACATACATACCCTTTGATCTCGTTGAATATATTTTACGCTTGATAAAGGCATATATTATGAATTAATTATTTGGTCAACAAGCGTCGCCCAAGGATCATTATCGATCATTATCGATCCTTGTCGATCATCAATCATACGCTTTTATAAGCAGTTGAGTCGGTTGCGTTGGATGTGGCGCGATAACAACTTTAAGTATCAGGGAGAGAAAATGACACATATTACGAAGTTCAAAGTGCGATTGGTTTCCTGCGCTTCCGTTTTGGCGGTTGCATCAAGCATGGCCGCCTTTGTCTATCCGGCGGCAGCGCAAAATGCCCAGGCTGCACCTCCGCAAAGCGGGGACAACGAGGTGGTCGTAGTCACTGGTATCCGCGGCAGTTTGCGGTCTGCAGCGACATTGAAGCGGAATTCGGCTCAGGTAACCGATTCGATCACAGCTACGGACATCGGCAAATTCCCCGACAAGAACTTAGGTGAAGCGTTGCAACGCGTGACCGGCGTACAGATCAGCCGAAGCGACGGTGAAGGCAGAAACGTCACCATACGCGGAGCACAGCCGAATCTGGTGCGCACGGAAATCGACGGCGCGACGGCCCTGCCGTTGTCATTTGGCGCCGGTGATCGCGCCACCGATTTCCGCGACATGCCGGTTGAATTCGTAAGCCACCTTGATGTCATTAAATCGCAGCTGCCAGAAGATACCGAAGGCGGTATTGGCGGTATTGTCCGGGTCGTGAACCGACGCCCGTTCGACTCCAAGAAGCCATTCTTCGCCGCCTCTGCACAAGGCGTTTATAGCACGACAGCCAAGACGACCGACCCGAAATACGCTTTTGTCGCCAGCCGCTTGTTCTTTGACGACAAGGTCGGCGTCCTTGTTAGCTTTAATACCGAAGATCGCCACCTTTATCGCTACGGCGATCTGCAAACCGGCTGGCTAAATGATCTTGATTTGAATGGGGACGGTATAAAGGACTTTCGTCCGCAAATACCCCGCCCAGATGTCGAGCAGCGCCTAACCAAGCGCATGGCCTATAACGTCGTTCTTGAGTGGCACCCAAGCGACAACCTTCAATTCTTTACGGAAGCCAACGTGGCGCGCGGACACGAAGCCGTCGATTCGCAACTAATGCAGTTGTCGGCGAATCAGCCTTTGGCTGGGATCGACCTCGCTCATACCACTTTCAATGCGACCAAGGATAAAAGTGGTGCCGCGACGGTCAATCATATCGAATTGATCAGCACGACTGCGGCGCCCATGCAGTTGCAGTATCGTAACATCGACGGGACGCAAACCCGTAACCAATACAGCCTGATTACCGGTGGCAAGTGGAAGGCGACTGACAAGCTAACCGTGGACGGACGTTACAGCTATTCGGTCGGCAACGGGCATAATGACGAACGTGATTCCCAGGTCAGCATTAAGAATCTGCCCCGCGCCACGGTCGACTACACCGGATCGCAACTGGTGCCCAATATGCAATTATTTGCCGATACCGCGGGCACGACCAAACTGGATCCAACAACCGGGAATTTGACCAATCAGATCGACGCTACGAATACGCCGTTCTACGACACTGCCTCGGAAAAAGATTCTAGATTCAATGTCGAGTACCGTCCCGATAGCTGGGTGACATCGATCAAGGGCGGCTTTGAGGGCCATGATACCAAGGTGGCGCAAAGTCAATATTCTCGTGTAACGACTATTGTTGATAACACCTATCCTTCGCCGCCAAGCAGTTCAAATACCACAATCGTTTACAAGGTCGCTCCAGGAGTAATTCCTGGTATAGTGGACAAATATTCTGGAACAAATCCGAACGCATTTTTCACCGGGGGTGACCTTGGATACACTAACGGTATTCTTTTCTGGAACAACAATTCACAGGCTGTGATTGACGCCACCCTTGCTGCTGCGGGAGTTACAGATAACAACAGTGTCTTTGCGCCGAATCCAAATGCCAACACGGGTGGTAGCTATCAACAATGGACGGCGAATTTTACGATCGACGAGCGCACTACGGCTTATTACATCCAGGCAGCTTTCGCTTTCCCGGTAATGGGTGTTCCTGTCAGCGGCGTCATCGGTGACCGAACGATCCAGACTAAGACCACGGCGACCGGCTTCAGCCGTAGCACAGCCGTTGGCGGCGCGGTAACCTTCCCAGCAGTCGCGGCTAATGGCAAATATTCCAATGACCTTCCGTCGTTGAATTTGAAGTTCGAGTTTATCCCCAACGACCTGATCGGCCGCTTCGATATCGGCAAGGTGATGGCGCGTCCGGAACCGAGCAATGAATCCCTTGGGCTTACGCTCGACGGCAATTTCCATACCGGTAGCCAGGGAAATCCGAGCCTTCTGCCTTACCTGGCGACCAATACGGATTTGGGCCTTGAAAAGTATGTCAACAAGGATACCTACATTTCCGCAGTCTATTTCACCAAGGCGATCTCGCGCTACATAACGACGACGACCATTCCGACCATCATCGGCAGCGATCCTGTTCCCTATAATATTACCACAAAGGTAAATGGTTCCGACCACGTCAAGATCAGGGGTTTCGAAATCGGCGGCCAGACGGCATTCACCTTTTTGCCGGCGCCCTTTGACGGCCTGGGACTTATCGCCAACGTCACTTCGCAAAAAGCCTATGGCTACCATCAGCTTAATTTGATTGATGGAACGCCGCTTGATTTCCCCGGAGTGTCAAAGCTGGCCTACAACGCCTCGCTCTATTACGAAGACAGTCTGTTTAGTGCCAGGCTCTCTTATAATTGGCGCGATCGCCGTCTCGACACCGCGATTGGACGTAACAACAGTCCCGAATATACCGACGCCTATGGTACGATTGATGCGTCGTTCGACTATAACATAACTCCGAAACTGACCTTGTTCATGGACGGTGAGAATCTTGGAAACGAGCCTTTGATTCAGGAGAACAGCCCGATCCGTCGTATAAATTATGAAACCGACGGCAAGCGCATGTTCTTCGGACTCCGTTACAAGAACTAATCGCACGCCTCAAAAAAAGAGCAAAAAGACAGGCGGGCCCAGACGGGGGCGCCTGACCGCTAAGGAGGGCCTCAAAGC
>CAYULN010000041.1:0-2651 GCA_964445605.1 uncultured Caulobacteraceae bacterium | reverse complement strand
ATGTCGCTGGAGCGCGTCATCGAAACGCCGGGCACCTATTACCTGCGCGTCTTGTGGGAGACGGTCGATGCCCACATGGTCGATTTCCGTAACTCCGACAACTTCCAGCAATGGCGCGCCCTGGCCGGGCCATTCTTCCTTGAGCCGCCCGCTGTCGTCCATGGCGACGCGCCCATCGTCTATTTCGGCTGATGGCGGACGCGGCCCCACACGGTGAACCGCGCCTTAAGGTCGCCACCGGCTTCGCCAGCGAGACCGGGCCGCGTCCCGACAACCAGGACTTTGCCGCCGCTTTCCTTGAGGCCCTGCCGCGCCATCACGGCCTGGCCGCGGCCGTAGCCGATGGCGTTGGCAGCCAGAAGGGCGGCCGCGTCGCCGCCGAGCTCAGTGTCCGCACCTTCATCGAGGACTATGTTGGCCAGAGCGATGCCTTGCCGCCGCGCAAGACCGCCGCCCGCGCCCTGGAAAGCATCAACCAATGGATCCACCTTCAGGGCAAGAAGGACGAGAACCTGAAAGGCATGGCGGCGGTGTTCACCGGCGTCGTGCTCAAGGGGCATCGTCTGCACAGCTTCCATGTCGGTGATACGCGTCTCTACCGCCTGCGTGAAGGCGCCTTGAGCCTGCTCACCCACGACCACAAGCCGGAGGGGGCCGAAGACAGCAGCTTCATCACGCGCGCCATCGGCCTGGAGGAGGGCGTGCGCATCGACTACCGCATGCACGATGTCCAGATGCACGACCGCCTGTTGTTGTGCAGCGACGGCGTGCATGGCCCTTTGAGCCATGCCCAGATCGAGGCCGTGCTCGAAGCGCGTGCCGCGCCGGAAGAAACCGCCCGCCGCCTGGTCGCCGAGGCTTTGGCGCATGATGGCCAGGACAACGCCACCGCCCTGGTCATCGATGTGCTCGAATTGGCAGCAGCGACGCTTGAGGACCTCGACGCCGCCTTTTCGCGCCTGCCTCTGCTCGATGCGCCCAAGGTGGGGGACGACGTCGACGGTTTCATTCTCGAGGCGCAACTGGCGGACGGCGATTACAGCCGAGTGTTCCGCGCCCGCGACACGCTTGAACCGCGCGCAGTCCTGCTCAAATTTCCCAAGCCCGAAACCATCGGCAGCGAGACGTCGGCGATCAAGGTGTTTGCCCGCGAAGCCTGGGTGGCCAGCCGTGTTCAGCATGCTTTGGTCGGTGGCGTTCTGACCCTGCCGCCGGGGCGCCAGACGCGCCTTTATATCGCCCAGCCGTTCTATGCCGGCGAAACCCTGGAAAAGCGCTTAACTCGGGCGGAACCAATTCCGCTGGCTGAAGGCCTCGACATCGGCACCAAGCTGGCCAAGGCGGTGGCGGCCCTGCACCGGGCGGGTATTATCCACCGTGATATCAAGCCGGAAAACGTCATTCTACTCAGCGACGGGGGGCTGAAACTGATTGATCTCGGCGTGGCGCGCCTGACCTATCTCGACGACCGCAACCCGATGGACCACACACCGGGTACAGCCAGCTACAAGGCGCCGGAAATGTTCGACGGCAATGCCGGTGATGAGCGCACCGACATCTTTGCCATCGGCGTCACGCTCTATCGCATGTTCACCGGTGGCGACTATCCATATGGCGAAATCGTCAGCTTCAATAAACCGGCGTTTGGCCGCCCGCAATCCTTGTCGGCCAAGCGCCGCGACCTGCCGGCATGGTTGGAAAATGTCATTCTGACCGCCATAGCGCCGGACGCCAATGAGCGTTTTCAGGACGGGTTCGAACTGGTCTACGAGATGGAAAATGCCATGCTGGCCACCGCGCCGCGCTCAGCCACCCGAGGTGGCTGGTGGCGTGACCGGCCGGAAAAGCTGTGGCAGCTGGTGTCGCTGGTCCTGGGACTGCTGTTGCTGATCGTGCTGGGAACCAAGCTGTTATAAGGCGATTTTATCGATTTTTGACAGTCTTTCACCGCTTATCCGCCGTTTCCTTATTTCGGGAAGCGTAAACTCTGTTGCATTGCGAAAAGCAGGAGGGCCAGATGGATACGCGCACGCACGACAAGATCATCAAGGAAAAGGTAGCGCCGCAGCCCGCACTGGACTCGGACAAGGAAAGTCCGGATACCGAGATCGACGTTTTTGCCTGGTCGTCGCGTCGCCCTCAGGATGCCGCGCCCTTTGTCCTGACCGATGAGGAAGACGACGACGAACCGGCGCCGGACGTGGGTGGTGAGGTCGGCAAGACGCCGCGCCTGCTTACGGCTTGGCAGATCACGGGGCTGGTATTGGCAGGAATGGCCATCGCGGCGGGTGTTGCCGGCGCGATCTATCTGACGCGGGCCCGGGATTAAGCTTCCTGGCGGCCCTTTTCGATCGCCCCTAGCAGGTTTTCCAGTGCGTCGAACGACAGCGGCTTGACCATGTGGTGGTGAAACCCGGCATCGCGCCCCATCTGGCGATGTTCTTCCTGACCCCAGCCGGTCTGGGCGATGAAAACAGTATTTTTCAAGGCCGGATTTTGCCGTAAGGTTCGACAGACGTCGTAACCGTTCATGCCGGGCAGGCCGATATCAAGCATGACCACATCCGGCTTGTAATCGCCCACGGCGGCGATGGCTTCAACGCCGCTGCGCGCCAGGCGATATTCGTAGCCCAGCGCCTCCACCAGCCAGC
>CAYULN010000040.1:0-17197 GCA_964445605.1 uncultured Caulobacteraceae bacterium | reverse complement strand
GAACAGACACGAACAAAGAGAGTTAAATCACGAATGACACGAATGGCCGCCTTCGGCGGCGATACGAATATTGTGTAAAGCGTCAGTGACCGATCCAATCGAATTTCGAAAGCTTCGCCGACAAAGCCATTGCGGGATTTTCTATTCGTGTCCGCCGCCGAAGGCGGCCATTCGTGTCATTGGTGGTTAAAACCGAAGTGCCACTCGCTCAGCAGCGTTCGTGTCTGTTCGTGTGGTTCGTGGTTCAAATCCTTGCTCGATGGCAACCGCTCCGCTTCTGGCCGAATTCAAAGAAATCTGTGTTCATCTGTGCATCTGTGGATCAATTCTTTTTTAGATTCTGGTCGTCTGCGACATCAGCAGGACATGGCCCCATTCGGGGCTGTCATGCTCCCCATATGGCACGAATCCGGCTTTTTGGTAGGCCTTGACGGCGCGCAAATTGGCCGGGTCGGGATCGGTGACCACTTCCGGCGCCCCTTCGGCGAACAATACAGCGATGTGCTGGCGCATGAAGGCCGGACCGTGGCCCTTGCCCAGCATTTCCGGCACGCCGATCATCTGGTCGACGCCGCGCGTGCCCGGCGGCCGGTCGAGGAAATAGTGGCCTTCGAAGGCGTGGACGTCCCAGTCCTGCATGTGAGCGAAGGGAACGCCATTCAGCGACACGATCCACAACCGCATGCCGGGGTGGTCGAGGTCTTCGGGATCGATCGTGACGTTGCCGTCCTGATCGACCCACCAAGCCTGCGCGTCAGGCGTTTCCAGCCACGCCCGGACCAGCGGCAGGTCGGCATGGGTCATGCGGCGGAACTGGTAGGTCATGGACGGTCGATCTGCATCAGCAGGGCGCGGCCGTATTTGGGATGGTCGGTCTCGCCATAGGCGATGAAACCGGCCTTTTCATAGGCGCGGATGGCGCGGGCATTGTCCGGATGCGGATCGGTGACCACGCAGGCCAGGCCTTCACCGAACAGCATGTCGAGCCGTTGGCGGATAAAGGCCGCGCCATGGCCCCGCCCCATGAAGTCCGGCGCGCCGATGAACTGGTCGATGCCGCGCGCCGGTGCCGGCCGGTCGTAGAAATAGTGGTCGGGATAGAGGTGCGGATCGTAGTCCTGCATGTAAGCGAAGGGTACGCCGTCATGCAGGACCAGCCACATGCGGAAGCCGTCCTCGTCGAAATCGGCCGGATCGATCAGGCTGGAGGCGCCGCCGGCCTCGAGCCACCATTCGGCGACGTGCCGGTTGCCTATCCAGCCGTTGACCAGGTCGAGTTCGGCCAAGGCCAGGCGACGAAAGGTGTACGGGGAAGTCATGCCCGGCCTTCGAAGGCCGCGATTTTCGCTTTGTCCTCGGCCGAACAGATGGCCATCCGTGCAAACGGGCTGTTGTCGGGCGGTAGGAGCCGGGTGGCGATGGCCGCTTCCTTCAGAGCCCGAGGATTGCCGACCTGGGCATAGGCCCACAACTTCCATTTCGGCATGGCGACGGCGTTGTACAGCAACGCCAGCGGCCAGCCGAGGGCGCCCAACGCAATGGAAATGTTGGTCTCCCATTGCGGCAGCAGGCCGCTCGGCCACAGGATCAGCGCCTGGCCCCACAGGCCGAGCATGATGATCAGCTCAGGCATCTTGACGGTCATCTGACCGCGGCGCAGGGCGTCCTCGACCAGGATCACAGCGTCTCCAATGTCAGGTGATCGTTGGTGTAGACACAGATCGAGGCGGCGATCTTCATGGCCTTGCGGGCGATGACCTCGGCGTCCTGCTCGTATTCCAGCATGGCGCGCGCCGCCGACAGGGCATAGACGCCGCCGGAACCGATGGCGGCGACGCCGTCTTCGGGCTCCAGCACGTCGCCGACCCCGGTCAGGGTCAGGATATGGTTCTTGTCGGCGACCAGGAGCATGGCCTCGAGGCGGCGCAGATAGCGATCGGTGCGCCAGTCCTTGGCGAGATCGACGCAGGCGCGCGCCAATTGGTCCGGGAACAGTTCGAGCTTGGCCTCGAGCCGTTCCAGCAAGGTGAAGGCATCGGCGGTGGCGCCGGCGAAACCGGTGATGACCTTGCCACCGGCCAGGGTGCGCACCTTCTTGGCACCGCCCTTGACGATGGTGGCGCCCATGGAGACCTGACCATCGCCGGCGATGACGGTCTTGCCGTTTTGCCGCACGGCGACGATGGTGGTGCCGTGCCAGTTGGGAAAATTCGAGTCCTGCATAGCGGCTTACTTGGCGCTTTTGCGGCGGTCTTGCAAGAGGCGTTCGGTGCGTGATCGCTTGCCATAGGGAACGTGTTAGCGCTATCAATGCGTCTATCAACAACTGGCTCAAGCCGGGCACGGGAGGCCGACGATGAAATCCAAAAAGGTCAGGTGGGCAGGGCTGGCGCTTGCCGCAGTATTGGCGTCAACCGGCGTATTGGCAAAACCGGCGGCGCGGCCGATCGATATCGATGTGGCCAAGGCAGCCAAGCCCGTCGACCGGTTCTTCGATCTGTCGGTCGGCTCCGACTATCCCGGCACCCTGATCCGCGACGACAGCCAGGCGCAGCTGAAGACGGCCAGCGACGAACTCGGTTTCCGCTATGTCCGTTTCCACGCCATCTTCCACGACGTGCTCGGCACGGTGAAGGTGGTCGATGGCAAGACGATTTACGACTGGACCAAGATCGACCAGCTGTATGATGATCTCCTCGCCCGGCACATGAAGCCGTTCGTCGAGCTTGGTTTCACGCCCGAAGCGATGAAGACCTCGGACAACAAGATCTTCTACTGGGCGGGCAATACCTCGCACCCGAAGCCCGAGGCCTGGGCGGCGCTGATCGACGCCTTTATCCATCATATCGTGGCGCGCTACGGCCAGGCCGAGGTCCGCACCTGGTTCTTCGAAGTGTGGAACGAACCCAACCTGTCCGGCTTCTGGGAAGGGGCGGACCAGAAGGCCTATTTTGAGCTGTATGACCTGACGTCGAAGACCATCAAGGCGATCGACCCGGCTTTGCGCGTCGGCGGGCCGTCAACGGCGGGTGCGGGTTGGGTGCCGGAATTCCTCGACCATGTTGCACAAAGCGGCGCCAAGGTCGATTTCGTCACCACCCATACCTACGGTGTCAACAGCGGTTTCCTCGATGAACAGGGCAAGGCCGACACCAAGCTCGATCCGTCGCCCGACGCCATCACCGGCGACGTGCAGCGCGTGCGGAAACAGATTTCCCAATCGAAATTTCCGAACCTGCCGCTCTATTTCACCGAATGGAGCACCAGCTACACGCCGCGCGACCTGGTCCACGATTCCTATGTCAGCGCGCCCTATATCCTGAGCAAGCTGAAGGCCGTCGAGGGCAGCGTCCAGGGCATGAGCTACTGGACCTATACCGACCTGTTCGAAGAGCCCGGCCCGCCGACCAAACCGTTCGAGGGCGGGTTCGGCCTGATCAATCCGCAGGGCATCCGCAAGCCAGCCTGGTTCGCCTACAAATATCTGCACGCCCTGCAAGGCAAGGCAATCCAGGTCAAGGATGGCCAGAGCTGGGCGGCGTCGGACGGCAAGACGGTGTCGGCCGTGGTCTGGGATTTCCAGCAGCCGAAGCAGCCGGTCAGCAACCGGCCGTTCTACGGCAAGATCGTTTCGGCGGCCGACGCGGCGCCGTTGGCGGTGCATTTCACGCACCTCAAGCCCGGCACCTATAAACTCAGCCTGCACCGCACCGGCTATCGCGCCAACGACGCCTATTCGGCCTATCTCGACATGGGCGCGCCGTCGTCGCTAACGTCGGATCAACTGGCCAGGCTGCAGGCGCTGACCGTCGACAAGCCGGAAAGCGAACGCACGCTCGAGGTCGGCAAGAGTGGCCGCGCCGAAGTCTCCGTGCCGATGCACAGCAACGACGTGGTGCTGGTGACCCTGACTAAGACTGCCGGGTCAGGTCATCGATGATCGGCTGAGCAGCGAGAACGGCCAGCAGCAGGGCGAACGGCACCACGCCGACAAAGCCGGCGAGCGAAAAGATGGTGGCACCCATGACGCCCCCACTCAGGAAGCTCACCAGAAGGGCCGCCAGCCGGCGGACTTTGCGCGGATTGTAGCGCACGTCACTATGGGTGGCGGCGCCGAAGATCAACCGGCCGATCTCGATGCCGAGATCGGTGATGATGCCCGTCATGTGGGTGGTACGGATCTCGGCGTGCGAAATCTTGGTGATCAGGCCGTTCTGCAGCCCCATGATGAAGCACAGCAGGGAAATCATGGCGTGCAGGCCGGCCGGGACATGCATGGCTCCCGCAGCCGCAAGCCCACCGAATAGCAGCAGCAGACCGGCCTCGGCCATCAGGGCGGCGGCGAATTCGCTGTTAAGGCGGTTCTTGCGCGCCCAGTTAATGATCAGGCTAGCGGTCATCGAACCGGAAAAGAACGACAGAATGTGCACGATCGCCAGACCGGCGGCCGTCCAGCGGTGGGCGACGAGAAAATCGGCGACCGACGACACCATGCCGCTCATGTGCGAGGTGTAATAGCCGATGGCGAGAAAGCCGCCGGCATTTACCGCGCCGGCGATAAAGGCCAGGATAACGCCCAGGCGCGCATCGCCGGTATCGCTGCGGTGTTTGCCGCTCAGTTGCAGGAGGGCCGTGCGGACCATGTCTTTAACCGCATAATCAATAGGGATATGGTGCGCACAGGAAGGTAAACGAAATCCTGCCGCCTCTCATGCTTTGGCCGCAATCCGGGCGTACGATCTTCCGAATCCGCGAGGTTTTTGCTAACCCGGTGCCATGAGCGTTCCAATAAACCTTTACACATCCGTCTTCGAACGACTGACCGGCGAATGGGATGAATTCGGCCGGTTCGACATCGTCAGCGTGCTGTCGAGCGACGGCGCGCTGATGGTCGAGATCGACGGCGACCGCGGCAGCGGCGTGGTCATCCTTCCCGGTTTCTACGGTTATCGCGTCTACGACCGCAACGACCTGTATCGGTATTTCCAGGAACATGGCGGGTTTGTCGAAAACAGCGGCATTCCCGGCGCCGGGCTTTATGTGTCGCAGCAATCGGAGCACCTGAACTGGGCGCGGCAGGCGCGCGGCATCGGCGACCTGCCGGTGGATGCGAAAAATCTGCTGATCGTCTCGTCGGGCGGCGTGGTCGATATTATATCGACGGACGATCCCATTTTCCGGCTTGGCAGTATTTAGTTTTTAGTTGTCGCAGTTCTTAAGGGAAAAGTGCACAACGACATGGCTTCACACTTTTCCTAAACGTGCTCCGATGTTCTCCGACGACGAAATCGACCGCTATGCCCGCCATATCGTCCTCAAGGAGATCGGCGGCGCCGGCCAGATGAAGCTGAAGGCCGCCAAGGTGGCGCTGGTCGGCATGGGCGGCATCGGCGCGCCGGCGGCGTTGTACCTGGCGGCGGCGGGCGTGGGGACGCTGGGCTTCATTGATGATGACACCATCTCGCTCAGTAACTTGCAGCGACAAATTCTGTATAAGACCGACGAGGTTGGAGCTTCGAAGGCATTGGTCGCCATATACGAGCTCGGCAAAATAAATCCTGAATGCACCTTAGAACCGCATTGCGTGCGGCTTGAGGAAGATAATGCAGCGCTTATCCTCGGCGGCTACGATCTGGTGATCGACGGCTGCGACAACTTTCCAACGCGGCTTCTGGTTAACCGGGTGTGTCATGAGCTGAAAATCCCGCTGGTGTCGGCGGCGATCGGCCGGTGGAGCGGGCAGTTGGCGGTCTTCGATAGCCAGCCCTGCTATCAATGCCTAGTGCCGGACATTCCGCCCGATGCTGAGACTTGCGAACGCGTCGGCGTGGTCGGCGCGCTGGCGGGCGTGATAGGATCGCTGGCGGCGCTGGAAGCGGTCAAGCTGATCACAGGCGCCGGTGAGCCGCTACGCCATCAATTATTGATCTTTGAGGGCCTTACCATGCAGTCGCGGGTGGTCAAGCTGGTCGCTGATCCGGCCTGCCCGGTGTGCGGCGCCGAGGTGCATGCATGATTTTTGGCGTGAGCCTGGACAAGCTGTTCCTGTTGCCGTTCGTCCTGCATTTCGCGCTGGTGATGGGCCTGTATGTCTGGCTGACCGTGCTGCGCCAGACCGCCATGGCCCAGGGCGAGGTCAAGCCGGTGGAATTCGTCAATGCCGGCGCCGATCCGTCGCGGTCGAAGCGGGTGGCGCGCAACCTGTCGAATCAGTTCGAACTACCGGTCTATGCGTTGTTCGCGGCGCTGTTTCTGTATTTTTCACACCGGGTGTCGACCTGGGATGTGGCGGCGGCCTGGCTGTTCCTGACCGGGCGGCTGATCCATACCACCGTGCAGACCCTGACCCTGAACGTGCCGTTGCGCGGCCTGGTGTTCACCGTCAACTGCATTGGCATCGTCATGCTGATGGTGCACGTGGCACGGATCGTTTTCAACCTGCCTTAGAATTGCCGCTCGGGGCGAACAGTGTGGCGCTCCCCAGCCGGAGGATCGTCCATGAAACGCACATTGTTCGGTATCCTTGCATTGTCCCTGTTGCCCAGCCTCGCCTTCGCCCAGCCTCTCGAATGGTCGGGCGTCCAGGCGGTCGGCGGCCTCAAAGTCGGCACACCCTATAAACAGTTCGGCCAATGGTACCTGCCCATCAGGGCGGATGTCTCCGGCTTGGCCGGCGGCAAGACCCTCAATTCCGGGCTTGTCTGCGGCAGCACGAATGTGCGCCTGGACCACGGCCACTTGCTGCTGACCATGAATACGGCCCTTGCCGGTTCATTCAGCAGCGGCTCGGCGAAATGCGCGCCGGTCGATCTCAGCCAGATCAAACCGGGGAACTATGATGTTGTCTACCGCAGTCCGTCGGAACCGGACCAGGCGCTGGGCCAAATCCAGATCACGCCCTGAGTCTTAGGCCCTGCCGAATTCAGCGCGCAATTCGTCCTTGGCCTTTTCCAGCACCGCTTTCTGCTTGTCCGGCAGATTCTTGCCGGCACGGTTGATGTAGAAGGTCAACATCGACATGGCCGAGCGGTACGGGCTCGACTTGCGGCGGTGGCTGGCCTCGGCTGAGTGTTTCAGTGATCTGGCGATGGCCTTCGGGTCGTGGGATTCGAAGACGTGGGCCTTCAGGTCGAGGGCGTCGGAATGTTCCGTGACCTCGTGCGACCATTTCCTGGCGGGCATAGCGGTTCTCCTGTCGGGGAAAGCACCAGGCTAGGCGCCCGCCCCTCAGGATGAAATGCGCGGCCGCGGCCGTGGCGATCAAGACTCGCTCAACGCGCCGTCTTGAGGGCGTTGGTCCACCACACCAGGTCGGTCAGGAGGGCTTCGGCAGCCTGGGCGAATTCGGGGAAATCGGCCAGGGTCTTGCCGTCGCGTAGCATGGCGATGAATTCCGTCCGACCGATATGCACGGCTACGCGCAGCGGCGCCATTTGCAGCTCGACGCACACCAGGCGCAACTGCTCGACCGCCCGGGCGCCGCCTGCATTGCCATAGGCGACGAAGGCCGCCGGTTTGCGGTTGAACTCCGGATAGACGTAGTCGAGGGCGTTTTTCAATACGGCGCTGAAGCTGTGATTGTATTCGGGCGTGACGAAGACATAGCCGTCGAATTCGGCCACCTTGGCGGCCCACTTCGCGACTTCCGGGCGGGTGGGCGTGGCCATGATCGGCGACGCCGGCTCGTCGAAGAAGGGCAGCGGATAGTCGCGCAGGTCGACGACCTCGAACGCGGCGTCGGGGCGGGCCCGGGCGAGGCCGTGCAGCCAGTGGGCGGGCTTGTCGCCGAAGCGGTTCTGGCGCGTCGAGCCGATGACGATGGCGATTTTGGGCTTGGGCTGGTTCTCAGGCATTTGGGGGGAGGCTCCAGTCTTGGTATAAAAAAGTGACTTGGCCTAATAATGTGACCATGCTAGAGCGCGCAAGAAGGCACATTTTTGATACTTGAGCACACCGATTTGCCCAACGCACACAACCACTTGTCCGAATCCTGCCAGGCCGTGAAGGCTATCCTGTCGCGTGTCGGCGACAAATGGAGCGTGCTGGTCGTCGTCGCCCTGCGCGACGGGCCATTGCGCTTCAACGAGATTAAGCGCGCCGCCGGAACAATTTCGCAGCGCATGCTGACCCTGACCCTGCGCGGCATGGAGCGCGACGGCTTCGTCAAGCGCACGGTGACACCGACCAATCCACCGCGCGTCGACTATGAACTGACGCCGCTGGGCCATTCGCTACGCCAGCCGGTCGAAAACCTGGGCCAGTGGGCGGTCGACCATTCGGCGCAGATCCGCGCGGCGCAGGACAGGTTCGATGCCGCCCACGTTGATTAGACAAGGGAAGCCTTTTGATGTATAGGCTCGCCTCTTCCCGATATCCCTGTTCCTGAAAGCCGCTTAGCCTTGGCCCACACGCTTGATCTGTCCGCAAAGCCTACTCCGTCGCTGGTCAATATCACCGGCCTGACGCGCGACAGCCTGGTTCAGGCGCTGGTCGATTCCGGCGTGGTCGAAACGCGCAAGGCCAAGATGCGGATGCAGCAGGTGTGGCGCTGGGTGCACCATTACGGCGTCACCGATTTCGACCTGATGACTGACATCGCCAAGGACCAGCGGGCCTTGTTCAAGGACAAGTTCACCCTGGCCCGGCCGGAGGTAATCGAGCGCCAGATCAGCCGTGATGGCACGCGCAAATGGCTGATCCGCATGGCGCCGGGCATCGAGGTCGAAACCGTCTATATTCCGGATGTCGGCCGGTCGGGCGCGCTGTGCGTGTCGAGCCAGGTCGGCTGCACGCTCAACTGCACCTTCTGCCATACTGGCACGCAGAAACTGGTGCGCAACCTGACCGCGGCGGAGATCGTCGCCCAGGTGCAGGTGGCGCGCGACGACCTGGGTGAATGGCCGTCACCGAAGGAAGACCGCAAGCTCAGCAACATCGTCTTCATGGGTATGGGCGAGCCGCTGTACAATCTCGATAATGTGGCAGACGCCATCGATATCATCTCCGACCATGAAGGCATCGCCATTTCGCGGCGGCGGATCACCGTGTCGACTTCGGGCGTAGTGCCGGAGCTGGAAACGCTGGGCAACCGCACGGCGGCTATGCTGGCCATCAGTCTGCACGCCACCAACGACGATCTGCGCGATGTGATCGTGCCGCTCAACAAGAAGTACAATATCGAAACGCTGATGACTGCCATCCGCGCCTATCCGGGGCTTTCCAACGCCCGGCGCGTGACCTTCGAATATGTCATGCTCAAGGGCGTCAACGACAGCCCGGCCGAGGCGCGGGCCCTGATCAAGCTGCTCAAGGGCATTCCGGCCAAGATCAACCTGATTCCGTTCAATCCCTGGCCGGGCACGGATTATCAGTGTTCGAACTGGACGACCATCGAGACCTTCGCCGCAATCCTCAACAAGGCCGGCTATGCGTCGCCGATCCGCACACCGCGCGGCCGCGACATCCTGGCGGCCTGCGGACAGTTGAAGTCCGAGAGCGAGAAACAGCGCGCCTCGGCCCGGCGGGCGGCGGAGCGTGAGCCTGCGTCAAATGAGGACGGCGAAGACCCCAATGAGAGCCTGCCGTTCGGTCATTTGACGGCTGGAATGGTATCCTGAGGCCGTTGTCCGGCCTGGATTTCGTGACATCACGATGAATTTGTCCACAGCTTCGGGCGGTGGACTTGATCTTGCAGGAAAGTTACATCATTACTAACGCGGCTGCCGGGAATGGGTCAGCCTGCACAAGAAAGTGCCCAGGGGACGTATAAGCGCATGACCGATACCCTCAACCTCAATTTCCTGACGCCCGAAGTGCTGCGTCCGGAAATGCAGGCTTTTGCCGGCGGCTTCGCCACCGCCCTCCTGCACGGCGGCATCGCCCTGCTCCTGTTGATGATCGGCGCCACCATCTATTCGATCCTCACCCCCTACAAGGAAATCCAGCAGATCCGCGACGGCAACTCGGCCGCCGCCGTTTCCTATGGCGGGGTGATTATCGGCCTCGCCATTCCGCTGGCCGGCTCGATCGCCGCTTCGACCTCGTACCGCGAAATTCTGCTGTGGGGCGGCGCGACGGTCATCCTGCAGCTGCTCGTCTTCCGCCTGGTCGACTTCCTGTTGGCCGGCCTGCCCAACCGGGTCAATGAAGGCGAAGTGTCGGCCGCCGTGCTGCTGGTCGCCGCCAAGCTGGCCGCCGCCCTGATCCTTGCCGCCAGCCTGCGGTAACGCCTGATGAAACTCGCCAAATGAAACTGGATTGGCTTCTCTATGCGGCCGTCATCACCGGGATCGTCGCGGTCACCGGCACCTGGCGCGACCAGTCGAACGCCCCGCCCGCCCCGCCGCCGCCGGGCGTCGGCGAAATGGCGCTGTTCGCCAACTTCACGCCGTTCGCCGCGTCGTCGATCATCAATCTGCCGCTCGACGACCAGAAGGTCATGACCGGCACCGCCTTTTCGGTGGCGCAGTCGGGCGAGTGGGTGGTGGCCAAGGACAGCGTCGGCACCTGCAAGCACCCGTTCCTGAACATCGGCGGCAATCTCGGCGTGCCATTCAAGGTGCGTGACATCAAGGGCGTCGACAACTATTACGTCGCCCAGACCGAAGGCGGCGGGCGTCCACTGCCGCTGGCCGATCCGGCGACGATCAAGCCCGGCATCCGCGGCTTCATGCCCGGCTTCCCCGGCGATGAGGCCGGCGAAGCGACGGCGCGTCTGATCGGCACGACCACGCTCGAGCACGCCAAGCGCGGCCAGGGCAATGAAACGGTTCTGGCCTGGGCTTTGGCCGGACGCACCGAAGGGCTGCGCGGCAATCTCAACAAGCTGATCGGCGGGCCGGTGATCGACGACAATTCGCGCGTCATCGGCATCGTCATCCGTCAGGACCCGCGCCGGGGCCGCATCTATACCTCGGTGCCGGAAACGCTGAAGACATTGATCCCAGCCGACCGTCAGCCTGATATCGAAAGCGAGTCGACGGTGACCAAACGCAATTACGGCATCGTCGCCGACACATTGAGGCGCGAATACCGCATCGCCCAGGTCGGTTGTGTGAAGTCGTAAGCCGGGCTCGCTGCTGCCAGATTTTGACAGGGTGGCCGGTAAACCCGCCGCATGACCTCGACGCCTCTCGATTCTCTGCATCTGGCCGCCCTGGCCGCCGCCGATCCGAAACTGGTTCCTCTGATCGACCGTTTCGGCGCCGTCGTTCAGTATCGCAAACGCGACGATGGGTTTGAATCCCTGCTGCGGCTGATCATCGAGCAGCAGCTGTCGGTCAAGGCGGCAGAAACCATTCTCGGCCGGCTGCAGGCCGGGGTCGGTGAAGTCAATCCGCAGGCCTTACTCAGCCATGACGAAGACGCCATGCGCGGCTATGGCCTGTCGCGGCCGAAGATCGCCTATGTCAAGGCGCTGGCCGAAGCGGTGCATAGCGGTGCGTTCAATACCGACGCGTTGCGTGATCTTGACACCGAAAGCGCGGCGGCCACCCTGGTCGGATTGAAGGGCATCGGGCAGTGGACCGCCGAGGTCTATCTGATGTTCTCGGAAGGCCGGCTCGATCTGTTTCCAGTCGGCGACATCGCGCTGCGCGAGGCGGTTGGTTGGCTGGACGGATTGCCGGCGCGTCCGGACGAAAAATACTGTACGGAACGAGCCAAAACCTGGTCGCCGTACCGGTCAGTGGCGGCGCATCTGATGTGGGCCTTCTATCGCGCCGTCAAGCAGGGCGAGATGAGCCGTGCGTTATAAATTCCGCGCAAAGCTCTGGCGGTGGAAAGGCGATGCGCCGGCGTCGTGGGTGTTCGTCACCCTGCCGGACGAAGTCGCTTTCGCCATCAAGTGCCAGGCGGAAAGCCGGGCCTGGGGTTCGGTCTCCGTGGTGGCGCGCGTCGGCGAGACAGGCTGGCGGACGTCGTTGTTCCCCGACAAGGCGTCCGGCGGCTATGTGCTGCCGGTCAAGGCCAGCGTGCGCAAGGCGGAAAACCTGCACGACGGCGACGAAGCCGAGGTCACGCTCGATCTGGATTAAGGGACGACAAGTTGGTCGCCGAGGCGCACTTCACCGCCCGTCAGCACGCGGGCGGTAATACCGCCATGACCACGCACGGCATTGTAGCCACCGGGACCGAAGGTTTGCTCCATGCGCGAACAGGGATGGCATTCGCCGGTCATTTCCAGCACCGCTTCGCCGAGCTGAAATCGCTTGTCCTTCAAGGCCAGCAGATTGAGGCCGGAAATGACAATGTTGCGGCGAAGCTGTTCGGGACGGACGTCCTGGCCGAGAAAGGCGGCGATAGCGGCGAGATGCTCACGGGCGATCAACGTGACATGGCGCTCACCGCTCCGGCCGTCATAACGGTCATCAATAACGCCATGACGCGGGTCAAGGGCAACAACTTCCCGAATGGACATCGGCGCGCGCCGTTTCGGGCGCACGCCAATCCATGCGACCGTTCCCGGTCGCATCGGGGCATTCATCAGGGCGGCAAGCGGCGATGTCGGATTGAGCACAAGGCACTCTACACTGCCGCCTGCCGTCTTGTCAGCGAATGACCTTCATCTTGTTGTCCGGCGTCACTTCGAAATCGGGCCTCAGGGCGTGTTCGTTGGCGCTGGTCGGGGCATCGAACTTGTGGTCCTTCTTGGGCGGGAAATATTCCTTGTCCTCACCGGATTGATTGAGTTCGTGCGGCTTGAAGACATAGCGTCCGGACGGCGCCTCCGTCGCCTGTGGATCGTCCTCGGCCCTGGCCTCGTCCGGTTCCTGCGGCAGGTGATCGGCGGCGATCAGCTCGTCGGCCGTGGTTTCTTCCAATTCGGCGTCGCGGTCCTTGGCGGCGGCGATGTCGGCCTCGGCGTTGATGCCGGTGTCCGGTGTAGCCGCACCCTGGACACCGACGCTGTCGTCCAGTTGCTGGATCGGGTCGCGGTTCGGATTGGCGGGAAAGGTATCGGGATGCATGGTGACGTCTCCTGATGATCTTTATGAAGATCATTCTAGGCTGGCGTCCGTAAGGAGCGGATAGCGATTGGCCGGATACGTCATAAGCCGCCGGTAAGGGCTTTTACGGCTTTTTGTTTTTCGCGCAGCGGCCCCTTATTGCTTTCGGAACTGCGCAGGTGCGCATGTGACGTCTCCTTCCCCCGAAAGCGTCAAAGGAGTTCGTCATGGACACCATCTACGCCCCGGACGGCCGAGCGGCCGCCGCCACCCAGCTCGCGCTCTATGTCGAGCTGGACGCCAAGCCCGACAAGATCGATGAGGTCATCGCCTTCCTGGAATCCGCGCAAAACCTGGCCCAAGCCGAGGAAGGCACGGTGTCGTGGTACGCCCTACGCATCGGCGAAACCCGGTTCGCCATTTTCGATACCTTCAGCGATGAATCCGACCGCGAGGCGCACCTCAACGGCGACGTGGCCAAGGCGTTGATGAGCAAGGCGCGCGACTTGCTCACCGATATCCCTATGATTCACAAATGCGAGGTCCTGGCGGCAAAGATCTAGCCCAGGCCCTTCGCGCCTTCGATCAGGTCCGCCACCACCGACGGGTCGGCCAGGGTCGAGATGTCGCCCAGTTGGTCCGGGTGACCTTCGGCGATCTTGCGCAGGATGCGGCGCATGATCTTGCCTGAGCGTGTCTTGGGCAGGCCCGGCGCCCACTGGATGACGTCCGGGGTGGCGATGGCGCCGATTTCCTGGCGCACCCAGTTGCGCAGGATGGTCTTCAGTTCGTCCGTGCCCTGGACGCCGGCCTTGAGCGTGACGTAGCACCAGATGCCCTGGCCCTTGATATCGTGCGGATAACCGACGACGGCGGCCTCCGAGACATCGTAGTGGCCGACCAGGGCGCTCTCGATTTCGGCCGTGCCGATGCGGTGGCCAGAGACGTTGAGCACGTCGTCGACCCGGCCGGTGATCCAGTAATAGCCGTCTTCATCGCGGCGGCAGCCGTCGCCGGTGAAATACTTGCCGGGATAGGTCGAAAAATAGGTGTCAAGGAAGCGCTGATGGTCACCGAACACCGTGCGCATCTGGCCAGGCCAGGAATCCTTGATGCACAGATTGCCTTCGATGGCGCCGTCCAGTTCTGTGCCATTGGCGTCGACCAGGCAGGGGAAAACGCCCGGCAGGGGCTGAGTGGCCGAGCCCGGCTTGAGCGGCGTGGCGCCCGGCACCGGCGTTATCAGGATGCCACCGGTTTCGGTCTGCCACCAGGTATCGACGACCGGGCAGCGGGCGTCGCCGACGACGCGGTGATACCATAGCCAGGCTTCCGGATTGATCGGCTCGCCGACCGAGCCGAGCACGCGCAGCGAAGCGCGCGAGGTGCTCTTCACCGGGCCTTCGCCGTGGCGCATCAGGGCGCGGATGGCGGTCGGGGCGGTATAGAAAATGTTGACCTTGTGCTTGTCGATGACCTGCCAGAAGCGGCTGTTGTCCGGGTGGTTGGGCACGCCTTCGAAGATCAGCGAAATGGCGCCATTGGCCAGCGGCCCGTAGACGACATAGGAATGGCCCGTGACCCAGCCGATATCGGCGGTGCACCAGTAGACGTCACCGTCCTGGTAATCGAAGGCAGTGCGATGGGTATAGGCCGCCCAGACCAGGTAGCCGCCGGTGGTATGCAACACGCCCTTGGGCTTACCGGTCGAGCCGGAGGTATAGAGGATGAACAACGGATCCTCGGCGTTCATCGGCTCGGGCGGGCAGATGTCGGAAATACCGTTCAGGGCTTCGGAGACAACCACATCGCGGCCGGCGACCTTGTTCCAGGCGCTTTGGGTGTGTTCCACGACCAGCACGGTCTTGACGTGCGGGCATTGCTCCATCGCCTTGTCGACATTGGCCTTGAGCGGGATGATCTTGCCGCCGCGCAGGCCTTCGTTGGCCGTGACAATGATGTCCGAGTGGCAGTCGATCATACGACCGGCGATGCTGTCCGGCGAGAAACCGCCGAAGATGACCGAATGGACGGCGCCGATGCGGGTGCAGGCCAGCATGAAATAAGCGGCTTCGGGCACCATGGGCAGATAGAGGGTGACGCGGTCGCCCTTCTTAACGCCGTATTTTTTCAACAGGTTGGCGCGCTTGTTGACCTCGACGCTAAGCTGTTTGTAGGTCACCGTATAGGATACGCTCGGATCATCGCCCTCGAAGATGAAGGCGGTTTGGTCGCCGCGGGTGGCCAGATGCCGGTCGATGCAATTGACCGAGACATTGAGCACGCCGTCGTAATACCAGCGGATGCGGAAATCCTCGCGGTTATAGGAGACGTCCTTGACCTTGGTGAACGGCGTCATCCAGTCGAGCGTCTTGCCGAGGTTCGTCCAATGGGCGTCCGGATCGCGCTTCACCAGGTCGTGCTGCGCCGCCAGGCCTTCCTTGGTCAGGGTCCGGGACCGAATGAAATCGCCCGGAACCGGAAAAACGATCGGGGCGTGGGCGTGGTCGTCCATAACTGTTTCCTCTGAAGTCCGCGGCATTTACGGTTGTTGTTATAACGCACAATTAGCAAAGGTCCGCCGCATGTGTCGAGAAGCGGCGGCAAAGAAAATCCCAAGAAATTTATTGGCGTGGCGCGGCAACCCGGCCTAAAGATCGAAGCCTTTCGGAGAGTTCCCCCATGTTGCTGCATCTGTCCACCTGGCCCGAGATCGACGAGCGCCTGAAAGAGTCGAGCACCATCATTGTGCCGATAGGCTCCAACGAACAGCACGGGCCGATGGGGTTGCTCGGCACCGACTGGCTGTGCCCGGAAATCATCGCGCATGCCGCTGAAAAGGAAGGCGACATTCTGGTCGGGCCGACCTTCAATATCGGCATGGCGCAGCACCATCTGGGCTTTGCCGGCACGATTTCGCTCAGGCCCTCGACCTTCATGTCCGCCATCGAAGACTGGGTGGATTCCCTGGCGCGGCATGGCTTTGACCGCATCTATTTCCTCAACGGCCACGGCGGTAATGTCGCCACCATCGAGGCGACCTTCTCGCAGATCTATTCGCACTATTCCTATAGCGGTCAGCCCTGTCCCTTCATGCTCAAGCTGCGCAACTGGTGGGACCTGCCGGGCGTGACGCGGCTGTGCGCGCGGCTCTATCCGAACGGCCATGGCAGCCACGCCACGCCGTCGGAGATCGCCGTCACCTTCGCCGCCTATCCGGAGCATGTGAAGATCGCGCCGATGGAGCCGCAGATCGCGCCTAACGGTCCGATCCGCGACGCGCTCGATTACCGGGCGCGCTTCCCGGACGGCCGCATCGGTTCGGACTCCAGCCTGGCCAAGGGCGAGGACGGCGCCGAGATCATCGCGGCGGCGGTCAAGAGCCTGTTCGATGACGTCGCCAAGTTCGAGGCGGAATAGGCTTCGCATCAAGCCAAAATTAAGCCTAACCGTTTACAACAACGGCCATACCGTTTCGCAGAAAGTGAACCCGGCAATGGCCAGCCTGTCTCCGTCCCGTCTCCTGAACCTCAGCCCGGCCCTTGCGACCGCCCGTGCCAAGGCCACGCCGCTGTTCGCCGTGACTGTGTTCGTCAGTGCCGGGCTGGTCTTCCTGGTCGAGCCGATGATCGGCAAGCTGCTGCTGCCCCTGCTGGGTGGCGCACCGGCGGTGTGGAACACGTCGCTGGCCTTCTTCCAGGTCGCCCTGCTGCTCGGCTATGCCTATGCTCACCTGCTGCAACGCCTGCCCAGCTTCAAGATGCAGGTCGGTGTGCATGGCGTAGTGCTGCTGCTGGCGGCGCTGACCCTGCCGCTGCATATCACGCACGTCTTCGGCAATCCCGATCCGGGCCATCCGATCCTGTGGATGCTGGGCGTCCTGACCCTGTCTGTCGGCGCGCCGTTTGCCGTCCTGTCGGCGACCGCGCCGCTGGTCCAGGCATGGTTTGCCATGACCGCGCCGCGCGACGAAAACGGCAAGGCGCCACAGCCCTATGGCCTCTATGCCGCCAGCAATCTGGGCAGCCTGCTGGCCCTGGTCGCCTATCCCGTCATCATCGAGCCGCTGACCCGCCTGTCGTCGCAGCGCCTGAGCTGGAGCCTCGGCTATGGCCTGCTGGCCGTTCTGATCATGGGCCTGGGGCTGACGCAGAAGGTACAGGCCGCCGCCCAGGAAACGCAGGCGCGCACGGCCCGCCCGACCCTGGCGAAGATGGCGACCTGGGTGTTCCTGGCCGCCGTGCCGTCCA
>CAYULN010000039.1:0-19617 GCA_964445605.1 uncultured Caulobacteraceae bacterium | reverse complement strand
GAAGCGGATGAAATGTTCGCCAAGCTGATGGGCGACCTGGTCGAACCGCGCCGCGAATTTATCCAGGACAATGCGCTGGATGCCGAGGTGGATGCGTAGGCCGCACGCCGGAGTTTGGTGATTTCAGGCGGGATTCTTCTCTCCTCCCCATTCTTCATGGGGAGGTGGCATCGAGCCTTAAGGCGAAGATGACGGAGGGGTCATTTGCGACGGTAAGTGACCCCTCCGTCGCTTCGCGACACCTCCCCACAAGTGGGGAGGAGAGACGGACATCAGCCCGTATCGGGATTTTTGACCAGCCACCACGGGAACAGGTCGTGGGCGGGTTCCTCGTCGACATCGCCATAGCCTGGACCGGGGCGTTTCAGCACTTCGGTCTCAAACCGTTTCGACAGGACGAAGAATTGCGCGTCGGTGTCGTGGAAGGGTTTGCCGCCCGGCCAGTGGCCGAGGTGGCGGGCCTGGGCGCGAAGGGAACCATTGGCCCGCGCCGCCATGATCCGCGCCAGGGGCAGGAGGCTTTCATTGCCGAGGCCGGGCTTGCCGTTGGTCGCGTCCATCCACTGTTCGAGGATGTCGAGCTCTTCCGGGCAGGCCAGGCGGTGCGGTTCGACGGCGGCCGGATCGCAGGCCGCGCCGTCGGGATAGAAGCCGACCTCCCGGGCATAGGCCAGCGCGGTCTTATCGAGCGTGTCGAACAGCATGACGGCGGCGATTTCGGGGCTGTCCTCGGGTTCGGCTTGGTCGTCGCCGGCGGGCGTCCCATAAGCCTCTGCACGGGTGCGCTTGGCCTGCTTCGGGGGCGCATAAAGCTGGGTAAGCAGGCTGTCGGCGGCCAGCACGCAGCGAGCGGCGCGCTCGGCATCGCGGAAGGTGGCGGGCGACGACAGGCCCTCGATCACCGCCAGCACCTGGTCGGCGAACACGCGCAACCTCTGTCGGGCAGGGCTGAGGCCGCCCTCGTGTTGCGGGTCCGGCAAGCGCACCAGCATCCGGTCGGCCAGGGTGATGGCCCGCACCGCCCGCTCGCCGTCGAAAAAGGTGCGAGGCATGGCGATGGCCTCGACGGACTGGGCAATGCGCAAGCTGAGCGCGCGCATCCGCTCTCGCCACGCTATCAGCGCGGCCGCATCAGCAGGGGAGGATGTCGGGTCGTAAGCCATGGGAGAAGCATACAGCCATGGCTGAGGGTGGGGATAAGTGGACGGGAGGAGTGGCGTTTGCGAGCACTATAGGATCGTTACTACTAGCATATCCGCCGAGGGCCGTGGAATATATTTTCTTCTCTCGAGATCAAAATATTGACATTTTTTCGTTAAATATCCATTTTCATGATCATGGAGTGCCGGTCATGTTGTACAAGATTGAAATTGAGAACTTTTATTCGATACGCGAGCTGCAAGTCCTTGATCTGACAGTTTCTTCGTCGTTGGATGATGAAGAGGGGCGTTTTTCCGAGCTTTTTCCTGGGTCGCCACTTCGCGCCCCTAAGGTCGTAGCAATTTACGGAGCCAATGCATCTGGCAAGACAACCGTATTGCGGGCGCTCCAATTCTTATCGAGCTTTATCTCTGCGAAGCCAGCAGCTGAAGGCGCTGGGTCGTTACCAATTTACACCTTCAACGGCGCCGAATGCGCCAATAAACCGATTCGTTTTGCGCTGGAGCTCGGAGGCATAACTAATCCCGAAGTGAACGACGAAAAACAAATTCCGACCGAATATGGCGTCCTTCGGTATGAACTGGCCCTGACTGCCAAGGACGGCAGAGTCGATAAAGTGCAATGGGAAGCGCTACGCCAAAAGCCAAATGGTGCAGGACGTTGGCAGCGCGTGTTCGAACGGGAAGGGGAGGACGGCAGTGTCAAGGATTCGGAAGTTCTTGCCTTCGCTGGCTTTCGGCATTTGCTTAAGACCTTGCGGTCGGACGGCTCATTAATCGCGTCATTTGGATATTTTGGGCATCCGGTTGCGGCGATGTACGCGGAATTGGCCTCGCGTGTGTTGACCAATGTTGATCGCCGCTGGGATTTTATGTCAGGTGACAACTATCTGCTGGGCTTTCTGTCTCAGAATCCAGAACTATTAAGGCGTCTAAACCGAGATTTGAGCCGGATAGATGTGGGCATCGAAGGGCTACGTATTGAGCATATGTCGCACGTAGGTCCACAGGGGCGGTTTCAGCATTCGGGCCTTTCGGGAGAATTGCCCTGGGAACTGGAAAGTCGTGGAACGCAGGCTTTTGTACGCCTATTTCCACAACTAGCCCTCGTCCTTGATCAAGGAGGTGTCGCTCTAGTGGATGAGTTTGATACATTGATTCATCCTCTCGTTCTGCCAGAAATTCTTCGATGGTTTTACGACAAGGAGGAACGCAACCCAGATGACGCTCAAATTTGGTTGACCTGCCACTCCGCTACCATGCTTGAGGACTTGGTCAAGGAGGAAGTAGTTATTGCTGAAAAGGATAGCCGAGGGCGAACGCGCTTATTCAGCCTTATGGAATTCAAGGCTTTGCGTCGAGACGAAAACTTATACAAAAAATACCTGGGCGGGGTTTATGGCGGTGTCCCGGTGATCGGATGAATTGATCGATGCGGCTTGAGAGAGCTCGAATTTTTGTCGGTTGTGAAGGACACTCTGAGCGCGGCTATGCAGCTTGGCTTGCAAGTTTGGCGCGTGATGCTGCGCTTGCGGTGGCTGTCGATCCACATATCTTGAAAGAAGGCGATCCTCTCTCTCGAATCAAATGGGCTAGTGCTTGTATCGAGCGAGAGGAGGGGAGGCGCGGTACCTACGCAGCCAAATTTGCTTTTCTAGATACAGATCAGCGTGACGGCGATCCAGAAAGAGCCGCACAGACGATCACCTTGGCTCAACGAAGCGGCATCGTTCTGGTCTGGCAGGAGCCGGACCATGAGGGGCTGCTCCTTGATCATTTCGACCATTCTGAGCGGCGCCGACCAAGAAGCAAAGCGGATTCGATGCAAGCGCTCCAACGCTTATGGCCCGGATATGAAAAGAATTCAACCGCGCAACAATATGGTAGCAAGCTTGGGCGAGAGCATCTTGAACGCGCTGGCGCTCGACACGCGGACCTCAATACACTTTTGAAGCTCATTGGCTTATTCTGAATACTATCGGAATTTTCAATCCCTAACTCCGATGTCTCTTGCATCCGAGTGGCACTACCCGCCCGGATGTAACCCTGGCGCTTCCTGGCCGGTGCGGGCCACGTATTCCGTATAGCCGCCGCCGTAGCGGTGCACGCCTTCTGGGGTCAGTTCCAGCACCCGGTTCGACAGCGCTCCCAGGAAATGGCGGTCGTGCGAGACGAACAGCATGGTGCCTTCGAAATCGGCCAGGGCCGCGACCAGCATTTCCTTGGTCGCCATGTCGAGGTGGTTGGTCGGTTCGTCGAGCACCAGCAGATTGGGCGGATCGAACAGCATCTTGGCCATGACCAGGCGCGCCTTCTCGCCGCCGGACAGCACGCGGCACGGCTTTTCGACATCGTCTCCCGAGAAACCGAAGCACCCCGCCAGGGTCCGCAGCGCGCCCTGGCCCGCCTGGGGGAAGGAACCGTCCAGCGACTCGAAGATGGTCTCCTCGCCGTCGAGCAGGTCCATGGAGTGCTGGGCGAAATAGCCCATCCTGACGCTGGCGCCGACGCTGACCGTTCCCTTGTCGGGCTCTGTGGCGCCGGCCACCAGCTTCAGCAGGGTGGACTTGCCGGCGCCGTTGGCGCCGAGGATGCACCAGCGTTCCTTGCGGCGGACCTGGAAATCCAGCCCGGCATAGATCGACTGGCTGCCGTAGCTCTTATGGACATTGCGCAGGTTCAGCACGTCGTCGCCCGACCGCGGCGGCGAGCGGAATTCGAACTGGATATTCTGGCGGCGGCGGGGCGCCTCGACCTTTTCGATCTTGTCGAGCTTCTTGACCCGGCTCTGGACCTGGGCGGCGTGCGAGGCGCGGGCCTTGAAGCGTTCGATGAACTTGATTTCCTTGGCCAGCATGGCCTGCTGGCGTTCGTATTGCGCCTGGCGCTGCTTTTCGGTGAGCGCCCGCTGCTGTTCGTAGAAATCGAGATCGCCGGAATAGGTGATCAGCGTGCCGCCGTCGATCTCGACCACCTTGCCGATGATGCGGTTCATGAAGGCGCGGTCGTGCGAGGTCATCAGCAGGGCGCCGTCATAGTCTTTCAGGAAGCCTTCCAGCCAGATCAGGCTTTCGAGGTCGAGGTGGTTGGACGGTTCATCGAGCAGCATGCCATCGGGCCGCATGAGGAGAATACGAGCCAGGGCGACGCGCATCTTCCAGCCGCCGGACAGCAGGCCGACATCGCCGTCCATGCGTTCCTGGCTGAAGCTCAGGCCCGCCAGCACCTCGCGCGCCCGCGCCTCCAGGGCATAGCCATCCAGTTCCTCAAAGCGGCCCTGGACATCGCCGTAGCGTTCGATGATGGCGTCCATCTCATCGGCCTGGTCCGGGTCGACCATCGCGGCTTCGAGCTTGGCCATTTCGGTGGCGAGCGCGCTCACCGGGCCGACGCCATCCATCACCGCCGCGACGGCGCTCTGGCCCGACATTTCGCCGACCTCCTGGCTGAAATAGCCGATGGTCATGCCGGCATCGATGGCGACCTGGCCGTCGTCGGGCTGTTCCTGGTCGGTGATCATGCGGAAAAGCGTGGTCTTGCCGGCGCCGTTCGGCCCGACCAGGCCGACCTTCTCGCCCTTCTGGATGCCCATCGAGGCGTCGATGAACAGGATCTGGTGGCCGTTCTGCTTACTGATATTGTCGAGGCGGATCATGCGGTGCTTGCTAAACTACAAAACAGGGATGCGGGCGTGCCCAAGCGGTATTGGGCACGCATCTACAGGGACGCAGGCATTTAGGGAAGGGCGCGTTTGCGCCCAGGGCAACATCGCGCCGTTACGAAGGCAGATCGGCCTTGGCGATCCGGATCGACTGGCGGCCGGGACGGTCGGCGGTCGGGGCGGTTGTCGAAATGTCGACCTTGACGCCCGGCTTCACCACGTCAGGGCTTGCCGGCGTATTCAGGGTGATCGGAATGCCGGGCGGCACCTTGACCTGACGCGTGCCGGTGCCGAAGTCGATGGTCAGCATCTGGCCGCCGTCGACGCTGACCGCCTTGGCCACGGAGCCGTTCGTCATCATGGTTTCGCCGGTGGCGTACATGGCGCGATTGACGTCGAATCGCGGCGTGTTGGGCGGAAATACCCTTATTTCGACGGATACGCCGGTTCCGTCGGGCTGGGTTTTGTTCGCCGTGGCGACGTAACTGCCCGGCGTGATCTGGTCGGGCCTGATAGGCTCGACAATGACCACGATCCGGTTGGGCAAAAGGTCGACCGGCGCGGTCGACCCGTCCGCCTTGGTGACGGTGAGCGTCTTGTCCGTCATCGCGGACACCGTGCCGGTGACGCGTTGAGGCGCTGCCGGGGCCGGCGTCTGGGCGCCGGCCTGGCTGGCCTGGATGGAAAGAACGGCGGCGGCGACCCATAAAATTTTCATTGCAATCCCCAATGGCAAACGACCGAACAAACAATCGCAACCCTTATAACACCCAATTTTTGTCAGGCGTTCTATGGGGGAGAAATTTTTTTGCCGCCTACTGCCCGGCGTACTGGCTCAGGTTCGAGGGGATGATCAATTCGTACGGCACCCAGTCGTAGAGTTCCGCGTACTGTTTCCCCGCGAATTTCTTGGCGTCGTCGAGGGCGTGGACCGCCTGGGCGTGGGCGCTTTGCAGCAGGGACAGGGTCAGGTAGCCGCTGCGCATGGCGTCCAAAGCGTCCGACGTGCCGTCGACGCCGGCGACGAACACCTTGCCCGGTGGAATATGCGCCTTCTGCAGGGCGTCGATGGCGCCGATGGCCATCTCGTCGTTATTGGCCAGGATGGCGTTGATCGGCTCGCCCTTTTGCAGCCAGTCGGTCACCAGCCGTTCGCCTTCCTCGCGCTTCCAGTTGCCGGTGGCTTCCTCGATGATCTTGATGCCGGGGCGCTGGGCGAGGATTTCCTTGACGCCCTCGGTGCGCTGGGCGGCGGCCGGGTGTCCGTCCTCGCCGCGCAGGATGACGACATTGCCGGCGCCGTTGATATGCTCGGAGATCAGGCGGGCCTGCAGCCGGCCGGCCACCAGGTCGTTGGAGGCGACGATCGACACCGGCCCGGAAAAGCGGTCGATGGGCGGCAGGCGGTTGAGATAGACCAGCGGCGTGCCGGCCTTGCCGGTGGCGGCGGCGACCGCCTTGGCGGTGTCGCCATTGACGGCCAGGACGATGACGGCGGCGGCATGGTCGGCGATAGCGTCCTGGACCTGGCTCAACTGCTTGGCCGGGTCATTGTCGGCGATGGCCACGGTGACGTCGAGATCCGGGTCCTTGGCGGCTTCGGCGACGATCTGGTCGCGCAGGATGCCGAGGAACTTGTCGGTCTTGGCGATGGAGACGAAGATCTTGGTGCGGGCGGCGGCCGGTTCGGCCAGGGCCGGAAGGGCCAGGACCGCCAGAGCCGCGAGGACTGCTTTCTTCATCGTGACCTCCTCCTTCTTTACTTGTCGCGCATCTTAATCCGAAAACCGCTGCACACTTTTGACTTCGTCGAAACTGCGTTTTCGGGATGCGCTTATGCCGCCCGGACGCGGTCGAGGAACTTGCCGACCTCGCCCTTGAGCCGGTCCGATTGCTGGGCCAGGGCCTGGGCGGCGGCCAGGACCTGCACGGCGCCCTCGCTCGATTCCTTGGCGGCCTGGGTGACGTCGTTGATGCTGCGGGTCACTTCGGCCGTCGTCCGCGACACTTCGTGGATGTTGCGCGAGATTTCCGCGGTGGTCTGTTCCTGCTGGGAGACGGCGTCGCTGATGGCGCCGGCGATGCCGTTGACCTCGGCGATGGTCTGTTCGATGCCGCCGATCTCGCCGACCGCCTGGACGGTCGAGGCGCGCATCTTGTCGATCGACACGCCGATGGTGGTGGTCGAGGTGCCGGTCTGGTTGGCCAGACCCATGACCTCGGAAGCAACGACCGCGAAGCCCTTGCCGGCGTCGCCGGCCCGCGCCGCTTCGATGGTGGCGTTGAGCGCCAGAAGGTTGGTCTTGGTGGCGCTGTCCTGGATCAGGGCGACGACCGATTCCACCTGGGCCGCGTCGCCCCTCAGCGCCTCCATGACGGCGCGGGTGCGCACGGCCTGGTCGACGGCGGTGCCGGCGATGTCCGACGAGCGCGTCACCTGGTCGCCGACCTGGCGGGCCGAGGCGGACAGCTCCTCGATGGCGGCGGCGACCGAGCGGACATTGTCGGCGGCGGCGCGCGCCCCGCTTTCGACCGACAGCGACTGGGCGCTGGTCTGTTCGGCGGCGGCCGACAGGGTCTGGGCCGAGGCCTGGAGATCGCCGGCGGCGCTGGAGACGGCTTCGATGATGGTGCCGATGGCGTCCTCGAAGTCCCTGGCCAACTGATTGACCTCGGCGCGGCGCTGGCGCTGCATGTCGCGTTCCAGCGCCTCCTGGCTGGCGCGCAGTTCCTCCGTCTCGCGCAGCTTGTCCTTGAAGACGGTCAGCGCCCCGGCCATGCCGCCGATCTCGTCGCGGCGGCCGGTGTCGGGCACGGCGACGTCGGTGTCGTGCGAGGCCAGGCGCAGCATGACCTGGGTCATGCGGCCGATCGGCGTGGAGATGCTGGCGGCCAGCCACCAGCCGACCAGGACGCAGAACAGGGTCAGCGAGCCCATGGCCAGCATGATCCACAGCCGCGCCGAGGCATTGACGCGCGAGGCCTCGACGGCTGCGGCGTGGGCCTCCTGCTGGCGGAAGGTCTGCACCTGGCGGACGGCGGCGAAGAAGACGGTGCGTTCGATGTTCAGGTCTTCGACCAGCACCTTACCGGCCTCGTCCTTCAGGCCGGCGCGGTCGAGGTCGCTTACCTCCTCCTGGACGGCCAGGAAGTGCTGCCAGGCCTTGCGCAAATTGTCGGCCAATTGGGTTTCGGTCCCGTCCGAAACCATCAGGGTGTACTGGCTCCACGCCTTGGAAAAGTCGCGGCGGGCCTGGGCGGCCTCGTTGGCGAAGCCGTCGCGGGCGCCCCCGTCGCTGGCGTCGTGCTCCAGGAAGGACAGGACGCTCAGGGTCTGGCTGGTGCGGGCCAGGTCGCCGAGCACGGACACGGCCTCGATCTGGTGTTCCAGCTTGCTGCCGATGGCGGCGACCTCATGCAGCTTCCAGATGGAAAAGGCGCCGGTGGCCACCGACACGATCATCAAGATACCGAACGCAGCCGCGAATTTGCCGCGAATGGACTGGGTCAGGGTCCCGATCATTTCCGCCTCCGTGCCTCCTTGTGGCGGAGGCTTCGAAATTGGAATGTGCGGCGGAAACGATAAAACAGGGTTAACGCGGGTTTTACGAATGGGCGACTCGTGATGTCATGGTGGCATGTTCGATCCCGACATCTTCCGCCGGTACGAAGCCCGCTTTCCGGACGAGCGCGAAACCGTGGCGCGTTGCCGGGCGCAACTGGACGAAGCGCGGGACGTGCTGGCGCGGTCGAGCTTTCCCGGCCATATCACCGCTTCAGTGATTATCCCACAGAACGTCGCCCTGCTGACTGTCTGGCATCCGCTGTTGCAGCAATGGTTGCAGCCGGGTGGGCATGTCGATCCCGGCGAGACCGTGTTGGCGGCGGCGCTGCGCGAGGCGCGCGAGGAGACCGGCTTTGTCTGCGAGTTGATGCAGGTCGACGATCTGCCGTTCGATATCGACTGTCTGTTCGTGCCGGCAAACCCGAAGAAGGGTGAGCCGGAGCACTGGCATATCGACTTCCGCTACCTGATGCGGCCGGTGGCGCGGGCCGGCGAGCCGGAATTGCCGACCGCCTGCGTCCCGTTGGCGCACCTGGGCGTCCTGACGCCGTCGCTCGACCGGCTGGCGGTCAAGATGCAGGCGCTGCTCCAGCCGGTGTAGTTTTTTGCTTATCGCGCTTTTTATCCCAAAAGTGCACGATGGCAGAGGCACACTTTTGGGAAAGCGCTTAGGTTAGAATCTAACCTCAATCACCGTACGGCGGTTGGCCGACTTGGCGACGCCGTTGCGGGTCGGCACGGCCAGCTCGGTTTCACCCTTGCCGCTGATGGTGATGACATTGCCCGGCACGCCTTCGGCCTTGAGCCCGTTGGCCACCGCCTTGGCGCGGCGTTCCGACAGGATCATGTTGTAGGCCGCCGAACCGGAGGTGTCGGTATAGCCGGTGACGTCGACCTTGGGCGACGGCGCCTGCTTGGCGTAGTTGGCGGCTTCGCCGACGACCGCCTGGGCCTCATTGGTGAGACGGGCGCTGTTGAAGCCGAAATAGACGGTGAATTCGCGGGCCTGCGGGATCGACATGACCGGCGGTTCGGTCGACGTCTGGGCGGGCGCCGCGTCGCTGGCCGGTTGCGCCGGCGGTGCGGCCGGAGTCGAGGCGTCGGCCACCGGCGCGGTGTCGGTCACCGTCACGGTCGAGGCCGGCATCGGCGTCGAGCTGTCCGGCGCGGTTGCAGCGGACTGAACCGCCGTCTTGCTTCCGGCCTTGGCCGCCTTAGTGTTGTCCGAGCCGCCGAACGGCCACAGGCCCCACAGCGGCGCCTTGGTTTTCTCGGTCATGCCGCTTTCGGCGCGGGTCTTTTCCGGCGCGGGCGGCGGGGGAGGCGGCGGCGTCGCGGCGTCGACGATCGGGGCGCGCGGCGAGGCGCCGAAAGTCCAGCGCAGGCCGACGGTCAGGCTTTGGCTGTTGAAATCGCCCCGCGCCTTGGCGGTGTACTTGTCGGTGACGCTGTTGCCGGCCAGGGTGTAGGTGTCGGAAATGGCGACGTTCGAGGTCGCCGTGCCGGTGTGCAGATAGCGGTAGATCATCTCGAACTGCAGGTGATCGGCGACGTACCAGCTGGCGCCGGCCAGGAGCTGCGAGGCCGGCACGGTCTGCGACGAGGTGATGGTGTAGAGGCGCGAATGGCCGCCGCTGACCGCGGTGCCGCTGTAGCTGGTCTTGCCCTGGACGACGCCGGCGCCGAGGCCGACGAACGGATGCACCGCCCAGTCGGGGGCGAAATCATAGACCAGGTTGAGCATGGCCGAGCTGCGGTCGACCGAGCCGAGGCCAGGGGTCTGTTCGCCGCCCAGGCCGTCGGTCAGCTTGCCCGGACGGGTGCCGAATTCGACTTCGGCGCGCAGGTTGGGCGTGAAGCGGTAACCGCCGCGCAGCAGGCCGGCGGCGCCGTAGTCGATCTTCAGCGACGACTTGGCGCCGATCGGCGTGGCGGATCCCGCCGTCGCCGTCGTGGTCATGGTCACATCGCTGATGTCCAGGGATTGCGAAGTGCGCGGCGTCTGACCGGCTTCGGCGGCGACATACCAGCCGACGGCCGTGTCGGCCGAAGCGGCATGAGCGCCCGCGACACCCGCCAGAGTCAAGGCGGTGCCCGCCAGAAGCTTGAAACGAAGACCCGCCATTCTGCGGTTTCCCCCAATAGATTTAGCCTAACTTGCCGGGCACCTTAGCAGGTACGGCGGCAAATGGCACTGTTTTGCCTACGATTTTATGAGATGAGCATACAACGCGGCAAATATGTGCCGCTTGCGCCTCAGGGGGGTAGGCGCGCGGGTCCGTCGCGCGCGCCTACGCTTGTCAGGCTAATTGCGACCCAAATTGGCGCTTTCCCAAAAAGTGTGACGCACTTTTGGGATTAAAAAGCACCAACAAGCAAATGGGTTACTCTGTTACTTCTGACCCTGCTTCTGCTTGACCTCGTCCTCGCCCGCCGCCTTGCGATCTTCAGCGTCGAACTGGACCGGAGCCGGCGCGGCGGCGGTGGCGTTGTAGTAGTCGGCGCTCTTCTTGGCCAGGCGCTGCATGGTCGGCTTCATGCCGTCCTTGCCGACAGCCATGGTCTTGGACGACGCCATGCCGACGTGTTCGGCATCGGTGAACTTGGCGAATTCGGCGCCAAGGAAGACGACTTCCCAACCGTGGGCCCGGGCCCGGTCGAGCGCCGCTTTTGCCCCCGCCTGGGTGACTTCGCGGCTGGAGTTCTCCTCGCCGTCGGTCATGATGACGATCACCGCCTTCTTGGGATTGTCCTTTTCGGCGAGCGCGACCACGCGGCCGATGGCGTCGTAGAGCGGCGTCATGCCGCGTGGGCTGGCCTCGGCGTCGGTGACGTCTTTCCAATCGGAGGCGAGGGCGTGATCGCGCAACACGTCGAACTGCAAGCCGTCCTGGGCATCGAAGACGGCCAGCGTCACCGGCGTCTTGGCGCCGTTATCCGAATGGCCGAGATCTTCGGCATAGGCGTTGACCGAGCTTAGCGCCTCGGTCCAGATTCCCTGCATCGAGCCGGTGCGGTCGAGCAGGATATAGGTGCTGACATTGGGCCGCGGCTTCACGCAAAGCTTGTAGTCCTGCGGGGCGGCGGCAGGGTTGGCGGAGCAGGCCATGGCCGGCTGTGCCGCCGGTGCGGCAAGGGCAGGCAGGCCTACCAGGCTGGTTGTAGCGGCAAGGGCCAGAAGAAGGGACGAAGTACGCACGGCAACCTCCATTGAGTGTTCCGCGGGCCGGGCGTGTCCGTTGTGCGTTGCGCTCCCCCGCAGGCATTACAAGAGCGCGCGGCTTGCGTCGGAGGTTTGTTCAAATAACGGCGTTCCGTCTACATTTTGACGGCCGAATTGTGTCGGAAAATCGCGAAACTTGACTCCGTAGTACGAGTCGTACTAAATGGCCGGCATGAATAGTACGGATCGTATCAATGTGCCGGCGGTCACGCCCATCACTTCGCTGGGGTACGCTTTGCTATGGCTGATCCGGGCCAGGCCGCAGTCGGGCTATGGGCTGCGCATGGTGTTCGACACCACGCCGCTGGGTAATTATTCGTCGAGCCCGGGCAGCATCTATCCGGCGCTGAAAAACCTGCAACGAGCCGGATTGATCGACAACCGCCGGGAAGACGGCAGGCCGGTGTTCGTCATTACCGGCAACGGCGATGTCGCGCTCGAAGCCTGGCTGAGCGTGCCGGTCACGGCCGACGATGTGGGGCGACGCATGGACGTGCTGATGATGCGCTTCGCCCTGCTGCAAGACGACGCCAACCCGGCGCGGACCCTGGCGTTTCTCGAGTCGATGCATGGTGCGGCCATGGCGCAGGCGGACAATCTGGAAGCCTTTCTGGCCGGTGAGGTCGGGGGTTCGATGCCGCTGCAAGCGCAGCTGGCGGTGCGGTACGGCCTCGAGACGACGAAGACGACGGTCCGCTGGGCCGCCGAGGCGCATAAGGCGCTCAAACAAGGGGAGGCAAAAACGTGACAAGTGTGAAGACCTGGCCGTGGGCCGTGAAAGCGGCCGTATTGGCCGCGCTGTTGTGGAGCGCGGGAGTGGTATCCGGCATGATGATGTCGTCGCCGGCGCCAGTGCATCCGGATGGCCCCTTTTCGTCGGCCGCAGCCGCCGTCGTGATCGCGGTGGCCGACGCGGTCATCCTGTCGCTGCTGGCGGCGCGGTCAAGATTGGGCGGTTGGGCGCTCGGCGGGCTGCTGGCGGTTGTGCTGTTCGTTGTCGAGACCGGCTTGTCGATGATCGAAGCCGCTTTCTTCAATGCCGATCTGCATGTGCCGGCGAGTGTCCTGCTGGGCTCGACATTGACGGCCGTCGTGCGCGACGGCATCGCCGGCGCGGCCATGGCATGGCTGTGGCCAGCGCGAACCGACGAAGCCGCGCCGCGTCTGCGCGGGCTGTTCTGGAAAGCGCCCCTGCTGGATATGTTCTATGTCGTCGTCTATTTCGGCGCCGGCGCGGCGGTCATGGCCAGCGCCACGGCGCGGACGTTCTACGCCCACGCGCCGCAGATGTCGCTGGGCGGCCTGGCCTTGCTGCAGGTGGCGCGGGGGTTGGTGTGGATCGCCCTGGTTTTCCTGCTGGTGCGGAATTCGCGCCGGGGATTGTGGGTGAACGCGCTGCTGACCGGCGCGGCGTTCGCGGTGATCATGGCTTTGCAGCTGCTGTATCCCAATCCGTTTCTGCCCTGGCAAATGCGGCAGTTGCACCTGGTCGAACTGCTGTCGTCGAACATGGTGTTCGGCACAGTGGCGGCGCTTGTCATCGCAGCGGGCCGGCGAAAGGATTGAACTTCACAGCCGTTCGGCGATATTGGAGCTGAATCACAGGGGGGAATCATGAGCGAAAAGAAGGGGTTCAGTCTGGTCGCCCGGCTGAAAAGCTTCGGCTACGCCTTCGAAGGCCTGGCCTTCATGCTGCGCACCCAGCACAATGCCTGGCTGCACCTGGTGGCGAGCCTTGCCGTCACCGCCGCCGGGTTTGTCCTGCATGTCACCAACGACGACTGGCGCTGGTTGATCGCCGCCATGGGCCTGGTGTGGATGGCGGAAACCTTCAACACAGCGGTCGAATATGTCTGCGATACCGTGTCGCCGGGCTATTCGGAAACCGTCAAGCGCGCCAAGGATATAGCCGCCGGCGCGGTGCTGATCTGCGCCCTGGCGGCGGCGGCGATCGGCGCGATTACGCTGGGGCCGTACGTGTTCGTCGCGCCGCCGGTGCGCACGGTTTTGTGAATCGCGCTGGACCGCCGTTTTTGCTATGTTTTGGTTACGGGAATTGCCCGTATTAACTCCTCGGACTCTTGTCTCGAGGCGACCCGATGCCAGAGCAATGTGCCCTAGCCGATAGGCTAACGGGATAACCCACTTAAGCTAAAGCATCATTATGAACGGCCCCTCAGGTAACTGAGGGGCCTTCGTCATTTCAGGGTCGGTGCGGTCAGGCGCAGATCGCCGCGGAACAGCGATTTCAGCAGGTCGGCATCACGCAGGCCGACGATCGGCATCTTGTCCTGCCACAGTTCTTCCTGGATCAGGCCATGCGCCTCGCACAGGTCGAGCGTGTGGGTGAGCAGTTTGCTGTCATAGGCCTTGGCGATGCCGAAGGTCTTCATGCGGGTGGTGTAGTCCGGGCCGTTGGCCTTGCCGAGCACATGGTCGATCAGCTTCTTGCGGCCGCGCGGGCCGTTGAAGCGGTACAGGGCCGACATCAGCATCTGGGCGGCTTCGGTGACGTCGTTCGCGCGGCCACGGATCAGGCAGTTGTCGCAGGTGCCGCACGGCTCGGCGGCGTCCTCGCCGAAATAGCGGCGCACCGACTGCTTGCGGCAGTCCTGGCCCAGGACCATGCGGAAGAAGTCGCGCGCCTTTTCCTTTTGCACTGACTGATCGGGTGCGCCTTCGCCTTCGCGCAGGGTCAGGCGGCGGATCGACCAGCCGAGATCACCCGAGGCATAGAAACAGACACCCGACGCCGGCAGGCCGTCGCGGCCCGCCCGGCCGACTTCCTGCCAGTAGGCTTCCATGGACGACGGCGGATCGGCGTGGATGACGAAGCGGACATCGGCCTTATTGATGCCCATGCCGAAGGCGATGGTCGCCACCATGATCTTCGACTTGCCGTTCAGGAAGGCCGATAACCGTTCGTCGCGCGTCCGGGCGGGCAGGCCGGCATGGTAGGCGGCGGCGGAAAAACCTTCTTTCTTAAGCGCTTCGGCCAGTTTTTCGGTGCCGTCGCGCGAGCCGCAATAGATGATGCCGGCGGTGCCCTTCTGCCGTTTGAGAATCTCGAGGACCGGCTTGACCACTGCGCCGCTGCGCCGGACGAAGCGCAGGGACAAATTAGCCCGGTCGAAGGTCGAGACAATCTCGGCGGCGCTGTCGATATGCAGGGCGGCCTTGATGTCGGCACGGGTGACGCTGTCGGCGGTAGCGGTTAGCGCCAGGGTCGGCACGCCGGGGAACAGCGCCTTGACCTGGCCCAAGGTGCGGTATTCCGGGCGGAAATCGTGGCCCCACTGGCTGATGCAGTGCGCCTCGTCGATGGCGACGAGGTTGATCTTCATCCGCCCCAGTCGATCGAGCACAAACGGCTGGTTGAAAGCTTCCGGCGACAGATAGAGTAGGTCCAGATCGCCGTTGCGGGCGGCATCCCAGATGTCGTTGCGCTCGCCGAGATTCTGCGTGGAATCGAGCTTGGCAGCGCGGACGCCGCGTTTTTCCAGGGCCTGGACCTGGTCGCTCATCAGGGCGATCAGCGGCGAGATGACCAGGCCGAGGCCGGGTTGGACGATGGCGGGAATCTGGTAACACAGGCTCTTGCCGCCACCGGTCGGCAGCACGGCGAGCACATCCTGGCCGTTCAGCACCGCCTCGATGACGGCGGCCTGCTGGCCGCGGAAGGCTTCGTAACCGAAGACGGTTTGCAGCGTTTCGTGGGCGTGGTCGAGAGCGGAATCGAGCAAATCAGCGGTCATGGTGTCCGAATAAACCGGGAGTCGGGGGAGAACACCACGCCTTTTGCGGGCCTGCCGCAAGATAGAGGCCAAACCTATGCCGTGCAACGCCGGGCCGACAATTTTATCGGATGAGAACATTCGGCCGCGGCTGGGCGGCCGAATGTTAATGGGTCACGGCTGGGGCGCGAAAGCGAAGCGCATGCCCCGGTTCAGTCCGTCGAACGGCAGGTCGGTATGGGCTTCGCCGGGCACGATCACGGCCTTTACCTGATAGCCCGGGCCGCCCTTAAGGGCGCCGAGCCGGTCCGACAGGCCGCGCACATTGGACACCATGCCGCCCCAGCTGTTGGCCAGCGCGATATAGGCGATAAGTTCGGCCTTCTTGTCCGACGTCAACGACGCCCAGAGGGCGGGCGGGGGCGCGCCGGACTGCTCGGCCTCATCGGCGCCGACTTCCAGCAGGACGCGCGGGTTGGCCTTGCCGCTGGTGACGGCCTGGCTGAACGCCGCCTCGTCATTGAGCACCGCGCGGCCGTTCCAGTAGATGCTCGGGCTGGCGATGATAAAGGTGCGGAAGGCCTGCGGTTCAGTGAGCAGGGCATGCAGGGTGGCCAATCCGCCGAGGGAATGACCGAACAAGGCCTGGTTGGCCGGATTGACGGGAACGAGGGCGGCGACCTTCGGTTTGATTTCGCTCTCGATCACCTTGAGGAAATCGTCGACGCCGCCGACGTTTTCCGGCGTGATGTGCAGCCAGGCCGGCTCGCGGTTCTTGTCGGCGATTGGCAGGGTCAGGTCGCGCGCCCGCAGGAGATTGAACGCCCGGCCGGCGTCGGACGGTTTCAGAGGCGAGGCGTCGCCCGGCTTGTGGCCATAGGTCTTGATGACGTCGAGATCGTCATAGGCGCCGTAGCCGATACCGACCACGACCGGCGCCGCGCCCGGGAATTCCATGCCGATGCTCATCGCCACGTCCGATGCCGTGCCGAAATGCTGATCACCGTCCAATACGTAGACGACCGGATAACCACCCGGCGGCGGCGGCGTGGTCGGCACGCGAATGAACAGGGTATAGGGAGTGTTGTTGACCCTCGACGTGAACTTGAGCCGGTGGGTCGAGGGAATGGCGACTTCCGCCGGCCAGGGCGGTCCCGCCTGAACCGGAGCCTGAGCGTGGGCCGGAAGCGCTGATAGCAAGGTCAATAACAAAACGCCGGTCGCACTAAGCTTCATCCTGTCCTCCTGAGGCCGGGCTTTTTGCTGGCAGGGACGTATTCAAGAATGTCACCCGGTTGACAGTCGAGAAATTCGCAGATGGCTTCGAGCGTCGAGAAGCGCACGCCGCGCACCTTGCCCGACTTGAGAAGCGACAGGTTCGATTCCGTCACGCCGACGGCTTCGGCCAGGACGTTGGAACGCGTCTTGCGCTTGGCCAGCATGACGTCGAGACGGACAACGATGGGCATCAGATAAAATCCTTTCGTTCGAGGTCGGCGTCCCGCCCCAGCTCCATGACGCGGGCGATGACATAGACCATGGCGCCGTACGCGATCGCGGTAAGCGTCGTCACGGGTCCGGCTCGGCCAGGGACGCCGGTGACGGCGGCGAAAAGCCAGCCGCACAGGTAGATGATGACCGCGCTGGCCATCAGCCAGAGTCCCACGGACTTCAGCTTGGCCGCGTTTTCCTCGGCGAAGATGACGCCCTGGGAATAGAGGCTGAACAGACTGCGCAGATGGATCAGGACCGGCGCGCGGCTGGCGGCGCAGACGGCGATCAGCAAGGCCAGCAGACAACGTTTGGCGAACGGGACAGTATCGAGGGGCACCGTGTCGCCATCCGGAATCAGGCGGTTGGAGGCGAGGATATTCAAGCCGGCCCCGGTAAATGACAACACCGGATACCAGGCGCGGCGGTTGTGGAAAAACAGCAGGGTGGTCACGATTTCGGTCACCGCCACCCAAACCAGAAAGCCCAGGGCAAACCACAGGACCGCAGTCAGCGGTTTGCTGAATGTCCTAACGCGTGCAAGCGTTTCCTCGCTGTCCTGCATAGCCGTCCCCTTCGCTTGGCTTGAGGCTATAACAGAATTTTCTTTCTGTAAAACAGAAATAATTTTCTAAATTGATGCGGCGCCCGCCTTAATCGGTGTTAACCCTTAATTTTGTCAAATTGCGCGCGTTATCTTGTCGGCTGACGTCGCATATGTTTAACGCGACAGCCGGGGGGATTCCCGATATAAGTCATCCCTGAGGGGTTCCCGGGTTTAGGGCGACAGGCGCCGCGCGTGTCGTGGCCGCAGCGTTTTAGGAGTGGTGCATGGCGAAGGGCAGTTTCCCGGCGGGGGGCCAGGGCGGGGGCAAGCGGGGCAGCCGCTCGCTCCTTCAAGGGCTGTTCTACTGGGGCACCATCGGGCTGATCTGGACCGTCATCTTCTCGGTCGTGTTCCTCGGCGTTATGGCCATCGACCTGCCGGACGTGTCGTCGCTCGACCATCCGCAGAAGCAGCCATCCATCACCTATCTCGACCGCTCCGGCGCCCTGATCGCCGTGCGCGGCAGCCAGTCGGCGCCGCCGGTCGATATCGACAGCCTGCCGCCCTACGTGCCGCTGGCCTTCGTCGCCGTCGAGGACCGCCGTTTCTTCACGCACATGGGCTTCGACCCGGTCGGCATGGGCCGGGCCATCTTCCGCAACATGCTGCGCAAGAAAGGCGCCAACCTGGCCGGCGGCTCGACCATCACCCAGCAGCTGGCGCGCAACCTGTTCCTGTCGTCCAACCAGAACATGAAGCGCAAGGTGCAGGAAATCATGATCGCGGTGTGGCTTGAGCACAAGTACACCAAGAAGCAGATCCTCGGCATGTACCTGAACAAGGTCTATTTCGGCGGCGGCGCCACCGGCATCGAGGCGGCGTCGGAACGCTATTTCAACAAGTCGGCCAAGGACCTGACGGTTGGTGAAGCGGCGATGCTGGCCGGCATGATGAAGGGGCCGAATTCCTATTCGCCGCTGTCGGACAAGGACCGCGCCGGGGTGCGCGCCGGTGTGGTGCTGAAGGAAATGGTCGACGCCAAGGTGATCACCGAGGACCAGCGCCAGGAAGCGCTGCACACGCCGATCAACGTGTCGAAGACCCTGGCGACGGCGCACGCGCAGTATTTCGTCGACTGGCTGGATTCGCAGGTGCGCGCCCTGGTCGATCCGAAGAACACCGAGGACATGATCGTCGAGACCACGCTCGACCTGCCGATCCAGACGGACGCCGAGCGCGCCGTGCAGGTCATCATGGCCCGCGACGTCAAGCGCGGCGTGCAGCAGGCCGCCGTGGTGTCGGTCGACGGCGAAGGCCGTATCCGCGCCATGATCGGCGGCGTGTCCTACGCGGATTCGCAGTTCAACCGCGCCACCAACGCCTTCCGGCAGACCGGTTCGTCGTTCAAGCCGTTCGTCTATCTGACCGCCATGGAAGCGGGCTATCAGCCGACGACGCCTGTAGTCGATGAGCCCTATTCAATCGGTGACTGGTCGCCGCAGAACTTCGAAAAGACCTATATGGGCCTGATCGACCTGCAGACGGCGCTGGCGGAATCGATCAACACGGTGGCGGCGCGGCTGGCCAACGATGTCGGCCGCGACAAGGTGGCGGCGACGGGGCACCGGCTGGGTCTCCAGTCGAACATCAACACCGATCCGGCCATGGCGCTGGGGACGTCGGAAATGTCGCCGATCGAGATGGCCCAGGCCTATATTCCGTTCTCCAACGGCGGCTTCAAGGCCACGGCGCACGGTATCATCCGCATCCGCACGGCGTCGGGCAAGGTGCTGTATCAGTACCGTGAGGCCAATCAGGACGGCGGCCGGGTGCAGGTGGTCAACAACCCGCCGCTTCTGGAGATGAACCAGATGCTGCGTGGCGTCGTGCAGCACGGCACCGGCACCGGCGCGTCGATCCCGGGTTACGACCTGGCCGGCAAGACCGGCACGACCAGTGACTTCCGCGATGCCTGGTTCGACGGCTTCACCGGCGGTTTCGTGACGGTGGTCTGGGTCGGGCGCGACGACAACACGCCGATGAAGAAGGTCACCGGCGGTTCGACGCCGGCGGCGATCTGGAAGACCTATATGTCGAGCGCGTTGAAGCGCATCCAGGTCAGCCCGATCCCGGTCGGTCCGGCGGATTCGGCGCTGACGCCGGTCGGCGAGGACGCGCTGCGCAGCCTGCTCGGGACCCAGGCGGATCAGATCCAGGCCTCGGCGGCGGCCAACGA
>CAYULN010000038.1:0-8664 GCA_964445605.1 uncultured Caulobacteraceae bacterium | reverse complement strand
GCCCTGATGCACCACGTCAAGTAAATCGACGGCACGCAGCACCCCGTCATCTTGATCCCGGTCGAGAACGAAGTCGGCCTGCTCGGCGACAGCCGCGACCGTGGCCCTCTGGCCGAAGCCGCCTACGCCAAATCGGTGCCGCCGGAGTTGATCGCCATCCTGCAAAAGAACAAGGACAGTTTGCGCGAACCGCTGCGCAAGGCCTGGGACAGTTCGGGCGACAAGACGTCGGGTACCTGGGCGCAGGTCTTCGGCGCCACGCCCCAAGCCGACGAAGTGTTCATGGCCTGGAACTATTCGCGCTATCTCAACAAGGTTGCCGGCGCCGGCAAGAAGGAATATCCACTGCCGATGTTCGTCAACACCTGGATCGTCCAGCCCGAGGACAAGGGCCCGGGCGACTATCCGTCCGGCGGCCCGCAGGCCCATTCGCACGACATCTGGCGCGCCGAAGCGCCGAATATCGACATCTTCGCGCCGGACATCTACCTGCCGGATTTCAACGGCATTTCGGCGCAATATTACCATAAGGAGGCCGGCTTCTTTATCCCCGAGTCGGCCAGCGGCAATAACGGCGCCGCCAATGCTTTCATGGCCATCGGCCGCTACAATGCCGTCGGCTACTCGCCGTTCGGCATGCCGCAGACGCGGATGGGCGACGCCACCGACGCCAACGATGTCTTCGGCCAGGCCTATGCCCTGCTGCGCGACATGGCGCCGCTTATCCTGGATGCGCAGTCGAAGGGCACCATCGCCGCCGTGTCGCTCAACGCCGCCAATCCGAGCGAAGATGTTTCCCTCGGCGGCTACAAGCTCCAGGTCAAGCGCCTGGCCAACCGTCGCAGCGGCACCACGGTCGACAGCGGCTACGCCATGCTCATCGCCACCGGTCCGGACGAATTCCTGGTCGCGGGCAGCAACGTCCAGATCACCTTCGCCGAAGCCAGGTCGACCAACAGCGTGGTCGGCATCGCCAACGACGAGGAGGGCACCTATACCGACGGTGCCTGGAAACCTGGCCGCAACTTAAGCGGCGACGAAATCATGCTGTCCTACGACCAGTCGGGCATGGCTGCCCAGAGCCAGACCGGCAGCGGCGTGAAATTCCCCGGCCAGACGCCGACCCTGCAGAAGGTGCGGCTGTATAAATTCCCGCACGGCAAATAATTGTCAGACAAAAGGTTGAAAAGGCGCGGCCACCCGGTTTAGGGTGCCCCACCCTTTACAGAAACATCCTTACAGGGAGACCTCCAATGAAAAAAGCAAAGGCCCGCCTCTTCAGTTTGCTGCCCATATTGGCCGCGCTGGGCGCCGTTCCCGCCTTCGCTCAGGACGCGGCCGTGCCCGCCATCACCATCAAGGCCGACCAGGTCAAGACCAAGGTCAGCCCTACGCTCTACGGCCTGATGACCGAGGAGATCAACTACTCCTACGAAGGCGGCCTGTACGGCGAACTGATCCGCAACCGCACCTTCCGCCCGATTACGGGCGAGGCCGCCCACGCGGCCTACTGGGAAACGGTCGGCATGGCCGAGGCCACTTTGGACAGCACCGTGCCGCTCAACGCCGCCCTGACCACCAGCCTGAAGCTGGACGCGACCAAGGCGTCGAAGGCCAAGCCCCAGGGCATCGGCAGCCCCGGCTTCTGGGGCGTGCCGGTCAAGGCCAATACCGCCTACAAGGTCTCCTTCTACGCCAAGGCCGCGCCCGGGTTCAAAGGCCCGGTGACGGTGGCCATCACCGCCGCCGACGGCAAGACGGTCATCGCCTCGGCCAAGGTCGCCAAGATCGGCGGCGACTGGAAGCAATACCAGGCGACGCTCAAGACCGGCGCCAACATCGGCGCAAAGGACAACCATTTCACCCTGACTACCGACACGCCCGGCACCTTGTGGCTGCAACAGGTGTCGCTGTTCCAGCCGACCTATAAGAACCGCGCCAACGGCAACCGCATCGACATCATGGAAACGCTGGCCGCCATGAAGCCGGCCTTCCTGCGCCTGCCGGGCGGCAACTATCTCGAAGGCGACACCATTCCGGAGCGCTTCGACTGGAAGAAGACCACCGGCGATACCGCTCAGCGCCCCGGCCACCAGAGCCCGTGGAAATACTGGTCGACCGACGGCTTCGGCCTGCTGGAATACCTCGAATGGTGCGAGGACCTGAACATGCAGCCGGTGCTGGCCGTCTATGCCGGTTATTCGCTGCACCAGGACCGCGTCGCCGCCGGCCCGGACATGCTGTCCTATGTCCAGGACGCGCTCGACGAGATCGAATACGTCACCGGCGACGCCAAGACGACCAAGTGGGGCGCCCAGCGCGCCAAGGACGGCCATCCCAACCCGTTCCCGCTCAAATATGTCGAGATCGGCAACGAGGACTGGTTCGACAACCAGAACACCTATGACGCCCGCTACACGCAGTTCCACGACGCCATCAAGGCCAAGTACCCGGACCTGCAACTGATCTCGACCATCACGCCCGACCGGCCGGACGCCCAGAAGGTGCACAGCCGCACGCCGGACCTGGTCGACGAACACCTCTATCCGAACAACGAAGGGGCGATGGAATCGCGCGCCCATGAGTTCGATAACCTGCCGCGCACCGGCCCGAAGATCTTCGTCGGCGAATGGGCCACCCGCGTCGGCGCGCCGACGCCGAACCTGACCGCCGCCCTGGCCGACGCCGCCTGGATGACCGGCATGGAGCGCAACTCCGACCTGGTGGTGCTGGAGTCCTATGCGCCGCTGTTCACCAATGTCAGCCACATCCTCGAGGGCCGCAACCCGGAAACCTCGATGCAGTGGCCAAGCGACCTGATCGGCTATGACGCCGCCACTGTCTACGGTTCGCCGTCCTACTACGCCCAGGTGATGTTCAGCAATCACCACGGCGATGTCGTCTTGGCGACCGAGGAGGCGAACATCCCGACCTGGACCTGGCAACCGCCCACGCCGCGTCCCCGCGCGCCGCAACCGGCCGCCAGCGCGGCCCCGGGAACGCCGCCGCCGCCGGCTCCCCCTCCGCCGCCGGCTCCCCCTCCGCAGCAACTGCCGTCGCTGTACTATGACGTGACGCGCGACAGCGGCACCGGCAAGATATTCCTGAAGGTGGTCAACCGCAACGCCACGCCGCAACCGGTCAAGATCGCCATCACCGGCGTGACCTCAGTAATGTCCGAAGGCGAGGCGGTGGTGATGAAGGCCGACAGTGCCGACGCCACCAACACCATCACCGACCCAAAGAAAGTGGTGCCGGTGACGGAAAAGGTGACGGGCCTGAGCGCCAACTTCACCCGCGACTTCCCGGCCTGGTCGATCACCGTGCTGGAACTGCAGGCGAAGTAAGCCTGTTATTCGCAAAACAAAAAGCCCGGCTGGTTCCAGCCGGGCTTTTTTTTACTTCTTCGCCGGTGCCGTCGGCGTGGGCGTCGCGGCCGCCGGTTTTGCCACCTGCGCCCGCGCCTTGAACGTCCGGAACAGCTCCGGCGCCGAGATCAGGTTGATCGCCCACTGCGACACTTCCGGTGTGGCGATGGCCGGCGCAAACGTGCTTGAGCTGGGGTTTTCCTTGGCCGGTTGCATCACCGACGGACCATCTAAGCTGTTCGGCGTGGCGATGAAATAGTCGCCGTCCTTGAACTTCAACAGGTCGCGATATTGCTGCAGGGAATAGTCTTCCAACGCCTGGTCGCCGGTATAATTGGCCGCGAAAGCCGTCACCCGCGTCTGGAAATACCAGTTGCCCGACTTATTGCGCGCGAACTGCTCGCACAGGCCGTACCAGGCGGTGGCGAACTCTGGGCAGTCGATCAGCGACAGCAGCTCCGCGGCGATCTGGTCGCCGGCGAACAGGTAGAGGAACTGCGACGGCCGCTGGTTCGGATTGCCGACATCCGTCAGGTGCTTGGTCACCGGATCGAACAGATAGGCGTCGCGGATAAGGAAAACGTCCGGTTTGGCGCCGATGTCCTTCATGCCGGTCAGGCACCAGTCCCGATACTTGGTGTCGCCCGTCCGCTCCCATTCGGCCATCCAGTTGCTGGCCAGGGCCAGCCAGTCCGGCCCGATGCGGATGAAGGCCTGCGGCGCCTTGATGTCCGGGCGCGGCTGCACTTCGCGTAAGGGCGGGATGCTGGCCAGGGTCTTTTCCACCTGGTCGATCGGCTCGCGCATCAGGTCGCCGGTGCGCTCGTCGGTGGTCAGGTAGTAGTAGAAGCGCTTGATGAAGGCCTCGTTGATCCGCGCTTCCTTGGCGCCGTCGCCCCAGTGGCTGACATTGTGGCGCGAGCCGACGCCGGCGAACGGACCGATGTGAAAGACGTCGACCTCGTTGGTATTGCGCGTCATGTCCTCGGCGGCGCGGAACAAATCCGCCCGGCCGGACCGCAGGAAGGCGAACCACAGCCAGACGTTCGGCATCAGCTCGGTGGCGTCCCAGCCATGGCCGCCGATGTCGTACATCCACTGATGACGGATCGGATCGTAGGTGCGGCGATAGTCGCCGAAGTCCCAGAAGCCGTACCAGCGCCGACGCTCGATTTCACCGTTATAGAAGGTGAAGGCACGGTCGAGCTGCGTCTCTGCCGAAGCCACTTCGGCGGCCGTCAGGCCCGGCGCCGGCGTGCCCGGCAGGCTCCAGATGCCCAGGGTATGCGTGTCGTAATAATGTTGCGGCGGACAGATCAGCAGCGGCGGCGCGTTGCCGGTCTTGGTCATGTTGTTCAGGGCGTCTGGCGTCGGCGTATCCGGCGTCGCCCACAGCGTCAGTTCCGAGGTGTTGGCGCAACCGTACGCGTTGGCGTGGCCGTCCTGATAATCCTCGTAGGTGACGCTTTGCGGGTGGCCGACCGTGTCGTAGTGGCGCATGTCCATGGCCTGGGCGTCCGGCGACCAGAACCATACCTTGAGTTCGCCAGTCTGCGTCGCCGCCTTGCTGATCTCGAACGCCGCCGGATACTTCTGCCAGAAGCGCTTGACGCCGATGGCCAGGCCGCCCGACACGTCGCCGAGATAGGCCAGGCCGCGCGCCCGGTTGCCGCTGGTGATATGCAGCCACGAACTTTTGCTGTTAGTGCGCTTGAACAGTTCCCAGCCGTCGGCGTTCAGTTGCCGGATCTTGAAGCTGTCCCACACGGCCGACCCGGCAAAGCCGGCTTTTTCCTGCGGCGACATCTGGTCGATATTGGGCACGCGCTGCCCGGCCAGTTGCGCCCGCTCGTAATCGGCCTGCTTGTTCACCGACCGGAAGCCGGGCGACAGCACGACCGATTCCGAGAAAATGTTATCGCCGTCGGCGGCGAAGCGGATGTGGCGGTTCTGGGTTTCCTCGCGGAACGGCACCGCGAACGACAAGCCGATGCCCTTGATGAAATCGACCGCCTGGTCGCCATCGAAGATGAAGCTATGCACCATGCGGAGGCTGTTCAGGCCCGCCGTGAAATAGAAGCGCACCACGAACGGCAGCCACTGGCGGTTATCGCCAGAATGGGTGCCTTCAATCTTGACCACAGCGCGCACCGGACCGGACTGCTCGACCGTCACCTTGGTGATGTTGGAGGTATAGCTGACCTCGCGCAGCACGCCCTGCGCCTCGAACTGCGACTGGTCCTCGCGCACGGCGATCAGGCGGCCGTCGCGGGCCACTTCGCGGCCGTCGGAGGTCAGCGAGGCGATCAGGCTGGCGCCGCTCTTGCCGATCTTGGCGGTCAGCGGGCCGGTGTTGATGGTGACGGCGTCGGCGCCGTCGGTGACGGTCACCGGCGTCTTCGGGGCGGCGGACTTGGCGTTGCCGACCGAAACCGTCAGGCCCTTGGTGTTGGCGTCGGCGGCGATGGCAAATCCGGTCCACTTGATCGAACCGTCCGGCCAGTAAGCCAGCGGCCAGGTCTGAGCGGGGACGGCGTTACCGGCGCCATCACGCAAAGAAACCTGCGCCTTCTTGGCGACCGAGCCGCGCGGCCACGGCACACCCCAGGCGACGCTCGCCGGCACCAGGGGCGCCTGTTCGCCTAGCCACGACAGGTTGACCACGGGCGGCGTCGCGGCCTTGGCCGGTGCGGCAAAAGCGGTGCGGTCAAGCATGGTTCCGGCGGCCAGGACAGCAGTGCTGGTCAGAAAGGCGCGGCGCGAAGTATTGCTCATGATCTGTCACCCTGTATGCGTATTTAGGCTTGATTTTGATTGGTTCTGGGCATGACGACGCCCTCATGTCAAGCCGACAGGGAACAGCCGCCGTTATCCTATACGGCGGCCGGACGATATTCCGTCGAAGGTTTACAAGCGTTTCAGCACTGCCAGAAGCGCCGCCATGTCTTGCGGCGTCGTGCTGTAACCGGGCGTGACACGTACGCAGGCCCCCGACGCCAGGTCGGTGCGCATGACGGTGAAGATCTTCGCCTCGTCGAGCAGGCGCTTGGCCAGGGCGGCATTGGCCTCCGGCGACGTCTGGCCCTTGAGGCGAAACGAGGTGATACCGGCACACAGGCGCGGATCGTCGGGCGTCAGGATTTCGACGCTACCCAGCTCGCGCGCCGGTTTGGCCCACAGGTCGCGCAGATATCTGAACCGCGCGCCGCAAACGTCGGATCCCAGCGCCTTGTGGAAATCCAGCGCATCGCAGGCCGCCATCTGGGCGGCGAAATTGGCTGTGCCGGTATGGACACGCGATGAGATCGGGTCCTTGGCGCTTTCGGCCTGGCCCATGTAAGGCTCGATGTCGGCGATCCGCTCCTTGCGGATATAGACGGCGCCGACGCCCAGCGGCGCCCCCAGCCACTTGTGCAGATTGAAACCGGCGAAGTCGAAGCCTTCGGCGTGGACATCGACGCTGCCCTGGCCCCAGGCATGGGCGCTGTCGACAATCACATCGACCCCGCGCGTCCGCGCCAGGGCAATGATTTCCCTGACCGGCAACCGCAACCCGTTGCGATGGCAGACGTGCGTCAGCAGCATCAGCCGCACCTTCGGGTTGGCTTTCAGGGCGTGGGCATACGCATCGATCAGGTTCTGATAGGTCGCCGGGTTCGGCAAATCAATGTTGACGACATCGACACCGCGCCGCGCTTTCAGCCACTGCATGCCGGTCTGCATGCTGTCGTAGTCGTGGTCGCTCATCAGCACCGCGTCGCCCGCCTTGAGCTGTCCGTAACCGCCGATCAGCGCCAGCAGGGATTCCGTAGCATTGCGCGTAATGGCGATTTCCGACGGATCGGCATTGAGCATGCCGGCGATACGCTGACGCAGGCCTTGGTAGAAGAGGGCGAAGTCGCGACGCGTGAAATAGGCGCCTTCGGCATTAACCCGGCGGACATAGGTATCAAATGCCGCCTGCACGACCTTGGGCATCTGGCCGAAAGCGCCGAATTCAAGATTGATGATGCCGGTGTCGGGTCGGGCCGGATAGGCACTGGCGACGGTCTGCCAGGCCGCTTCGTCGTCAGGCTTGCTCGGCACGACAAGGGTTTGTGCCGCCGCTGCGCCCGCACCGATGGCACCCAGGCCCAGCATGGCCGCACCGAGAAACGTCCGCCGTTCCATATCGCCTCGCTGAAAAAAGACAGGAGCGGCCGCGCAAGGCCGCTCCCGGGACAGTTACTTAGAACGCGGCATTCAGACGAACGAAGTACTGACCGCCGTCGGTGTCGTACGGCGAGTTGCGCGAGTAGTCGATGCCGCGGCTGGCCTGGAACACCGCCTTGTCGGGATAGGTGTTGAAGATGTTTTCGCCGGCGAACTTCAACGCCAGTTTCGGGTTGATGTGATAGGTCACCGACGCGTCGACGAAGGTGATCGCACCGAAGGTCTGGAAGATGTCGCCGGTGGTGTTGCCCGTCGAGTCCGTCCAGCTGCCGTAATAGCGGGCGCGGACTTGATAATCGAAGGCGCCCAGGCTGTAGGTCGCCGACGTCGTGGCGTTGTCCTTCGGCATGGCTTCTTCGAACAGCCGCTTCGACGTCGGGTTGCCGGTAAGCGAGCCCGCCGTCACCTTGGTTTCGTTGTGGTTATAGGCGAACTTCAGGTCGATATGGCCGGCGGCGAGGGCGTGGTTATAGCCAACAACCAGGTCGACGCCCTTGGTACGGGTGTCGAAATCGTTGGTGAACCAGTTGACCGAGGTGAAGCCAGCCGCACCCGGGACGCCCTGGTTGACCAGGGTGGTCTTTTCGCTGGTGGTCAGGGTGTGGGACGCCGAGATCGAGAAGCGCTTGGCCACGTCCACTTGGTAGGCGTCGATCGAGCCGGTGAAGCTCGATCCGGCGCGCCAGACAAAGCCGAAATTGTAGCTCTTCGACGTTTCCGGTTGCAGCGGCTTGGCGCCGAGGAAGGCGGCAATCGGATTGGTCGGCGACAGGCGGCCGGTAGTGAACAGCTGCAGCGTCGTCGTATCGAGGCCCTGCGAGGTGCTTAAGGAGTTGAGCTGGCCCGGCGTCGGAGCGCGGAAACCCGTCGCATAGGAGGCGCGGATCGCCAGGTCCGGCGTGAACTCATAACGCGTATCGACCTTGCCGATGGTCGTGCTGCCGAATTCCGAATAGTCCTCGTAGCGCAGCGCGCCGCCGACGGCCCATTTGCTGGTCAGCTTGGCTTCGGCATCGACGTAAGCCGCGTCGCTGGTCTGCTTCCACTGGCCCGATTGCTGCGGGCTGAAGCCCGGGAAGCCGTT
>CAYULN010000037.1:0-15723 GCA_964445605.1 uncultured Caulobacteraceae bacterium | reverse complement strand
TTGATCAATGCGCCGGGGCCCGTTCCCGGAACCTGCCGCGGCCAAAAGCAAGCGGAATGTCCCTGGACGGACGAATAACCGCCTGATGCGCGTCATGCCAGATGACTTCGCGCGGCCCCCGCAGCTTGATCGGCTCCACGGGGATGCCGCCTTCGCCGATCAGCCAGGCACAATAACGCGCCCGCTCGATGCACTCGCGCGCGTCGGGCTGAAACCAGCAGACACCATAGATGCTGTTCCGACGCTTGAAGTGACGCGCCACGCGGTCGGGGACCGGCAGGTGGCGGTTGAACCAGTGGAACTGCTGATCGAGTTCCCGGTGGATCCAGCCAGGGCAACCGACCCGGCGCAAGTACCAGGACGCCCGGAAAAAGCCCGTTTCCGCGCCGGTCATGCCGTCGCGCAGCGGGGTAACGAACCGCACATACATGAGGATATCGCGCGCCGTCATCGACGCACGCCTTTTGCTTTGGATTTTCAGAGGAAGAAAGCGCCCTTCGGACGCTATCGGGCATCCAAAGGGAGACGGGGCGGTGCGCCGAACACGATGTCTTTCATCGTTGTCTCCAAGGTTCATGCAGGCCGGAACTGGCAGGATGAGGTCTAACCGCGATCGCCGCATCGGGCAAGGTGGTTTTAATTGAAACAAGTTGGCCGGCCATCAACTGCGACCAAAAGAGCACAAAAAACCCTCCAGCGGCACCGGAGGGTTTTTTGATCTTAGCGATCAAAGCAGCGCTTAGGCGGCCTTGGTCAGCGACTTGTTGAGCAGGGCCACGGCGGCGTCGCGGTCGATCTTTTCGATCGCCGCCACTTCGCGGGCCATGCGGTCGAGCGCCGATTCATAGAGCTGACGCTCCGAATAGGACTGCTCGGGCTGGCTTTCCGACCGGTGCAGGTCGCGCACGACCTCGGCCAGCGACACCAGGCAACCCGAGTTGATCTTGGCTTCGTATTCCTGGGCGCGGCGCGACCACATGGTGCGCTTGATACGGGCACGGCCCTTCAGGGTGACGAGGGCTTGCGACATGACAGCCTCGGCGGCCAGGTGGCGCAGACCGGCGGTCTTGGCCTTCTTGGTCGGCACGCGCAGAGTCATCTTTTCATGGTCGAAAGTCACGACGAACACTTCGAGCGCGTAACCGGCCACTTCCTGGGTCTCCACCGCCGCGACGGTGCCGACGCCGTGCGCCGGGTAGACGACCTTGTCGCCTACGGAAAAATCATGACGGACGAGGGTTGCGGTATCTGCTGACATGTCAGTGCCTTTCGCTGAAAGCTAAGGGCGGGTGATCATTCGTCTCAAGCGTCAAGAAAGGCGTCATCCAGAACCACGCGGCACTGAACGGCAAAAGCCAAAACGCACAAAACCGCCCCATGAGACAGGATATTCCCTAGGTGCGGCGCGTGCAAAATTTCCAGACTAAGACAAGGTTCTCATCCGACCTGCGTCGAGGGCGCGTGTCAGTCCCTGAAGGGGAGCTGGGGCTGAACGCATAAACAAACGAAGATTTGCACGGGCCGAAGCGCCTTGGTCCATCGATGAACGAATTCAGGGATGAAAGGCGGCCACTACGACTCTGGCAATGTGTGAGTATATATCACAATTTTGCGACAAGATAAAGTCTGGATAAGGACGGATTCATCCGCCCAGCAAAAGTCAGGCCGCATAAGCGGTTGCGCCGCGAAAAGGTTTTATATTACCGGCCTTCGCCCGGCTTTTCCGAAAAATATTTTTCGAACTTGCCGGTCTCGCGCTCATATTGCTCGCGATCGTCCGGCGGCGTGCCCTTTTCGGAGATGTTCGGCCAGACGGCGGCATATTTCGTGTTGATTTCCAACCACTTGGTGCCTTCGTCCTCGGTGTCCGGCTTGATGGCGTCGACCGGGCATTCGGGCTCGCAGACGCCGCAGTCGATGCATTCGTCCGGGTTGATGACCAGGAAATTCTCGCCTTCGTAGAAGCAATCCACCGGACACACTTCGACGCAGTCCATGAACTTGCACTTTACGCAGGGATCCATAACGATGTAGGTCATTGTCGCATAAGCCTTATTGAACGGATGGCGTCATGCGCAAATGGCGCGCTTAAGTCAAGCCTTGCCTGCAAAAGCCAGGGCCATTTGTTCTAACCCGTGGGTTTAGCGGCGGTGTCTGGAGCGGAATCCTTAAGTTTATAAAGGCGTTGTGCTTCGGGTGCGGGGCCGCGCCGTTCACCGATAGCGAGGATTTCCAGGTCAATTAATCGCGATCCAATGGCGAAGATCAGCCGGTCGCCGGGTTTGACCGCCTGCGACGATTTGTCCACCCGGGTGAGCTGGCCGAAACGTTCCAGCCGGACATGGCCGGATTCGCATATCTTGGCCGATAGGACGCGGGTCTTGAAAAACCGCGCCCGCCATAGCCAGACGTCGAGACGAACGGAGGCGGAGGAGTCAGTCATTTTGCCAATCTTCGGTATGGTGGCGGATACGCTGAATGAGGACGCCTTCGTCGACAATGTCGAAAAAAATCAGGTGCGCGCGAAAAACATGAATTCGGACAGGCGGTCGAAATTCCATACCCAGCCGACCCATTTCAGGAAAGGCCGCCAAGCGCTGGAAAGTTTCTTCCAGCTCATCGAGGTAGCGTTCAGCCTGGGGATAACCAAACTGCTCCAGGCCAAATACATATAGCGTTGTGTAGTCACGCTCCGCGGCTTCGCTCAGACGATAACGCCTCAACGCAGCAGTCCACGCCGACGAGCTTCTTCGCGTGCGGCTTCGCGAATTTCTTTCATGCTTCGAGGACTGATACCGCTCGCTCGGCCTTCATCGATCTTGGCCTGCAAGGCGGCGATCTTTTCGGCCTTTTCCTGGTCCTTGCGGATCAGGTCACGGACATAGTCGCTGGAATTGCTATAGCGGCCGGTTTCGGTCTGGGCTTCGACCCAGGCTTTCATCTGATCGGGCAGGGAAACGTTCATCGTGGCCATGAAGGACTCCTGTTCGCGAGTGTGCTCTCTATGGCAAAGTTTGTCAATTTGGCTGCTTCAACCGTTCGCGCAGAATGGCGAAGGGCGAGTAGGGATTGATATAGGGCTCGCGCGGCTTGTCGGGCTTGGGTTTGGGGCCGGGCGTCTTTGACTTGTGGCGTTGGCCAGACTTGCCATGGGACTTGGCGTCCGCAGCATTATCGGCCGATGCGGCATGCTTCGGTTTGTGGCGCAGACGCGGTGGTTTCTCGCTGTCAGGCCGCTTTTGCCGCCAGCCCAGGCGCTCTTCCATTTCGGGTGCGGCCGGGGGTTCCGGCAATTCCGTTGCGGGAGCCGGAGTTTCCGCCGAGGCAGGCGGCTGGACTAGGGTTTCTGGCAAGGCCGGAGGCGAAGCGGCGGCTTCCGGTACAGCATCGGCCACTACATCGGTCAAGGCCGTTTCCTCAGGGGCGGGTGTTTCGACCGCCACTTCGGGCTCCTGTGCAGGGTTGGCCGTGGGCTGAGCGACCGGTACCGTGATGCTCGGCATTTTTACGTAACCCAGGGCCAGCATGAGTTTGTCGCGCGCCTTCTCGTCCAGCCCCAGCGCGTCCATGTCGGCCGAGCGGACATAGAGCCCGCCCTTCTGATACAGGCCAGCCCCCATGATTTTGTCGAGCTGCGACAGGGTTTTCAAGCTGACCGGCTGGTCGCCGAGCTTGACCAGGCCTTGCAGGCTCAGGGCGCATTGGTCGTTGCCTGCCGAGCCGCCAAAGCCGCGCATGTAGTGGCGCTGCTTGCCGTGCTGCAGGTCGGGCAGGAACCATAGATAGCGGTGACCCGCGACGCCGGCGGCTTTCAGGGCGGCCTTTTCCTCGGGCGTCAGTTTCAGGGTCTCGTCGCGGCGCAGGACGCCATTATTCTCGAAAAGCTGAAAGGCGATGGCGCGGATATTGGCCGTAGTTTCCTGGTTTTCGGAAATTGTCTTTATTTTCGCCAAGGATTTCAGCAGGCTAAGGCTGGTCTGGCGGACGTAGTCGGTCAGGCGCTTTTCGGCGCGGGCGCGCAGGGCCGGGTGGTCAGCGCTTTCGAACAGCTTCAGGCGCGGTGCGAAATAGTCGCTAGGCTCGATCTTGGCGACGCGCTCGTTGTTCCACAGCACATAGCCATCCTGAACGCGCAGCGCCTTTGACGACGTGTTGCCGAGGTCGCGCAACCGGTCGAGCAGCAAAGGATTGACGGCACGGAAGGCCGCCTGGCGCAGGGTCTTGTCGGCGATGACGCTTTCCGAGGAACTCAGCTGGAAGGACAGGCCTTTCAGTTCGCCGACCTCGTGGCCTTCGATGATGACCTGGCCGGCGGCATTGACTTCGGGGCGCAGGGCTTCGTCGGCATTGAGCGCCTTCAACAGGGCGCTGGTCCGGGTGTCGATGAAGCGCTGCATCAGGGCTTCGTGCAGCCGGTCGGACAAGCGTTCTTCCAGGTCGCGGGTGGCGTCGCGCCAATGCTCGACGCGCTTCAGCCAGCCGCCGCGATTGGCTATGTAAGAGAGGGTGCGCACGCCGGACAGACGCGCCGACAGGGTGTCGATATCGCCGTCCGTGCGGTCGAGGTCGTGGATCTGCGTTTCGAACCAGTCCTCGGGCACATAGCCGTCCGGGCTCAAGCGTGACCAGAACAGGAAGGTCACCAGTTTCAAGTATTCGTCCAGTCCGGTCTTGCGGAAGTCCGGCAACTGGCAGGCTTCCCACAGGATGCGCAACGATACCGGATTTGTGATCTTGGTGGCGATGTCGTCGTCCTTGGCGAGGAGGCGCAGGGCTTTTTCATCCAGGGCTTCCTTGGCCAGGCGCAGGCCGGGCGTGTCCGATGGCCGGGTCAGGCTGCGCAATAGGGCTTCGAGCGACGAGAAATCGAGAAACGGATTGCGCCATTCGGCGGCGTCGAGCGGGCTGAATTCGTGATTTTCGACGGCGTGGACCAGGTCGGCGTCCAACTCATGGCATTCGCCGGTGACGCCAAAGGTGCCTTCACGGGTGAATCGGCCGGCGCGCCCGGCGATCTGGCCGATTTCCTGGGCGGTCAGGTGACGGGTGTGCTTGCCGTCGAACTTGCTCAGGCCGGAAAAGGCGACGTGGGCGATGTCCATGTTCAGGCCCATGCCGATGGCGTCGGTGGCGACCAGGAAGTCGACCTCTGCCTTCTGGAACAGTTCAACCTGGGCGTTGCGGGTCTTCGGCGACAGGCGACCCATGACCACGGCGGCGCCGCCGCGCTGGCGCCGGATCAATTCGGCAATGGCATAGACCTTCTCGGTCGAGAAGGCGACGATGGCCGAGCGCTTGGGCAGGCGGGTCAGTTTCTTCGGGCCGGAATAGCTGAGTTGCGACAGGCGTTCGCGCAGCATGACTTCGCCTTCGGGAAACAAGCGGCGGAACAATGGCGCGAAGGTCGAGGCGCCGAGGAACAGGGTCTCGAAGCGGCCGCGCGCATGCAGTAACCGGTCGGTAAAGACATGGCCGCGTTCCGCATCACCGCACAGCTGGATTTCGTCGACCGCCAGGAAATCGACCGTCCGTTCCAGCGGCATGGCTTCAACGGTGCAGACGAAATAGGCGGGCAGGCGCGGGATGATCTTTTCCTCGCCGGTGATCAGGGCGACGGCATTGACGCCTTTTATGCCGACCAGGCGTTCGTAGATCTCGCGCGCCAGCAGGCGCAGTGGCAGGCCGATCATACCGGTGGCGTAGCCGCACATGCGCTCGAGCGCATAATGGGTCTTGCCGGTATTGGTCGGGCCCAACACGGCCATGAGCTTCGCCGGTTCGGCGGAGCGGGAAGAAACTGCGGCGGAGGCGGAAGGAGGCGATGACACGGCCCCCTAAATAGGGGTGCGGGCGGCATTTGAAAAGGAGATTGTGCGGGAGGCCCAGTCGGCGGCCGGCAATTGTAAACGGACTCTTCCACGACTCCCGAACGGGAGAGAAACGAATCGTGACCGAATCAGTGACGAATCACTATTCGGGAAATGTTCTATACCAAATCTAGTGCGATTCGGTCAGGTTAACCATAGGCGTGTTGCGGTCGCCGCCCTGGTTTCAGCCGGGCTCCGGATTGAAACCGGAAGCTGGTGGCTTTGCCGAATCCATAGCCGCCCGGTATTTCGCCGACTATAGTTACCGCGCCTTGATTGCCGCCACTCCGAAAAATATCCATGAAGGTTATCGCTCTCAAAGACTTGCCCGCCTCGTCGCTTCTGCAGGATTACCGAAAGCGCCGAGCCTACACCGACGCCTTCCGTCTTGACCTGCCCGGTACCGTAGCGTTGGCCGACTACATCGAGGCTTTCTATACGACGGGTCTATTCAAGCTGGAGCGCCTGATCCTCGCCGCGCTGGTCGCCAAGCCGTCCTCCGACGAACAGGCAATGGCGCTGGCGGAAGGCCGTCGCGCCAGGTTCGCCGCCTGGACGGTCGAAGCGCGGCAAACAGACCAGATCGTCATGTGCGACTATCTGTCCAAGACGCGTTCATGGCTGATGTGCGAGGCGCCAGGTGACGGCGCCACGCGTCTCTACTTCGGCAGCGCCATCGTGCCGGACCGTATTCTGCCTGACGGGCGGGTAGACCTCGGCATAGGCTTTCATCTTCTGCTCGGATTTCACCAGCTATATTCCCGGGCGCTGCTGCATGCCGCAGCGTCGCGTTTGAGATGGCGACCCCTGAGGGACTCGAACCCCCGACCTCTGCTTTAGGAAAGCCTTGCTCTATCCGGCTGAGCTAAGGGGCCACGCCGGAGGGGTGTACACAATCGTCTCGCGGCAAGGCAAGCCCTTAGCGATTCCTCACCGCGTGCAGCGATATGATCCGGCCACAATCCGGCCCATTCCTTACGATAATCGCTTGTGGACTGCGGTGGGTTAGCAGTCGGCTAACCCATTGCAGGTATGAAAAGACAGAGCCCGACCTTTGTAGTACAACCTCCTCATCACCTGGAGTGCACGTCTTGCCGGTTAGTAGATCCGTTCTGGCGTTGGGGTTCGGCCTGTATCTGGCCACAATGGCCGTGGCGCCGCAGGCACAGGCGGCCCTGGGCGGCAAAAGCGCATCCGTCGACGCCGACCGGCAACATCTGCACGCCCGCATGAGCCGCGCCCAGAGTTCTGGCTTTACGGTCCAGGACCTCGCCACCGACGACGGTACGGTGACTCGCGAATATATCTCGTCCTCCGGCGTGGTGTTCGCGGTGACCTGGGCCGGGCCGGCGCGGCCGGACCTGAAGCAGCTTTTCGGTCCTTATTACGACCGCTTCCAGGCGGCCAATACCGGCAAGGGGCCAGGGCGGCGGCCGTTGCGCGCCGACAATTTCGATTTCGTGGTGCGCAGCGGCGGCCATAGCGGCGATTTCTGGGGCTTTGCCTATCTGCCGTATGAAACGCCGGCTGGGTTCGATCTGTCTCTGTTGACGCGGGGGGCGCAATGAGCGGTTTCAAGGTGCATCCCGGTGTGCGCTACCTGGCGCTGATGCTCGTGCTGATCGCCGTGGCCGCCTGTGGTGGCGGAGGCGGTTCGTCAGGTGGCGGTGGCGGCGGTTTCAGCGGCTTCTCGTCCTCGTCCTCCTCGTCGTCTTCATCCTCTTCGTCCTCGTCGTCATCCTCGGCCGTATCCAATTCAGTGGCCGTCACCGTCGAAGCCTGGCCGGACCCGATTACCGGCAACGTCAACGTACCCTATACCACCGTGACGATCTGCGCGCCGGGGACGACGACCTGCCAGACCATCGACCATATCATCGTCGATACCGGCTCAGTCGGCCTGCGCATCGAGAGCGAGGTTTTGAGCTCGGCCCTGCTGGCGGCGCTGCCGCAGACCATGAACGGCGCCAATCCGGTGGGCGAATGCTACCAATATGTCGACGGCTATGTCTTCGGATCGGTGCGGACCGCCGATTTCACCATCGGCGGCGAACAGGTTTCAAACTTGCCGTTGATGGTCATCGGCGATGGCGGCACCTTCGCCACCGTGCCGTCAAGCTGTTCGTCGGGCGGCGGATCGGGTCACCAGACGGTCGCCGACTTTGGCGCCAAGGGGATTATCGGCATCGGCAACGGCAGCATCGATTGCGGCAATACCTGCGTCAATTTCAGCTCGAATTCCCTCTATTACAACTGTCCGACGGCCGGGGGCTGCGTCAAGGCGACCTTGGCCCTGGCCTCGCAGATCCCCAATCCGGTCGCCCAGATGACGACCGACAACAATGGCACCATCGTCGTCCTGCCGGCCGTGTCGTCACAAGGGCAACTGTTTGTCAGCGGAACGCTGATTTTCGGTATCGGCACGCGCGTCAATAACGGCGTGGCCGGGCATACCGTGCTGACCACCTCGAATTCCGGCAAGCTGACGGCGGTCTATAATGGCCAGACCCTGAACACCAGTTTCACCGACACCGGCACCAATTTCCTCGGCTTCACCGATGCCGCCATTACTCAGTGTACGGGCGGACTGAAGGGCTTCTATTGCCCGGCGACGCCGCTGACACTGAGCGCTACGTTGAACGGCAATAATGGAGCCAGCATGGCGGTCAGCCTGCCGCTGGGCAATGCGCGTAACTTCAACGGCAATTTCGCGGCCTTGCCGGGGCTGGGCGGCGATCCGACGGCGTTCAGCAACCTCAATCCGTTCAGCAACAGCTTCGATTTCGGCCTGCCGTTCTTCTACGGCCGTAGCGTCTACACGGCGATCAGCGGCCGCAATGCCGACGGCGTCAACGGGCCGTATATCGCGTTCTAAGGCCGTGACCCCCGAGCCGGTCTATTTCTATACACCAGATGCACCCTATGGCGAATTCTCCAATTTCTCCCGCCACGGCGTCGAGATGGACGGCGTGTGGTGGCCGACGGTCGAGCACTATTTCCAGGCGCAGAAATTCGACGATCCGCGTTACCGCGAAACCATCCGCTCGGTCGGGCCGGCCAAGCGCCGCCGAACTGGGCCGCAGCCGCGCCGTCCCGATCCGCGCCGATTGGGAAACCATCAAGGTGGCGATCATGCAGGTGGCGGTGTTGAAAAAGTTCCAGACCCACCCGGCCTTGCAGGTGCTTCTGCTGTCGACGGGCGACCAGCCGCTGGTGGAAAATGCGCCAGGCGATTATTTCTGGGGGTGCGGGCAGGATGGGTCCGGCCGGAATGAACTGGGGCGCATTCTGGAGCATGTGCGCGACATGCTGCGTGCTCAGTAGTCCTTAGAATAACGCAGTCCCACTGAGGTTCCGGCCGTGCCGCCGGTGCTCGACAGAAGGCTCAGCGCGCGCGATAGGGCGATCTCGATCTGAGTGCCGGTGAAGCCCTTGCTGTCGGTGACGATCTCGACATAGACGCTGTTGGTCAGGTATTTGCCCGCCGCCAAGGACGTGCCGCGGCCGGTGGCGGTATCGGCGCCGACGACGCGCAGGCGGTCGATGCCGGTGGCCTGACGCAGGGCACCGAGCGGATTGAGATAGTCCTTGCCGCCACGCAGGCCGTTGACCGCCGAAGCCAGCTGCAGAGCTTCGGTCGCCGACAGGTTGGTGACGCTTTCGCCGAACAGCATGCGCGACAGCACTTCGTCCTGGGGCAGGGCGGGGGTCGAGGAAAAGGCGATGTCCGGACGCTGGGCCGAGCCGGTGACGCGGATGATGCCATTGACGTCCTTGACGGTGCCGCTGGCGGTGATGTCGATTTCCGGGTCCATCAGGGCGCCGCCGTTGAAGCGGATGGTGCCTTCGTCGATATTGAAGTCGCGACCGGCGAACTGATAATAGCCGCGCACCTTATCCATCTCGCCGTCGACGCGCGGATCGCGGGTGGTGCCGCCGACGTGCAGGTTCATGCGCCATTCCGATTCCAGACCCATGCCGGAAACGAAGATCTGGTTGTCGGCGCGGACGCGGATATCGAGCTTCCACAGGGCCGGGGCGGCGAGGCCGGTCTGGGCGGCCGCGACCTGGCTGTAGCCCTTGTGGTGGACGCCTTCGAGCTCGTTGATCTCGGCGGCGCCCTGGTGGGTGACGACGTAGCGCAGTTCGGGCAGGCGCAGGTCGCCCTTGATCACAGCGCCATTCGTCGCGTCGTTGCTCAGGTCGATGCTGCCGGACACGGTGGAATCGACCGAGTCCGAGCGGGCCAGGCAGGCATTGTGCAGGTCGACATGGACCTGGAGCGGGAACTTGTCGCTGGCGGCCAGGCTGACCCAGCCGGTGCCGCCGACCTCGCCCTGGCCGGCCGTGCCGTGGAATTTGGTCAGCTCCAGCTTGTCGTTGCTGAAGCGGCCGTCGAGCGACACAGCGGTGATACGGGTGCCCAGGTCTTCGTTGTCGTAGGTCAGGCTGTTGGCCTTGATCAGGCCGTTCAGGTGCGGGGCGTTGAGCTGGCCGGAGAAATCGGCGGCGACGGCGATGGGGCCGTCGAGTTGCTGGCGCGGCTGACCGGCCAGAGAGAACAGCACACCGGCCGGGCCGTTATAGCGGATGCCGCCGGTGACGCCGGCATTGGTGATCTGCTTGGTCCATCCGTTTTTAGATTCTGGGCCCGGTGCGGCAGGTGTCAGGTTCATCTGAACGCGGCCGACGATGATGCTGCCCCGGCGGACCAGAGCGCGGACATAGTTGCCGCTTTCGCCCTGGCCGGGGGTCAGGGCCGCGTCGATGGCCAGGTCGACCGGCGTTGAGGCAACGGCGGCGCTGGCGCGGCTGAAGCGGCTGATCTTCAGGTTGGCGCGGGCGGTCGGATAGGCGTCGCCGGACTGGGTGAAGTCGATGGCGCCATCCATTTTTCCGGTCACGCCGGCGTCGGCCTGGAAGGCGTCGATCAGGCCGAGATCGACGCCGTCGAGGCGTGCCTGAACCTTGTAGCCATTGCCAAAGGTGCCGGCCAGGTCCATGCGGCCGCTGGGCGTGACCAGGGCGACCGGCGTCAGCACCCAGATGCCATCGCGCTGTTCGATGCGCGCCGGGTGATCGAGGTGGAAGTCGATATCGTTGGCCTTACCCTGGGCGGCGACGGTGTAGAGGTTGGGTGCGATCTTGGCGTTGACGGCCAGGTCGAACGGGATGTCCTTGCGGCCGTGGGCGACAGCCTGGACGGTGCCGTTTTCGCCGCGCAGCATGACCTTGGCGCGGCCGGTGGCGAGCGAGAAGGTCTGGTAGGTCAGGTCGGCCATCTGGACGTCGGCGTCGACCTGGATCTCTTTCCTGAGCACGGCGTTGGCGGTGATGATGGCGCGGCCGACGTGGACATTCAGGTCGCCGGGGAGTTCGACATGGTTGCCGATGGCGTTGATGGCGGCGGCCTGGTCGCCGTTGAGGCTGTCGAGGTGGGCGGTGCCGGTCAGGCCGGAGCCATTCAGCGACAGGGTGCCTGCGAACGGTCCGGCTTCGGTCTGGGTCAGGCGGCCAGCCAGGCCGACACCGGCGAACTGGCCCTGATGGATATCGACGGCCAGGGGACCCTTGGCGGTGACCAGCAGGGTATCGGCGGAGAACGGCCCGTAGGCGCTGCCGCCGGTCACTTTCACCGCATAGCCATCGGTGGCGGGGGCCAGGTCGGCGACCACATCCTTGATCTGCATGCCGAGGCCGGGCGAGGTGGCCTTCAGTTCGGCCTGCGGCTTGTCGGCGGTGCCGGTGACCGCCAGTTCGAGCGGACCGTATTGTTTCGACTGGGCGGTGGCCTTGAACAGCAGGGCGCCCTTGGGGCCGAAGGTGCCGTCACCGCTAAGCAGGGTGAAATCGGGCGCCTGGCCCGTCATCTTGCCGACGAATACCTTGCCGCCCGGCGCCAGGCCGTAATTGCCGGCGAGTTTGGCGTTGCCGCCGAGGAACTTGGCGACGCCGTCGTTTTCCCACTGAGTGGAGCGGGCGGTGAAATTGCCGGCCAGGGTCAGCTGGCCGGTCTTGGTGCGGGCGACCTTAACGCTGGTACCGAGATCGGCGGTGCCAATCTGGTCGAGGCGGTAGCCTTTCAGGCCGGCCTTAACGTTGCTGGCGAACATGCCCCGGCTCAGGTCGGCCTGAAGGTCCGCCGACGCCTGGACGCGGTCGGTCTTCAGGCGGAGATTGTCGCTCGACAGCTGCGAATGGTCGAGCGTCAGGTCGCCGTTCAGAGTTAGATGGGTGAGTAGGGGATCGACGCGGGCGTCGATGCCGCTGAGGCTGGCCCATTCGGCGTGCAGCGGCACTTTCAGCTCGTTCTGGTCGAAATGGCTTTTGCCCTCGGCGTGCAGGCCGGCCACCTTCAGGCCGCCAAAACCGAAGCGGGTGGCGTCGATGTCGTAGTCGATGCGCGGCGTGACGAAGGCGCCGTCGACCCGCAGGTCGGCATGCAGGTCCGAGGCGGTGAAGGTCTTGTCCAGGCGTTCCGGCTTGAGCAGGTTGGCGTGGACCTCGACGTGGCCAAAGCGGCTATAGGCCAGGTCGAGCAGGCCCTGCGCCTTGACGGTGGCGACGTCGGAGGCAAGCGCCAGGGCGACATCGAGGCGGCGTTTCGCCAGGGCGCCGTCGAAATCGACCCGGACATTCGGTTTGAGGATGTCGGCGGATTCGCCGCTCAGGATCAGGTCCGGGCGCGTCGGCCCCTTGACCGTGAACCGGCCGCCGCGCGCCGTCAGAGCCAGGTCGGCCAGGCTGTCGTTGGCCAGGTTGGCCTTCAGCTTGCCGTCCCACTGCTTCCACGACCCCTTGCCGTCGAGATCGGCGCGCAACGGCCTACCGAGGCCGAGCAGGGTGACGACCACACCATCCTGAGGCGCGTTCAGATGGGCGTCGAGATCGAGCCGGTTGTCATCCGGCCGGGCGTCGAGGCGCAGGCCCAGTTGGTCGTTCCTGTCACTGAAGGCGGTGGCGGTGATCTGGGCGCGCTTGTGCAGGATATGGACGACGCCGCTGAAATTGAGATTGCGCGCGTCGCCGCCCGCCACGCCGGCGTGCAGGCTTATGAAGTCGGCGCGAACGCGGTTGATGTCGATGGCCAGGTCGGGCAGCAGCGAACCTTGCGGCTGCGGCTTGCCGGGATTGAGCTGCGGCAGGCGCAGCACGTCGATGCGCGGCGTTGACAGGTCGCGGATATCGACGTGCTTGCGGACATAGGCGAGCGGCCGCCAGTTGAGATGGACGCGCGGCGAGGTGAGAAAGACGCCTTTCGGATCGGAGACCTGGATATCGCGCAGGGTCAGGTCGCCATAGATCGAGCCTTCCAGGGCGCCGATATGCACCTTCAGGCCGGTATCGGTGGCGAAGCCATTGATCAGGCCGAGCAGGAAGCGCTTGCCGGGATCGGTGTTGAGGCCGATGCCGGTGGCCGCGATCAGCACGACGATCCCGGCGCCTACGGCTGCGACGTAGGCAAGGATGCGTCGCCAACGGAGCTTTTTCCAATCGACCTTCGCCGCCTGGGCTTTGGCCACTTCCCAGGCCTGTTGCGCCTGCTTGCGAACGGCGCGTTGCCAGATCGGCTCTGGTTTTTCGGGCTGCTGGTCCATCAGAACGCCTGCCCGATGCCGACATAGAGCGTAAACTGCGGTTCAGTCGGCCGGCGATCGATCGGCGTGGCGACGTCGATGCGGATCGGCCCGAAATTGGTATACAGCCGCGCCCCGACGCCGACACCGATGCGGATGTCGGAGAAATCCGGCACGACCTTGTCGTAAACCTGGCCCATGTCGATGAACGGCACGATGCCGTAATCGCCAAAACGGTAACGCAGCTCGAGCGAGCTTTCGACCAGGCTGCGGCCGCCGGTCGGGTCGCCCTTGACGTCGAGCGGGCCGAGGCCCTGATAGGCGAAGCCGCGCACGGAGCCGCCGCCGCCGGCATAGAGCCGCCGCGACGGGGCGATGTCGTCGAGCTTGGCGCCGCCGGTCAGCGAGCCTAGGCGGATGCGGCCGGCCAGCACGGTGCGGGCGCCGAACGGATAGTAATAGGTGCCGTCGAGGATGACGCGCAGATTGCTGCCGCCGTCCTGCAGCGAGATCTGCGGCCCGCCCGACGCGGCCAGGCGGAAGCCCTTGACCGGATTGAGCAGGTCGTCGGTGCGGTCGTATTCGACCTTCACCGGCACATTAAGCAGGTAGTAGGTCGAGAACACCTCGACGCCGGTGAGCGGATCGGTCTTCGATTCCCGCGTAACCAGCAGATCGCTGCCGTAGGACCAGGTCCACAGCTTCTGCCAGATCGGCGTCGACACGCGCGAAACCGAGCCGGAAAGGCCGAAGATATAGGCCTGGTAGGAGGCATAGACATTGTGGTCGGCCGACAGCGTATAGGACGTGGTCCGGTCGCGGCGGCCGTCGTTGGAGCGGCGGAAGGTGGTGTCCAGGCCCTGTTCCTGAGTGCCGAGCTTGCCTGACACGATCAGGGCGCCTTCGGGCGGAAACAGGTTGCGGCTGGTCCAGGTGGCGTCGGCGGTGAAGCCTTCGCCGGTCGAATAGCCGGCGTCGAAGGCCAGGGTGCGAGCCGGGCCGGCTTGCTGGCGGACATTGAGGTCGACGATTTCGTCGCCGTCGCTGGTCTTCTGGCCGCTCGGGACAGGTTCGACGGCGACGGTGCGGAACAGGCCGGTGGCGATCAGGGCCTGGCGCAGGTCGTCGACGCTGCGGCTGTCGTAGAGATCGCCTTGCTTGAAGCGGCTGAGGACCAGGATGTGCCTGGCGTCGAAGGCTGGTTTGTCGCCCGTCGTGGTGACGGTGCCGAAGCGCGACTTGTCGCCGGTATCGACCTTCAGCGTATAGTCGCCGATGCCAGTGTCGGGATCGAGCGCGATGTCGCGGTTTTCCACCTTGGCGAACGGATAGCCCTTCTGCGGCAGGACCAGGCTGACATTGGCCTCGGCAGCGATGACCTGATCGGCGACGATGGTATCGCCGGGTTTCAGCGGCAGGGCGTCGCGGATCAGGTTGGGCGGCTGGGTCGGCTGGGCGTCGATCTGGATCAGGCCGAACTTGTAGGCCTTGCCGGGCTGGGCGGTCAGCTTGGCCTGGACCTGGCCGGAATTGTCGGCGGGCACGGTGATGGCGGCGGCGACCGTGCCGTCGTAATAGCCCTGCGATTTCATCAGCCGAAGCGCCAGGGCCTGGTCCTCGTTGGCGCGGGCGCGGACCATGGCGGCGTTGGCGGCCTTGCCCTTGCCGGCGAACAGGGCGCTCAGGTCCTTGAACGTGTTGAGTTCACCGATTTCCTTCAGGCCCCCGACCTGCGTGGAATAGCTGATCTGCGGCGCCGCTTGCGCCGGCACTGCGGCCGTCTGGACTGGCTGGACATCGACGCTGTCGAGCGGGGCCAGGGGCGCGGTCATGTCGGCGTCGTCCGAAGCCGTCACCACGGGCAGGTCTTGGGCGCGCAGGTCTGGGGCGGTCGGCGTCAGGGCGGTGGCGATATCCGGCGGCAGGGTCGCCGGTGCGGGGGCGGGTTGCGGTTGTGTCCCGTCAAGCGCGGGCAGGGCGGCGTCGATACCGATGGCGTCGGAGACGGCGCGCTGTTCGTTGATGATGCGGTCGATGCTGTCCATGGTGGCGGCGTCCACCCGCAGCCCGTCGTGGACGGCGGCGAGGCGTTCGGAGTCCAGCAACCACTGGTGGCCGGGCAGGACGACAGCCGCCCCGGACACCGTGAGGAAGTCGCGTCGCTGCATCGGCCCGTCCATCAGCACCGTCAACCGTTCCACGGTACCCGTGATGGTCGTCGGCCCGGCCAGCGCGTCAGACGTCCACAACCCCGTGTCGGCAGCCGCGGCGACCTCCTC
>CAYULN010000036.1:0-4073 GCA_964445605.1 uncultured Caulobacteraceae bacterium | reverse complement strand
AGGGCGGTGGCGATATCCGGCGGCAGGGTCGCCGGTGCGGGGGCGGGTTGCGGTTGTGTCCCGTCAAGCGCGGGCAGGGCGGCGTCGAACTCCTTGTCCGGGATAATCGGCGCGGTCGGGGCGTCGGGTTCGGTCTTTTGCTCGACCGGCGGCTTGGGCGGCAGGGCCTGGGTGACCTGCGCGCTAGGGTCAACGGCCTGGGCGAAGGCGTGACCGGGCAGGGCGGCCAGGCAAGCCACCGACGCAACTGCAAAGGGGAAAGCGCGCGGGCCGATCAAGGTTTGCCTTCGTGTCAAAAGCCGTTGAATTTGCACCATATCCTATAACTCGAGGACATTAATAGCCGGCAAAAACGTACTCGGTAAACCACGCTCCCCTTACGAGCGGCTTAGGGCCGAAAAAAGGCGAATTCGACCGCAAGACCCGGAGCGCGGCAACCATCCCCATATTCTAATTTACCGGCAGAGGAAATTCATAGGCGTAAGGAGGATTTTCGCTATGATCGCCACCATGTCCAAAATGACCGATGCCGTCGATGCCCGTTGGGAAGCGCTGCGCGCCCGCGACAAGGCCGCCGACGGCAGCTTTGTCTATGCCGTCACCAGCACAGGCGTGTATTGCCGGCCATCGTGCGCGGCGCGGCCGGCGCGGCCGGAAAATGTGCGCTTCTACGATACGACCGAACAAGCAAAGGCCGCTGGGTTCCGCGCTTGCAAGCGCTGCCGACCCGATGATCAGACCAGCGATGCGCAACAGGCCGAGATGATCGCCGGTATCTGTCGCTGGATCGCCGAGGCCGAATGCGAACCTGCCCTGGCCGACATGGCGGCGCGGGCGGGTCTGAGCCCGTACCATTTCCATCGTGTCTTCAAGGCGCAGACCGGCCTGACACCCAAGGCCTACGCAAAGGCCCACCGCGCCGAACGGGTGCGGCGGGAACTAGCGGACGGCAAGGGCAGCGTGACCGAGGCCTATTACGACGCCGGTTACAACTCCAACGGCCGGTTCTATGCCGAGGCCGGAGCGATGCTGGGCATGACGCCGAAGCGCTATCAGGCAGGCGGGGCCGACAGCCATATCCGCTTTGCCGTCGGCCAATGCCGGCTGGGGGCGATCCTGGTGGCGGAAAGCGAGAAAGGGGTGTGCGCTGTTTCGATCGGTGACGATCCGGACCGGCTGGTGCGCGAGCTTCAGGACCGCTTCCCGAAAGCGAGCTTAAGTGGTGGCGATGCGGCGTTCGAGAAGCGCGTCGCCAAGGTGGTCGGTGCCGTCGAGGCGCCGGGCGTCGGGCTCGACCTGCCGCTCGATGTGCGCGGCACGGCCTTTCAGCAGCGGGTGTGGGACGCGTTGCGGCAGATTCCGCCGGGCGAGACCCTGACCTATACCGAGGTGGCCGAGCGGATCGGCATGCCCAAGGCGGTGCGGGCAGTGGCCGGAGCGTGTGCGGCCAACACCCTGGCGGTGCTGATCCCGTGCCACCGCGTGGTGCGCACCGACGGGTCGCTCAGCGGCTACCGCTGGGGCGTCGAGCGCAAGCGGCAGCTGCTGGCAGTTGAGGCGAGTCAATGATTGATTGGATCGCCGCCGAGGCCGATCTTGATGCGCAAGGCTGGACGATCCTGCCCGGCATCCTGAAGCTGGAAACCTGCGTTGCGGTGGCCGGCCTGTACGAGGCCGGCCGCTTCCGCAGCCATATCCACATGGCGCGGCATGGCTTCGGGCAGGGCGAATACAAGTATTTCGCCTACCCGTTGCCGGAGATGGTCGAGCGGTTGCGTACAGGCCTTTATCCGCCTTTGGCGGCCATCGCCAATCACTGGAACGAACGGATGGGAATTGCTAGCACTTTTCCGGCAAGCCACGCCGAACTGTTAGCACTTTGCCATGATGCCGGGCAGGCGCGGCCGACGCCATTGCTGCTGGACTATGGGCCAGGCGATTATAACTGCCTGCACCAGGACCTGTACGGCGAGCATGTTTTTCCGTTGCAGGTGGCGGTGTTGTTGTCGGCGCCGGGCGAGGACTTCACCGGCGGTGAGTTCGTGCTGACCGAACAACGGCCGCGTATGCAGTCGCGCGCCGACGTGGTGCCGCTCCGGCAAGGCGACGCGGTGGTATTCGCCGTCCATCACCGGCCGGTGCGCGGCTCGCGCGGCGATTACCGCGTCACCATGCGGCATGGGGTGAGCCGTATACGCTCCGGCCATCGCCGCACCCTGGGAGTTATCTTCCACGATGCCGCCTGAGACCCTGCCGTTGTTCGATGACCCGTTACCAGAGGGGCTGAGCCTGCTGCGCGGCTTTGCCCTGCCGGAGGCGGACGCCTTATTGGATGCCATCGCAGAGGTCATCGCCGCCGCGCCGTTGCGGCGGATGCAGGTGCCCGGCGGGGGCACCATGTCGGTGGCCATGACCAATTGCGGCGCGGCGGGCTGGGTCAGCGATCTGCGCGGCTATCGCTATAGCCCCATCGATCCGCAGAATGGCCAGCCGTGGCCCGCCATGCCGGGTGTCATCGCCGAGTTGGCGGGACGCGCGGCGGAAGCCGCCGGATTTGCCGACTTTGTGGCGGATGCCTGCCTGATCAATCGTTACGAGCCCGGCGCACGGATGGGCCTGCACCAGGACCGTGACGAGGCCTATCGCACGGCGCCGATTGCCTCCATATCGCTGGGCCTGCCGGCGACCTTTCTGTTCGGTGGGCTTGTTAGAAAAGATTTGGCGCGCAAGGACCCGGTGCGAAAGATCGAACTGGTGCACGGCGATGTGGTGGTGTGGGGCGGGCCGGTGCGGATGGCCTATCACGGCATCGCACCGCTGGCGGACGGCTCACATCCCCTCACCGGCCAGGCGCGTTACAATCTTACGCTGAGAAAAGCGCTTTAATTCAACTTCCCCGGGTCGTGGTCGGGCGGCAACTGCATCAGCGTGAACCAGTACTGCTCGATCTTGGCGACGATGTCGTCATAGGTTTCCGTCGTGATCGGCTTGGTGATGTAGCCGTTGGCGTGGCGGTCGTAGCAGGCGGTGACATCAGAATCGGCGCTGGAACTCGACAGCACGATCACCGGGATGCGGCGCAGGCTGGGGTCAGCCTTGACGGCGCTCAGGAATTCCTGGCCGCGCATATAGGGCAGGTTGAGATCAAGCAGGATGATATCGGGGCGCGGGCTTTCGGCATGTTCGCCTTCGCGGCGCAGAATGCTCAGACCCTTTTCGCCGGTTTCGGCGACGACGATCTCACTGCTCAGATTGGCGCGCTTGAACGCCCGCCGCGTCAGGACGGCGTCGCCATGATTGTCTTCGATCAGCAAAACCTGGGCGTTGCGCATTCTCTCGGCTACCTTGGTCATCGGGCGTCGCAATTTCCTCCTGAGCCTAGGATTTTTTTCACGATTTGAGTCCGTTCGCAAGTAAATTTACCAGCGGACGTCGTTACGGAAACCGCTCGGAAATGGCGCAGTGCAAAAGCCGGTGGACAGTATAACAGGGTATGTCCGTCCTGGTGAATGAAGTGTTCTTGCTGCACCGCAAAAAGCTTCACGATTTTGGCTAATGTGATCACAAGGATTTCATCATAAAGGCAAAAATCGGCCGTTATCTTGGCGGCCGACCTCTGCTACCTATACGGTTGCGCAGATTTGCGCGAGGGGCGCTTGTCCGGGGGTGCCGCCTGGTCCGCATGGATCGACGTGACAAGAAGCGCGAGAAGCGCTCTAACATATACTCGGGGTTGATTCGTGGCCCCGTCGAACTGCTAGCGCCGGGACCCGAGAGACAACCGCATGATGACAGCGTCCGTTCTGGTTCTCCTTGTCGATTCGCCCGTCACTCAGGTGTGGAGCGATCGCGCATGAACGGCATGGACCCGGCTTCTGCGGACCCGATCACCGGCTTCATGCCGCATGGCCAGTGCTTTTTGTGGCAGCCCGGCATTCTGTCGCTGCATGTCATTTCCGACGCCATTGTCGCCTTTTCCTATTTCTGCATCCCGTTCGCGCTGCTTTATTTTGTGCGCAAGCGGCCGGATGTGCCGTTCCGGCTGGTGTTCTGGCTGTTCGGCGCCTTCATCC